>NZ_JBJDQT010000015.1:0-172456 GCF_044903565.1 Streptomyces sp. NPDC004065 | reverse complement strand
GCGTTGACTTTTGGCACGCTGTTGAGTTCTCAAGGAACGGACGCTTCCTTCGTACTCACCCTCTCGGGCTTTCCTCCGGGCGCTTCCCTTCGGTGATCCAGACTCTATCAGGGATTTTCGGTCTCCCCGACCACCGCCCTGCGGGCATGCGGAAGGCGATCCCGAGATAGGATCTCCTGAACGAGTTGGATGCTGCTGGGCGAGGACGCCTCGCGACGCCACTCATCCCCGAGCAGGACCACAACCGTACACGGGCCCGCCGATCGGGTGCAAATCACTTGCTTTGGTGGTCTAGACCACCAACGTGAGCTGTCGTAAGCTCTCGCCCGGAAGCGGTACTTACCGTTACATAACCTGCTGCCCAGTGCGCCGTCCCCGACAGCCGTGACGGCCCACATGGATCTCCACCCCTGGGAGGCTTTCCCATGACCACCGTGTCGTCCCCGCTCGCCGGACGTGCCATCGGCCTGGCGGCCGTGCCGGATCCGGTCTTCTCCGGCGCCATGGTCGGCCCCGGCACCGCGATCGACCCCGTGCGTGAGCCCTCCGAGGCCGTCGCTCCCGTGGACGGAGTCATCGTCTCGCTGCATCCGCACGCCTTCGTCGTCGTCGACGAGCAGGGGCACGGCGTCCTGACCCACCTGGGCATCGACACGGTGCAGCTCAACGGCGAGGGCTTCGACCTGCTCGTGAGCAAGGGCGACACGGTCACCCGCGGTCAGGCGGTGGTGCGCTGGAACCCCGCCGCCGTCGAGGCGGCCGGCAAGTCTCCCGTGTGCCCGGTCGTGGCCCTGGAGGCCACCGCGGAATCCCTGTCCGGGCTTCGCGTGGAGGGCGACGTGAAGGCCGGCGACAGTCTCTTCACCTGGAAGTGACAGCAACGCCGCCCGCGCCGGCGGCGACCGGAACGACCACCGCGGCGGCGGGACGCGCCGCACTATCGGAGACAGGTGAGATGGAGACAACGCTGCGAGGCGTCGGTGTGAGCCAAGGAGTGGCCATCGGCGAGGTTCGGCACATGGGAACGGCGGTGCTGGAACCGCCCGCCCGGCAGATCCCGGCGGAGGAGGCGGAGCGCGAGCAGAGCCGCGCCCGCCAGGCCGTGGAGGCCGTCGCGGCCGACCTGACGGCGCGCGGCAACCTGGCCGGCGGTGAGGCCCAGGCCGTGCTGGAGGCGCAGGCCCTGATGGCCCAGGATCCCGAGCTGATCGCGGACGTCGACCGGCGCATCGCCGTCGGCAGCACCGCGGAGCGCGCCGTGTACGACGCGTTCGCGGCCTACCGGGACCTGCTCGCGGGTGCGGGTGAGTACCTCGCGGGGCGGGTGGCCGACCTCGACGACGTACGGAACCGCATCGTCGCGCGTCTGCTCGGGGTTCCCATGCCGGGTGTTCCGGACAGCGACGAGCCGTACGTCCTGGTCGCCCGGGACCTCGCACCGGCCGACACCGCGCTGCTGGACCCGGCTCTGGTCCTGGGCTTCGTCACCGAGGAGGGCGGGCCGACCAGCCACAGCGCCATCCTGGCGCGGGCGCTGGGCGTGCCGGCCGTGGTGGCGCTGCCGGGTGCCAGTGAGCTGGCCGAGGGCACGGTGATCGCCGTGGACGGGAGCAGCGGCGAGGTCTTCGTGAATCCCAGTGACGAGAAGAAGGCGCAGCTGGCGGCCGCCGCGGCCGAGCGCAGGGCGGCGCTGGCCGCGGCGACGGGCCCGGGTGCCACCTCCGACGGTCACAAGGTGCCGTTGCTGGCGAACATCGGCGGTCCCGGGGACGTGGCGGCCGCGGTGGAGGCGGGTGCGGAGGGCGTCGGCCTGTTCCGGACCGAGTTCCTGTTCCTGGACGACAGCAAGAACGCTCCGTCCGAGGAGAAGCAGGTCGAGGCCTACCGCCCGGTGCTGGAGGCGTTCCCGGAGGGCCGGGTCGTGGTGCGCGTACTGGACGCGGGCGCGGACAAGCCGCTGGACTTCCTGACGCCGGCCGACGAGCCGAACCCGGCCCTGGGCGTACGCGGGCTGCGGACGCTGCTCGACCACCCCGAGGTGCTGCGCACTCAGCTGACGGCGCTGGCCCGGGCGGCGGAGGGGCTGCCGGTGCATCTCGAGGTCATGGCGCCGATGGTCGCCGACCGGGCGGACGCCAGGGCGTTCGCGGACGCGTGCCGTGCGGCGGGGCTGCGGGCGAAGTTCGGTGCGATGGTCGAGATTCCGTCGGCCGCGCTGCGTGCGCGCTCCATCCTTCAGGAGGTCGAGTTCCTGTCCCTGGGCACGAACGACCTGGCGCAGTACACCTTTGCCGCCGACCGGCAGGTGGGGGCGGTGTCGCGCCTGCAGGACCCGTGGCAGCCCGCGCTGCTCGACCTGGTGGCGATGGCGGCCGGGGCGGCGAAGGCCGAGGGCAAGAGCTGCGGGGTGTGCGGCGAGGCCGCGTCCGATCCGCTGCTGGCGTGTGTGCTGACGGGTCTGGGCGTCACCTCCCTGTCCATGGGCGCCGCGTCGCTGCCGTACGTCCGGGCGACGCTGGCGAAGTACACGCTGGCGCAGTGCGAGCGCGCTGCGGCCGCGGCCCGCGCCTCGGACAGCGCGGAGGGCGCGCGGGCCGCGGCCCGGGCGGTGCTGTCCGGCGAGTGACCGGCCACGGCCAGTGACCGGGCGCGGACGCGCGCCACACGGCTGACGCCGGCCCGCGAGGGGCGCCCCGCCTTCGTGTGGGGCGCCCCTCGCGGTTCCGGGTTGCCGGCCTGTGGGTGGTGTCAGTGCCGGTGGGGCGGCGGCGCGTCCTCTCCGAGGTCGGGCGGGGCCCCGTAGTCGACGCCGGACTCGGGTGGGACCAGGTCGCCGGACTCGACGTCGGTGCAGTAGGCGTCGAAGACCTCGCCGGCGGTGAGGGGATCGAGGCCGTCGCCGCGCAGGCGCCAGCCGTAGACGATGTCCGCGGTGCCGGGGGCGCTGGTGCGCATGACGAGTCCGCCGGGCCCGGAGGTGGCCAGGCCCAGGGCGAGGACCGTGGTGAATTCGAGGGCCTCGGTCTCGTCGAGCCGGGTGGCGCCGCCGTGCTCGTCGTCGGTGTCGTCCGCGTGCAGCACGGCGAGGAGGGTCTCCGGTGCGGCCGTGACGCTGCAGACCAGGTGCCGGTTGCCGGGCGGGGCGGTGTCGAGGACGCGGACGAGGAGGTCGGCCGCGCGGGCGAAGGCGGCGCGGCCGATGTCCTCGCCGCAGGAGGCGCAGGGGCCGAGCCCGGACAGCAGCGTGGAGGCGTACTCCCAGGTGGCCCGGCGGACGGCTTCGTCCACGAGGTCGGGCACGAGTTCGCTGAGGGGCCGGCCGTCGTAGGGCAGGGTGGGGCCGGTGGTGGCGATCTCGGCGGTGAAGCGGGCGCGGCTGGCCGGGGCGTCGGGATCGAGTCCGGTGCCGGCGCAGTACTCCGCGTATGCGACGGGGTCGAAGAGGGCCACCGCGGTGTGGCTGCCCTGGGCGGCCCGGACCTTGAGGAGTGCCTCCACCTGCTGGAGGTAGGCGGCGTGGTCGTCGAAGGCGAAGCTGCGGTAGCGCCGCATGGCACGGAAGTCGTGTTCGTCGGTGAGCAGGCCGATGGTGCCGGCGATCTCCCGGCGCAGTACGCGCCGCATGGTCCGGTGGTCGGTGTGCGCCATGTGTCCCCCTGTGTGCGCGGTCGATCAATGCTCACTGACAGTAACCGGGGGCACTGACAAGGGGGCCGGCGGGACGTTCCGCTCAGCGGCCCCGGACCGCGCCGGGGTGTCCGGCGGGTCCGGGGCCGCCACGGCGCCGGTTCCGGGCGGGGTCAGGCGCGCTTGCGCGCCAGGTCCTCGTAGAAGCGGAGCAGTTCGAGGTCGTCGATGGAGCCCGGGTTGACCGTCTTCTCCAGCGGGGTGCCCTGGAGGAGGCGCTTGACCGGGACCTCGATGCGCTTGCCGGTGAGGGTGTGCGGGATGCCGGGGACCTCGATGACCTCGTCGGGGACGTGGCGCGGGGAGAGCTGTTCGCGGATGGTCCGCCTGATGCGGTCCAGCAGGGCGTCGTCGAGGACGGCGCCCGGGATCAGGTGGACGAAGAGCGGCATCCAGTAGCCGCCGTCGGGCTGTTCGATGCCGACGACGAGGGTTTCCTTGATCTCCGGGAGGCGCTCGACGGCTTCGTAGATGTCGGCGGACCCCATGCGCACGCCCTGGCGGTTGAGCGTGGAGTCGGAGCGGCCGTGGATGATCACGGAGCCGCGGGAGGTGAGCGTGATCCAGTCGCCGTGCCGCCATACGCCGGGGTACATGGCGAAGTAGCTGTCGTGGTAGCGGCTGCCGTCGGGGTCGTTCCAGAAGTGGATCGGCATCGAGGGCATGGGGTTGGTGACGACGAGCTCGCCGACCTCGTCGACCAGCGGCGCACCGCTGGGGTCCCACGACTGCAGGTCGGTGCCGAGGCAGGGCGCCTGGAGCTCGCCGGTGTGGACGGGCAGGGTGGGCACGGCGCCGGCGAAGCAGGAGCACACGTCGGTGCCGCCGCTGACGGAGGCGATCCACAGGTCGTCGCGGACCTCGTCGTGCAGCCAGCGGAACCCGTCGGGCGGCAGCGGGGACCCGGTGGTGGCCACGCAGCGCACCGTGGACAGGTCGACGTCGCGGGCCGGGTGCACGTCCGCCTTGCGGCAGGCCATGACGTAAGCGGCGGAGGTGCCGAAGAAGGTGGCCCGGGTGCGTTCGGCGACCCGCCACTGGGCGCCCGTGTCGGGGTGTCCGGGGCTGCCGTCGTAGAGGATCACCGTGGTTCCGGTGAGCAGGCCGGAGACGAGGAAGTTCCACATCATCCAGCCGGTGGAGGTGTACCAGAAGAAGCGGTCGCCGGGGCCGAGGTCGCAGTGCAGTCCGAGCTGCTTGAGGTGTTCGACGAGGATGCCGCCCTGGGACTGCACGATGGCCTTGGGCAGGCCGGTGGTGCCGGAGGAGTACAGGACCCACAGGGGGTGGTCGAAGGGCACCTGTTCGAAGACCGGCTCGGCGTCGGCCGAGGTCAGGGCCTGCCACTCCAGTGCCCCCTCGGGGGCCGCGGTGCCCAGCAGCGGGATGTGGACGACGGCGCGCAGGGTGGGGAGCTCGCGGCGCAGTTCGGCGACGACTTCGCGCCGGTCGTGCTCCTTGCCCCCGTAGCGGTAGCCGTCGACGGTGAACAGCACGACCGGTTCGACCTGCTGGAAGCGGTCGAGGACGCTGCGCGCGCCGAAGTCGGGGGCGCAGGAGGTCCAGACGGCGCCGACGGCGGCGGTGGCGAGCAGGGCGACGACGGCCTGGGGGATGTTGGGGAGGTAGCCGCTGACGCGGTCTCCGGGGCGGACGCCGAGGGCGCGCAGTCCGGCGGCCAGGGAGCCGACCTGCCGGCGCAGCTCGGCCCAGGTCACGGGCCGTGGTTCGTGGGTCTCGTCGACGTGCAGGAGGGCGGGCTCGTCGGCGCGGCTGCCGGCCGCGCGCAGGGCGTGTTCGGCGTAGTTGAGGGTGGCTCCCGGGAACCACTGGGCCCCGGGCATCGAGCGGTCGCCGAGCACCTGGGTGTACGGCGTGCCGAACCGTACGTCGAACCACTCGGTGACGGCCTTCCAGAAGGTGTCGAGCTCCTGGACCGACCAGCGGTGCAGGGCCGGGTAGCCGCCCTCGGCGGGGGCTCCGTGGTGCTCGGCCGCCCAGGCCTGGAACTTCGTGATCTGTGCCTGGGCGATCCACTGGGGCTCGGGCTGCCACAGCGGCAGGGGGTTCACGGTCGACATGGTGGCTCCCGGACTGTGCGCGTCGTGTGCGTCGGTCCGCGCACGGGCTGGGGTGTGCGCGTGACGCGGCTGACACGGACGATGCCATGTGATCGACTTCTGCACCAGGGCGCACCCCACACAGTTGGTGCGGTGAAGATGTGGTCCGGACCCGGGTGAACGGCGGTTGAACGACACGTCCGGGAAGGCCCGGCAATGGCAGGGTGAGCAGCATGGACGGTCGTGACCTGGTGCGTTCGGTGAAGGCGATCGGTTCCGCGGGGGCTGCGCGGGGGGCGCGTACGGTGTGGGCCGCGTGGCGCAGGTGGCGTGCGGACGCCAAGGGGCTGGCGCCGCGCGGGGCCGAGCGGGCACGGGTGCCGGGCGTGGTGCGGGAGGCGGTCCCGGGGCCCGGGGGCGGTGTGGTGCGGTTCGACCGTTCGGAGCTGCGGATCTTGGTCGCGGTGAACGGGGCGGTGTTCTGGGGCTGGGACGGCGCCGGTCCCGAGCCGTCGTACGCGCTGGCGGGCCGCTGCCCGGAGCCGGACCCCCGCGCGGTGCTGGAGCCGGACAAGGACGGCGGCTGGCGGGTGGTGGCGGAGCGGGTGACGGTGGCCGTCTCGCGCAACGGCGCGATCGAGGTGTGCACGCCGGGGGGTGTGCCGTTGCGGCGCGATCTGCCGCCGCGGTGGTGGGAGCCGGCCGGCGGGGGCCCGGCTCGCTGGATGCAGCGCTCGGAGGTGGCGGCCGACGCGCGGTTCTTCGGGCTGGGCGGCCGACCGTCGGGGCCCCGGCTGCGCGACGGGGTGCACCGTCTGTGGAACACCGGCCCCGGGCGGGCGTCCGGGGCCGGGGAGGGGCCGCCGCACCTCACCATGCCGGTGCAGCTGGTGGTGGCCGACGCGGGCACGCACCTGGTGTTCCGGGACAACAGCTGGGACGGCGCGGTCACCCTCCGGGAGGGTGCGGAGGGGGCCGGGTCGGGTCACGACCGGCCGGGGGTGAGTGAGCTCCGGATGGAGGGCGGGCCGCTGCGCTGCTGGGTGGTCGTGGGCACTCCCGCGCGGGTGGCGCTCGTCTGGGCCTCGCTGACCGGGGCTCCGGCGGTGCCGCCGGCCTGGGCGCTGGGGCACCATCACGCGCGGTCGGCCTTCGGCAGCGAGCAGGAGGTGCGTGCCGTCGTCGCCGGCCACCACGAGCGCGGGCTGCCGCTGGACGCGGTGCACCTGGGCGCCGACCACTTCGAGGCGCACCAGGTGTTCACGGTCGACCGGGACCGTTTCCCGAAGCTTCCGGTGCTGGCCGAGGAGCTGCGCCGGGACGGGATACGGCTGGTGTCGGTCGTCGACCCGGCGGTGCGGGCGGCGGCGGGCCATGCCGTGTACGACGAGGGCACGGCGCGGGACGTGTTCGTGCGGGACGCCTCGGGGGCGGTCGTACGGGGTGTGGCGCGGCCCGGGGAGGTGGTGTTCCCGGACTTCACGGACGGGCGGGTGCGCGCGTGGTGGGGCCGGCTGTACGCGGAGCGGCTGGAGCAGGGGTTCGCCGGTTTCCGGCACGACATGGACGAGCCGACGTCCTTCGCCGCCTTCGGCGAGGCGACTCTGCCGCGTTCGGCACGGCACGCGCTGGAGGGCCGCGGTGGCGATCATCGTGAGGCGCACAATGTGTACGCGCTGTGCATGGCGCGGGCCGGCTACGAGGGGCTGCGGGCCCTGGCGCCGGAGGTGCGGCCGTTCCTGTTCTCCCGCTCGGGCTGGGCCGGCCTGCAGCGTTACGGCGGGACCTGGTCGGACGGCGTGGCCACCGGCTGGCCGGGCCTGCGGGCCTCGCTGTCGGTGGTGCTGGGGCTGGGGCTGTGCGGGGTGCCGTACTCGGGGCCGGACGTGGGCGGCTGCGACGGCACTCCCGCGCCGGAGCTGTATCTGCGCTGGTTCCAGCTGGCGTCGTATCTGCCGCTGTTCCGTACGCACGCCGCGCCGCGCGCGGGACGCCGGGAGCCGTGGGAGTTCGGGCCGGAGGTGCTCGCGCACGCGCGTGCGGCGCTGCTGGAGCGCCGGCGTCTGCTGCCGTACTTCGTGACGCTGGCGCACCTGGCGCGGCGCACCGGGGCTCCGTATGTGCGTCCGGTGTGGTGGGGCACGCCGGAGGACCGTGCGCTGCGGGACTGCGAGGACGCCTTCCTGCTGGGCGACGGCCTGCTGGTGGCGCCGGTGCTGGAGCCCGGGGCCGACCGGCGTGCGGTGCGGCTGCCGCCGGGACGCTGGTACGACACGGCGACGGAGCGGGCGTACCAGGGGCCGGGGCAGGTGGTGGTCGAGGCTCCCCTGTCCCGCATTCCGGTGCTGGCCCGGGGCGGTGCGGTGATCCCGGTCCGTGGTGACCAGGGCGGCCTGGAGCTGGAGGTGTGGGCGCCGGCCCGGGGACGTGCGGGCGGCGGGCTGGTGGTGCCGGACCCGGGCGACGGCTGGGAGGAGCCCGTGATCGAGCGCTGTGCCGTCCGGTGGCGGGACCGGCGGGTGGTCGTCGAGTGGGAGCGGGAGGGCGAGGCGGGCCATCCGCCGTACCCGGTGCGCGTACGCGGGCTGGAGCCGCGCTGAGGGTCAGACGTACCGGCCCTCGAACCAGGCGCGTGCGGCCAGTGTGTGCAGCGGGAAGGCGAGTTCCTGCGGCCGGCGCAGCAGGTGCCAGCCCTCCGTCTCGTCGGTGGCGGCGGAGGGCGGCAGGCTCTCGGCCGGGCGTTCGGGCAGCAGCCCGAAGAGCAGCAGGTGGCCGTCGGGCGAGCTCATGGCGTCGGCGAGCCGCACGTCGCGGGCCGCCGCGTCGATGCCCGTCTCCTCCTTGAGTTCGCGTACGACGGCCTGCCGCCAGTCCTCGCGGTGGTCCACATAGCCGCCGGGCAGGGCGGTCCCGCCGCGTGCGGGGGCGATGGTGCGGGTGACGACGACCAGGGCGGTGCCCTTCGTGTCGTACACCGGCTGGAGCGCCACCGCGACCGGGAGCGGGTTGCGGTAGGCCACGGTTCCGCAGGCGGGGCAGGTGCGCGGCCAGTCGGAGACGCCCTCCCCGTAGGGCGCTCCGCAACCCGAACAGTGCGAGTTCGCCACGGGGTTGGCGGCTGGGTGATGAATTTCGGACACGCGCGGACTGTATCCGATCAAAGGTGGGACGTCTTCCGTCAGACGTCCGGCGTCTGGCTCCCGGCGTCAGGGGGTCAGGCGGTCAGGCGGTCAGGCACCAAGCAGGAGGCAGCAGGCAGCAGGCAGCAGGCGGATCAGCGTCTCGCGGTGAGCGAGGCCCTGGAGACGGGGAAGTCGAAGTAGGTGTCGGGGGACGGCTCCGGCTTGAAGGTGTAGTGCCACCACTCCTCGGCCAGGTTGACGAAGCCGAGCCGCTCCAGGGTGTTCTTGAGCAGCAGGCGGTTGGCGCGCTGCCGGCCCTTGATCCTGGGGTCGAGGGTGTGGGCCAGGGTGTCGAAGCAGTCGTAGCCGGTGCCCATGTCGAGGGAGTTGTCCGGGAAGCGCTGTCCCCGGGGCGCGTAGCAGGGCACCAGGGGTTCGCCGGGCACGTAGGGGCGGGTCGGCACGGCCGGCAGCCGGACGATCGTGAGGTCCAGGGTGGAACCCCGGCTGTGGCCGGATTTCGCCGCGATGTAGCCGTCCTCGAAGAGCCGGGTCTTGTCGACGTCCGGGTAGAACTCGCCCTTCATGGACTGGTCGTCCAGGTCCCGCGCCCAGCGGACGAAGTGGTCGACGGCGCGCTGGGGGCGGTAGCAGTCGTAGACCTTCAGGGTGTAGCCCCGCCGCAGCAACTGCCGCTGCGCGCGGTGGAGGGCCTCGGCGGCGGGCCGGGTCAGGACGCACAGCGGTTCGCGGTAGCCGTCGACGCGCTCGCCGACGAAGTTGTGCGGGGTGTGGTAGCGGATCTCCTGGATGATCGTCGGGTCGACGGTGCCGAGGGCCACGAAGTCCGCCGGCGCCTTCGGCTCGGCGGCGGCCCGGGCACCGGCCGGGGCCGCGGTCACCGTCAGCAGGGTGGCGACCGTGGTGATCAGGGCGCGTACGGCATGGGGCAGACGTGTCATGGCCCCTACATGTACCGGGTACGCCCGCCGTCCGGGAAGCGGTTGCGCGAAGGCGGGCCGGACGTGGCGCGGCGGCGCGCGGCGCCGTGGGCCGGAGTCGCCCCTGCGGCTGTCACCGTTGGCGTCGGCGTCCTTGACGCTCCCTGTGCACGGGGGAACACTTCCCGTGTCGGTCGGCATCGCCGTCTCTCAGCGGCGTCACCAGGCTCGGCGTCGTGCGGCTCGTCCGCGCCCCGGCCTCTCCCCCACGGGCGATGCGGCCGTGACGGCACGCTCGTCACCGGTGCGGACAGGCACGCGGACCGCCCGTTCGGGCCGAGGACGCCGTCGTCGGCCCGGGTACGGGCGCCGGCACCGACGCCGGGGAAAGCGCACCTCGCAGGAGAACCGGGCGCACCGGCCCGGGCCGGGCCTAGGAGCCGCCATGAGCAACGCGCACACCGGCACCGGCGGGAGCACGGGTTCCGTTTCCGCTCCTGCCGTCCGGTCCGCGGTGGGCCCGGGCGGCGGTCTCCCGGCCGTTCATCTCGCGCCGGTTCAGTCCATTGTGGGCCAAACTGTTACCAGCAATGACACAACGGACACGATCGTTGCGAGTCCCGGTCCTGTCCCCGTCCCCCGGGAGTCCGGCAACGCGATCCACCCGACCCGCGACCCGGTCCCGCACCGCGCTCCGGCCGATCGGAGGGGCGCACGCGGGCGTCGACCACCACGCAGTCTTCCGACCCTCGCCAGCAAGGGGTAGCCATGACGGACAACGCCGACAAGTACGTGGCCGCAATCGACCAGGGCACCACCTCGAGCCGCTGCATCGTCTTCGACCACAGCGGCGCCATCGTCGCTGTCGACCAGCGGGAACACCGCCAGATCTTCCCCAAGCCCGGCTGGGTGGAGCACGACGCGACCGAGATCTGGTCGAAGGTGCAGGCGGTGGTGGCGGGCGCGATCGCCAAGGCCGGGCTGCGCGCCCACCAGATCAGCGCGCTCGGCATCACCAACCAGCGCGAGACGACGGTCCTGTGGGACCGCGCCACCGGCAAGCCCGTGCACAACGCGATCGTCTGGCAGGACACCCGCACCGCGGCGCTGTGCAACGAGCTGGGCGGCTCCGACGGGCAGGACCGCTTCCGTGAGCAGACCGGCCTGCCGCTGGCCAGCTACTTCTCCGGCCCCAAGGTGGCCTGGCTGCTCGACAACGTGCCCGGCCTCCGCGACCGGGCCGAGCGTGGCGAGATCGCCTTCGGCACCGTGGACTCCTGGCTCATCTGGAAGCTCACCGGCGGCACCGAGGGCGGGCAGCACGTCACCGACGTCACCAACGCCGGCCGGACCATGCTGATGAACCTCCAGACCCTCCAGTGGGACCCGTCCATCCTGTCCGCGATGAACATCCCCGAGGCCGTCCTGCCCGAGATCAAGTCCTCCTCCGAGGTGTACGGCACCGCCGTGGGCCAGCTCGCCGGCGTACCCGTGGCCTCCGCACTGGGCGACCAGCAGGCGGCCGTGTTCGGGCAGACCTGCTACGAGGTGGGCGACGCGAAGAACACCTACGGCACCGGCAGCTTCCTGCTGCTCAACACCGGCAACCGGCCGGTGCCCTCCAAGAGCGGCCTGCTCACCACCATGGGCTACAAGATCGGCGGCGAGCCCGCGGTCTACTGCCTGGAGGGCGCGATCGCCATCACCGGCGCGCTGGTGCAGTGGTTCCGCGACCAGCTCGGCATCATCCGCACCGCGGACGAGATCGAGCCGCTGGCGGCGAGCGTCCCGGACAACGGCGGCGCGTACATCGTGCCCGCGTTCTCCGGCCTGTTCGCACCGTACTGGCGTTCGGACGCGCGCGGCGTGGTCACCGGTCTGACCCGGTACGTCACCAAGGCGCACCTCGCCCGCGCGGTGCTGGAGGCGACGAGCTGGCAGACCCGCGAGGTCGTGGACGCCATGTACCAGGACTCCGGCGTGGAGCTGACGAGCCTGCGGGTCGACGGCGGCATGACCAAGAACAACCTGCTCATGCAGCACCAGGCCGATGTCCTCGGCGTGCCGGTGATCCGCCCCAAGGTGTCCGAGACCACCTGCCTGGGTGCCGCCTACGCGGCCGGGCTCGCCACGGGCGTGTGGAACGACCTCGACGAGCTCAAGGCGCACTGGCAGAAAGACGCCGAGTGGACCCCGGCCATGGAGCCCTCGGTGCGCGAACGCGAGTACCGCAACTGGCGCAAGGCCGTGGAGAAGAGCTTCGGCTGGCTGGAGGACGGCGAGGAGTAGCCGCTCGGGCGCGGCACGGCCGGGCACGGGCGGGGACGCGGCCGTGCCCGCCCCGTGCCGCGCGGCCGTCCGGTGGCGGCGGTGGAGTGCCGGCGTCAGGTGGTGACGGCCTCGCGGGGGCCGGCCGCCCGGGCCATCGCGTGCTGGACGACCCCGACGAGCACCTCCTTCACCGACTCGCGGTCGCGGGCGTCGCACAGCAGGACCGGTACGCCCTCGTCGAGGTCGAGGGCCTGCCGGACGTCCTCGGCCGGATAGCGGGCGGCGCCGTCGAAGCAGTTGACGCCGACCAGGAAGGGGATCGAGCGCCGCTCGAAGTAGTCGACCGCGGCGAAGCAGTCCTCCAGGCGGCGGGTGTCGGCCAGGACGACGGCGCCGAGCGCGCCCTCGGCCAGCTCGTCCCACATGAACCAGAACCGCTCCTGTCCGGGCGTGCCGAACAGGTACAGCACCAGGTCCTCGCGCAGCGTGATCCGGCCGAAGTCCATGGCCACCGTGGTGGTGTGCTTGCCCTCCACGCCGCTGAGGTCGTCGACCGGGCGTCCGGCCTCGGTCAGCAGTTCCTCGGTGCGCAGCGGCCTGATCTCGCTGACCGCGCCCACCAGCGTCGTCTTGCCCACGCCGAAGCCGCCGGCCACGAGGATCTTGAGCGTGACGGGCTCGACCGGGGGCTTGCCGCGCTCAGAACGCCCGAAGATCATCGGTCTTCTCTTCTCCTGCTCGATCGGGCCCTGCTTGATCGGGTCCCGCCTGGTCGGGTGGTGCTTGTCCGGGTTCTGCTCGATCGGGTCGCGGCGGCGCCGGTTCCGCACGATCGGGTCGCGGCGGTGCCGGTTCCGCTTGTCCCGGCCGTTCCCGCCCGGCTTCCGGGGGCTCGGGCGGCGGTGGGCCGTAGCCTCCGCCGCCGGGGGTCTCGACGACCAGGACGTCGCCGGGCGCGACCTCGGCGGAGTCGCTGCCACCCAGCTCGAGCACCGTGCCGTCCGCGCGCTCCACCCGGCCCGTGCCCAGGGCGCCCGGCTCGCCGCCCGCCATGCCGTACGGCGGCACCCTGCGGTGCTGGCACAGCGTGGAGACGGTCATGGCCTCGAGGAACCGGATGCGCCGCACGGCGCCGTCGCCGCCCCGCCACCGTCCGGCGCCGCCGCTGCCGCGGCGGACGGCGAACTCCTCCAGCCGCACCGGAAGCCGCCATTCGAGGACCTCGGGGTCCGTCAGCCGGGAGTTGGTCATGTGGGTCTGGACGACACTCGCGCCGCAGAAGCCGTCGCCCGCTCCCGAGCCGGAGGCGAGGGTCTCGTAGTACTGGTGGCGCTCGTTGCCGAAGGTGATGTTGTTCATCGTCCCCGAGCCCTCCGCCTGGACGCCGAGCGCCGCGTACAGGGCTCCGGTGATCGCCTGCGAGGTCTCCACGTTGCCCGCGACGACGGCGGCCGGCGGCCTCGGACTGAGCATGGAGCCGGGCGGCACGACGATCCTCAGAGGGCGCAGACAGCCGTCGTTGAGCGGGATGTCGTCGGCGACCAGGGTGCGGAAGACGTACAGCACGGCCGCGTTGACGACGGAGAACGGCGCGTTGAAGTTGGTCGGCAGCTGCGGTGAGGTGCCGGTGAAGTCGATCGTCGCCGAGCGGTGCGCGTGGTCCACCCGGACCCGGACCCGGATGACGGCGCCCGAGTCGGTCTCGTAGGCGTACTCGCCGTCCTCGAGCACGTCGATGACCCGCCGGACGGCCTCCTCGGCGTTGTCCTGGACGTGCTTCATGTAGGCCTGCACGACGTCGAGGCCGAATTCCTCGATCATGCGGGCGACCTCGTCGGCCCCCTTGCGGTTGGCGGCGATCTGGGCCCGCAGGTCGGCCAGGTTGGTGTCGGGGCTGCGCGAGGGGTACGGCGCCCCGGTGAGCAGCTCGCGGGTCTCCCGCTCGCGCAGCCGGCCGTTCTCGGCGAGCAGCCAGTTGTCGAAGAGGACGCCCTCCTCCTCGATGGTGCGGCTGCCCGCGGGCATGGAGCCCGGCGCGATGCCGCCGATCTCGGCGTGGTGGCCGCGGGAGGCGACGTAGAACAGGATGCGGTCGCCGTGGGTGCCGCTGGTGTCGAAGACGGGGGTGATGACGGTGACGTCCGGCAGGTGCGTGCCGCCGTGGTACGGGTCGTTGACGGCGTAGCTGTCGCCCGGCCGCATCGTGGCGCCGCGGCGGCGGATGACCTCCTTGACGCTGGTGCCCATGGAGCCCAGGTGCACGGGGATGTGCGGGGCGTTGGCCACCAGGTTCCCGTCCGGGTCGAACAGCGCGCAGGAGAAGTCCAGGCGCTCCTTGATGTTGACCGACTGCGCCGTGGACTCCAGCCGGGCGCCCATCTGCTCGGCGATGGACATGAAGAGGTTGTTGAAGACCTCCAGCAGGACCGGGTCCACTTCCGTGCCGACGTCGGAGCCCTCCGTGGTCGCCGCGCGTTCCATGAGGAGATGCCCGTCGTCGGTGGCCGCGGCCCGCCAGCCGTCGTCGACGACGGTCGTCGCGCCGGCCTCGGTGATGATCGCGGGGCCGGTGACGGCCGTGCCGGGGGGCAGGTCCTCCCGGCGGTGCAGCGGTACGTCGCGCCAGGCGCCGCCGGTGTGGAGGCGGACGGTCTCCGGCTCGGCGGGCCGGCCCGGGCGGGCGGCGTCGTACGGCGCGAGTGCGGACAGGTCGGGGGGATCGGTGACGCCGGTGGCCTCCACGGAGAGGGATTCGACGACGACCGGGCGGTCGAGGGTGAAGGAGTACGTGGCGCGGTGCCGTTCCTCGAACGCCTCCTTCATGGGGCCCGGGTCGGTCAGCTCGACGGTGAGGGTGGTGTCCGTGCCGTCGTAGCGGAGCTGGGCGCGGCGGGTGACGCGGATGCGTTCCGCGGGGACGTCCTCGGCGAGGAGTTCGGCGCGGGCCGCGGCCTCCAGTTCGTCGGCGGTCTTGCGGACGCCGGGCATGGCGTCCGGTTCCAGCGGGGCCTCGACGGAACGCTCGCGCATGGCGGTGGTGTCGGCGAGGCCGATGCCGAGCGCGGACAGGACGCCCGCCATCGGGGGGACGAGGACGGTGCGGATGCCGAGCGAGTCGGCGACCATGCAGGCGTGCTGGCCGCCGGCGCCGCCGAAGGTGGTCAGGGCGTAGCGGGTGACGTCGTGGCCCTTCTGCACGGAGATCCGCTTGACGGCGTTGGCGATGTTGGCGACGGCGATCCGCAGATAGCCCTCGGCGACCTGCTCGGGGGTGCGGTCGTCGCCCGTGGCGCGGTGGGTCTCGCGGGCCAGGGCGGTGAAGCGTTCCCTGACGAGGGCGTCGTCGAGCGGCTGGTCGCCGCCGGGGCCGAACACCGCGGGGAAGTGGGCGGGCTGGATGCGGCCGAGCATGACGTTGGCGTCGGTGACGGCGAGCGGGCCGCCGCCGCGGTAGCAGGCGGGCCCGGGGTCGGCGCCGGCCGAGTCGGGGCCGACGCGGTAGCGGGAGCCGTCGAAGTGCAGGACGGAGCCGCCGCCGGCGGCCACGGTGTGGATGTCCAGCATGGGCGCGCGCAGCCGCACCCCGGCGATCTGGGTGGTGAGGACGCGTTCGTAGCCGCCCGCGAAGTGGGACACGTCGGTGGAGGTGCCGCCCATGTCGAAGCCGATGACCCGGTCGAAGCCGGCGCGCTGCGACATGCGGGCCATGCCGACGATGCCGCCCGCCGGGCCGGACAGTACGGCGTCCTTGCCGCGGAACTTCCCGGCCTCGGCCAGCCCGCCGTTGGACTGCATGAACATCAGCCGCACGCCCCGGAGCTCGTCCGCGACGTGCCGTACGTAGCGGCGCAGCACGGGTGAGAGGTAGGCGTCGACGACCGCGGTGTCCCCGCGCGGCACCAGTTTCATCAGGGGGCTGACCTCGCTGGACAGCGAGATCTGCGGGAAGCCGATCCGGGCGGCCAGTTCTCCGACGGCCCGCTCGTGCGCGGGGTGCAGATGGCTGTGCAGACAGACCACGGCGACGGCGCGGATCCCGTCGTCGTACGCCTCCTGGAGCGGTCCGGCGAGCGCGTCGAGGTCGGGGGCGCGCAGCACGGTGCCGTCGGCGGCGATGCGCTCGTCGACCTCGACGACCCGCTCGTGGAGCAGTTCGGGCAGCCGGATGCGGCGGGCGAAGATGTGCGGGCGGTTCTGGTAGGCGATGCGCAGGGCGTCCCGGAAGCCGCGGGTGATCACGAGGAGGGTGCGTTCCCCCTTGCGTTCCAGCAGGGCGTTGGTGGCCACGGTGGTGCCCATGCGGACGGAGTCGATCGGGTCCGCGGCGCCGCCGAGGAGTTCGCGGACCGCGGCGACGGCCGCGTCGGCGTAGTGCGCGGGGTTGTCGGACAGCAGCTTGTGCGTGACCAGGCGACCGTCGGGACGGCGCGCCACGACGTCGGTGAAGGTGCCGCCCCGGTCGACCCAGAACTGCCAGCCTGTCATGTCACCACCCCGCTTCCGCGCCGCTCACAGCGCCCGCAGGCCGTTGATCACGTCGCGCAGGATGCTCTCGTCCGGCAGTTCGGCCGGGGGCACCGGGCGGTTGACGTGGACGTACTCCTCGTCCACGAGGTCGCCGACGAGGACGCGGACCACGCCGACGGGCAGGTCGAGTTCCGAGGCGAGTTCGGCGACGGACTGCGGGGTGTCGCGGCACAGCTCCACGATGTCCACGTGTTCCGGGGACAGCGCCGGGTCCTCCTCGGGGTCGTCCACCCGTGGTTCGGTGACGACGACCGCGATCAGGTCGAGTCGGTGCTGGGCCGCGTGGCTGGTACGGCCGCGCGTCATGGCGTACGGCCGGACCACGGGCCCGGCCTCGTCGTCGAACCAGTGGCTGCGTGCCTGACCGTCTGCGCTCATGTCATCTCACTACCCGCCGGAGGGCAGATCGGTGCGCGGAGCGGCGCCCAGATGTACGCCGACCCGCTTGACCAGGAGCGTCATCTCGTAGGCGACCTGGCCGACGTCGGAGTCGGCGTCCGACAGGACGGCGAGGCAGCTGCCGTCGCCGGCGGCCGTCACGAAGAGGAACGCCTCGTCCAGCTCGACGACCGTCTGCCGCACGGCGCCGGCCTCGAAGTGCCGGCCGACGCCCTTGGCGAGGCTGTGGAAGCCGGAGGCCACGGCGGCCAGGTGCTCGCTGTCCTCCCGGGTCAGGTCCTTGGACACGCCCGTGGGCAGCCCGTCCCCGGAGAGCACGATCGCCTTGCGGATGCTCGCCACCCGGTCCACGAGATCGTCGAGGAGCCAGTTGAGCTGGGCCTTGTCGGTGGTGGTGTGGCCGGTGGCCTTCGGTGCGGTCATCGACCGTCCCCCTTAGTCGTTCCTGGTGCTGTGCTGCCGTCCGGGGCGTCGTCGCCCGCGGCGTTCTCCTCGCGGCCGCGCTGCCAGCCGCGCTGGAGCGAGGCCATACGGCTGCGGACCTCGTCCGGGTCGCGCTCGGTGGGTCCTGTCCCGTCGTCGCCGCGCCGCTCGGGAGCCTTCTTCAGCTGCGGGGCGAGGCTGGCCTGCCGTACGCGCCGGGGCAGCCGGACGGTCTCGGAGGGACCCTCGTCGGCGCCGGGCGCCGCGCCGGGGTCGCGGCCTGGGCCGTCCGGGCCGTCCGCGCCGTCCGGGCCACGGCGACGGTCCGTTCCGCTGCGACGGTCCTGGCCGCTACGGCGGTCCTGGCCGCTGCGACGGTCCGGGCCGTCCCGGTCGTCCGGGCCCTCCCTGCCGTCCGGGACGCCCGCCGCGAGGGCGGGGCGGCGGGTGCGCTGCGGCAGGGCGGGGGCCTGCTCGGGTCCGTCGCCGGCGGCCGGGGGCCTCGGGTCGCGTCCGCCGGTGCGGCCGGCCGCGCGCCGCGCGGCCGTCTCGCCGCGGCGGCGGGCCGGCAGCGGTACGGCCGGCTCGGGGCCGGGGGCCCCGGCGGACGCGCCGGGCTCCTCGTCCGCCGCCCGGCGGCGGGAGCGGTGTTCCGTGACCGGGCGGCCGTGCGAGCTGACCAGCTTGGGGGCCCTGCGGCGGGGCAGCGGGACGGGGAGGTCCGCGTCCTCCTCGCCGTCGCCGGTCCGGGCCGCGGCGCCGGCCGCGGAGTCGTGCGGGTGCTCGGCCAGGTGCCGGGCCGCCGTCGGCGCCGGCGGTTCGGCCAGGGAGCGGCGGGGGCGGAACAGTCCGCCGCGTTCGCTGTCGTCGTCGCCGAGGGCGCCGGGGAAGTCCTCGACGGCGTCGAGGTCGACCGGGGCCTCGAGTTCCACCGGCCCGTCCAGCAGCGAGGCGGGCAGCCCGGGCAGGGGCGCGGAGGCCGGGGACAGGGCGGCCCGGCGGCTGTCCTCCCGTCCGGCCCTGGTGGCGGGCCGCTCGCGGTCGAGGCGGAAGCCGACGCCGTTGGTGTCGGGGACGTCGTCCGTGAGCAGTGCGTCGGGGATGAAGACGACGGCGGTGATGCCGCCGTACGGCGAGGGCTGGAGCGAGACCCGGACGTTCTGCCGCTGGGCGAGCCTGCTGATCACGAACAGCCCGAGCCGGTCGGTGTCGGTGAGTTCGAACTCCGGTGTCTCGGCCAGCCGCAGATTCGCGTCCAGCAGCGCCTCGGCGTTCATGCCGAGACCGCGGTCGTGGATCTCCAGGGTGAAGCCGTTGGCCACCCGTTCGCCCAGGACCTGCACCGCGGTGTGCGGCGGGGAGAAGACGGTGGCGTTCTCCAGGAGTTCGGCCACCAGGTGCGTGAGGTCGGCGACGGCCGGGCCGGTGACGGCCACCCGCGGCAGCCGGCGGACCTCGATGCGCTCGTAGTCCTCGACCTCGGCGACCGCGGCGCGCACGACGTCCATGAGCTGCACGGGCTTGCGCCACTGCCGGGAGGGCGCGGCGCCGGAGAGGATGACCAGGCCTTCGGCGTGCCGGCGCATGCGGGTGGTCAGGTGGTCCAGGCGGAACAGGTCGGCGAGTTCGTCGGTGTCCTCGGTGCGCCGCTCCATGGCGTCGAGGAGGGTGAGCTGCTTGTGCAGCAGGACCTGGCTGCGGCGGGCGAGGTTGACGAAGACCTCGGAGACGCCGGCCCTGAGCTCGGCCTGTTTGACGGCCGCCTCGACGGCGGCGCGCTGCAGGGTGTTGAGGGCCTGGCCGACCTCGCCGATCTCGGTCTTGTCGTACTCCAGGCGCGGGACCTCGGTCTCCACGTCGACCTGTTCGCCGGCGGAGAGGCGGCGCATCACGCTGGGCAGCCGGACCCCGCTGGCCTCGTGCGCCTCCAGGCGCAGCTTCCGCAGGTCCCGGATCAGGGCGCGGCCGACCCGCACGGACAGGAACAGGGAGACCAGTACGGCGATCAGACCGAGGACGCCCGCGACGGCCGCCCGGACGATGACGTCCATGGCGACGGGGCGGACCCGGTCCTGGTAGCGGTCGTTGGCCTGGTCGTCGAGGGTGGCGAGGTCGTCGAGGACGGTCGCCGCGGCGGTGTCCCAGCTCTTGGCGCTCACGCCGCGGGGTGTGCCGGAGGCGTCGGCGGCGGCCTTCTCGGCGGTGCGCAGGGGCGCGGTGGAGGCGTTCTGCCAGAAGCGTTCGTAGCGGGCGCGTTCGGCGGCGGGCAGGTACGGCAGGCTGACGCCGTACAGCAGGGTGCGCTGGGCCACGAGGTCGGAGATGTCGCGGCTCTCCTGGCGGGTGAGCCTGCCGACCACGAGGGAGGAGCCGAGCAGCGCGTCCTCGCGGGAGAGCAGTTCGCGGGCCCGGGCGAGGTTGACCAGGGCGCGGTACTGCTCGTCCAGTTCCACGTCGTCGAAGACGTGCAGGTCGGCGAGCAGGGCGTAGCAGGGGTCGATCAGGCGGTTGTAGAGGCCGAGTGCCTGGGCCCGGCCGACGGTGCCGTCCTCGACGCTGCGGCGCAGGGAGTTGATGCCGTCGAAGGTGTCCAGGGCGGCCGTCAGCCGTCCCGCGCTGCCGTTGTCGAGTGCGTCCCGGACGTCGGGGTCGCGCGCGTTCCGGCGGATGGTGGCGATGGTCCGGTCGGTGGCGGTCCGGCTGCGGCGCAGGGCGGCGAGCCCGTCGGAGGCGCGGGGGTCGGCGAGGTAGACCAGGGTCTGCCGGCGCTCCTGCTGCAGCACGCGGACGGTGTCCTCGGTGGGGTAGGCGATTCGTTCCACCATGGACGAGGCGTTGAACAGCCGGGTCGCCTGCTGTCCGGTGATCACCGCTGCGAAGGCCCAGATGGCGGTCAGCGACAGCAGCGGCACGAGCAGAAGCGCCACGATCTTCCTGCGGATGGACTTCCCGCGAAAGCGCATGGCCTCCCCCAGCTCGCCCCCGGACCGCGGGGGTACACATGTGCGTCAACAAACGGCGCGAGCCTACTACCGACTCACAGCCGACTCGAAGAGCCTTCCGGAGGCCGAACTTCCGTGACGGCGGCGAGAGATGCCGAGTTGTCCGGGCATTGCGGGAGATGGCGACCCGGAATGCACGCATGCCGGGCGGTGCGGAACAGGCCGATGAGCCGGGGCGTTTGGCCGATACTTTTCGCCGGGCGGGAATCTTCGGGATGCCTCGTTCGTCCAACTCCACGGGACATGGGGCGGAATGGGGCACTGGAGCCGTGTTCCGTACCCGTAGGGCGTAAAACAGCGCAAGCCGGGCAGGCCACTGGGGAGCCGGTTCTTCGGACACCGGGTGAGCGGTCTGCGGGCGGTGGGGAGTGACACGGTGATGGGCACGGCGGAGCGGCGTGAGACGGCCGGTGACGGCGGTACGGCCCGGCCGGCGGAGGGCGGACCGGCCGAGCGGCCCGTCCACCGGCCGCTGTGGGTCGAGGAACCGGCGCGGCGGCGACGGCTGCCCGACCCGGTGCGCGAGGCGGCCGTGCGTGCCGTACTGATCATCGCGGTCACGCTGATACAGGCGGTGGTGGCGTTCCTGTTCACCATGGCCGGTTCGTGGCTGGCCTTCCCCATGGTCCTCGGCAGCGTGGCCGGCACGGTCGTGGCCACCTGGGCGGCACTGGACGTGTGGGTGACGCGCCAGGTGTGGAACCAGCGCCACGGAGTGGTGTCGGCGCCGAGCAGTACGGCGCGGGCCCTGCGCCGGGAGCGGCGGCTGGCGCGGCGCGAGGAGCGGGCGGCCGAGCGCCGGCAGCGGCGCATACGCCGGCGGGGCGGTGCCGGACAGCTGTCGCACACCTAGCGCGGCGACCGGAAACAGCACGAGGGCCACACGCCCCGGTTCTCGCCGGCCGCGCCGGTTCGAGAGAGTGGGGGCATGACCCGCACGAAGAAGCAGCAGGGCCCGGGCGAGGAGCCGCCGGAGGGGAGAGCCGCGGGGCGAAGCGGTGCGAGTGGCGGCGGCGCGGTGCAGTCGGTGGACCGTGCCGTGAGCGTGCTGGAGATCCTCGCGCGGCGCGGCGAGGCCGGTGTCACCGAGATCGCCGGCGAGCTGGGCGTCCACAAGTCCACCGCGTTCCGGCTGCTCGGCGTCCTGGAGAACCGCGGCCTGGTGGCCCAGTCCAGGGACCGCGGCGAGTACTGCCTGGGGGCCGGGGTGCTGCGTCTGGCGGGGGCGGCCGCGATGCGGCTGGACATCTCCCAGGAGGGCGTTCCGGTCTGCCGGCGTCTGGCGGACGAGCTGGGCGAGACGGTGAACATCGCGGTCCCGGCGGAGGACGCGGCGGTCAACATCATGCAGGCCCGCGGCACCGCCTCCGTGGCCGCGCAGAACTGGCTGGGCCGGCGCACCCCGTTGCACGCCACCTCCAGCGGCAAGGTGCTGCTGGCGCACATGCCGCCCGCCCGGCGCGAGGAACTGCTCGCGGCTCCCCTGGCGCGGTTCACCGAGCACACGATCACCGACCCGCCGGCGCTGCGCGCTGAGCTGGAGGCCGTCGCCCTGCGGGGCTGCGGGACGACCGTGGAGGAGCTGGAGCCGGGGCTCGCCGCCGTGGCGGCGCCCGTGCGGGCGTACGACGGGGAGGTCATCGCCGCGATCAGCGTGTCCGGGCCGGTGTACCGGCTGGGGTGCGACCGGCTGGAGGAGCTGGCGGAGCGCACCAGGGCGGCCGGGGCCGAGCTGTCGCGCCGCATGGGCTACGGCTTCTGAACGGCGCCCCGGTCCGCGGGGCGGCGGGGCGCCGGGAGCGGCGGGGCGGCTCACGCCGGGCGCTTGAACATGCGTGTCGCCGTGATCTCGCTGTGCACCGCCTCGCCGGCCGGGGCCTGCTGGGGCAGTCCGGGCCGCAGGTGCTCCTCGACGCTGATGTACTTCAGCCCGGCCCTCAGGTCGGCGTCGTTGCGCAACCGGATGACCAGCGGGAACTCCGCGAGCGCGGTCGTGTCGAACAGGCCGGTGGTGTAGAGGAGCTGGACGCCGAGGGCGTCGGACACCGCCCGCTGGAGCTCCAGCAGATAGGTGGCGTTGGCCCGGCCGATGGGGTTGTCGAGGAACAGCGTGCCGGCGTGCCGGTGCTTGTCGCGGCCGCGGTCGTTGGACCGCAGGGCCGCCATGGTGCAGTACAGGGCGATGGCCGCGGTGAGCAGCTGGCCGCCGGAGAACACGTCGCCCATCTGTCCCACGGGGACGCGCTCGGCGCGCAGCACGGCGTCCGGCTTGAGGATCTCCACGGCCACGCCCCTGGGCTGCAGGGCGGCGGCGACCCCGCGCAGCAGCAGGGACATGCCGTCCCGGCGCAGGTCGGAGTTCTTCCGCACGGCGGCCCTGGTCGCCTCGTCGATGACGTCGCCGAGCCGTTCGGTCAGCGTGGCCTGGTCCGGTTCCTCGAAGCGGATGCGCAGGAACTCCTGCCCGGACCACTCGCCGAGGCCCTCCGGCAGCCGGGACAGGCGCTGGGCGGACCTGAGCGTGGCGAGCGCCGACTCGACCAGGCCGCGCAGCCGGTCCACGATCGAGTCGCGGTTGCGCTCCAGCTGCTCCAGTTCGTCGGTGAGGACGCGCAGCCGGGGCGCGAAGGCCTCGGCCCACCGCTGGGCGTGCTCGGGCAGGGCGGAGGCGGGCAGTTCGCGGATCTGCTGCCGGGCGGGGGTGCGGACCTGCTCGTAGCGGGTGGAGTTGGCGTGCCGTACCAGCACGTCGCTCGCCTCGCGCACGGCGGCCTCCGCGGCGGACAGGTCGGCGGCGCAGCCGCGCAGTGAGCGGCGCGACTCGGCGGCGGCCTGGCGGGCCGCGGCGGGACTGCCCGGGTAGGGCTCCGGCTCCTCCTGGTCCTCGTCGCCGGTGTGCTCGCGCAGCAGGTCGCGGAGCATGGCGGCGATCTCGTCGAAGCCGCCTGCCGCGTCCTCGGCGGCGCGGTGGCTCTCCAGCAGTTCGGTGTGCGCCTGCCGGGCCTGGGACAGCGCCTCGGTGCGGGAGGCGAGTTCGGCGGTGGCCGTGCGCAGCAGGGCCTGGGCGTGCTCGGCGTCCCGCGGCAGCATCTCCGCGGGCAGCTCGGTGTGGGCCTCGCCGTCCTCGGGCGCGTGCCGCTCGGCCTCGCCGCGCAGCCGTCCGAGCTGCTCGCTCGCGGACGACATCCGGGTCTCCAGGAGCTGCACCAGTTCCTCGGCGCGGGCGGCCGCGGCCTGCCGGGAGGGGCCGTCGGAGCCGTCGGGGGACCGCAGGAGCTGCTCGGCGCGGGTGCGGACCTTGTTGCTGAGGCGGTCCAGTTCCGCGCGGGCCGCGCTCTCGTCGCTCTCCGCGCGCGCCTGCTCGGCGCGCAGATCCGCGCCGACGCCGACCTTCTCGTACAGCTGGGAGGCGGCCCGGTAGGCCTCGCGGAGCGCGGGCAGGGACGCCGTCGGCGCGGAGTCGGCGCCGTCGGGCAGGTCGTCGGGTGCGCCGGCGATCTCGGAGCGCTCGGCGCGCAGCGCGCGGGCGGTGCGGCGGGCGTCGTCGGCGGCGCGCTGGGCGGCGCGCCGGTCCTCGTCGGCGGCCCGGGCGCGCTCCAGGCAGCTCTGGGCGCGGGCCTCCGACTCGGCCGCCTCGTCGGCGAGTTCGCGCAGCCGGGCCTGCCAGCCGGCTCGCTCGCGCAGCCGGAAGGCGAGTCCGGCGAGGGCGTCCGCGGCGCGCCGGGCCTTCTGCGCGGCCTCCTGCCGCTCGTCGCGTGCCTGGGCGGCCTCGGCGGCGGCCTCGTCGGCCTCCGCGCGGGCGGTGCGGGCCTCGGCCAGTTCGGCGTCGGTCTCCTCGGCGAAGGCGCGCGCGTCCCGCGCGGCCCGCGCCAGCTCGGTCAGGCGCCCGGCGGGGCAGCCGGTGCGCCAGGAGGCGAGCCGGGCGGCCAGTTCGCGGTCCTTGCCGAGCCGGGCGGCCAGCGCCCGGATCTCCTCGTCGCGCCGGGTCGCCCGCTCCCGCAGGGCGCGCCGCTCCTCGTCGGCGGCGTGCTCGTCGTGCATCGCCGGGTTCGGCGGCACCAGGAAGACCTGGCCGTCGCCGGGGGCGCCGGCGGCCGGGGTGGGGGCTAGCAGGGCGGCGGCCGTGCCGACGGCGACCGCGGACCGGGGCAGCAGGGCCGCGTCGGCGAGGGCCTCACGGGCGCGCGCGTGCGTGTCCGGGTCGGTGATGATCACACCGTCGACCAGTTCGGGGCGGGCGGCCAGCACGCGCGCGTGGTCGGCCGGGTCCACCGCCTGGGCGAGGTAGCGCCAGCCGGGCAGCGCGGGGATGCCGTGCTCGCCCAGGAACTCCACGGTGGCGAGCACGTCCGGGCCGGGCGGCAGCAGTCCGCCGTCGCCCAGCGCGCCGAGGATGCGGGAGTCGTCGGCGGCGGCGGTGCGCAGGTCGAACAGGTGCCGTTCGGCCGAGGAGACGGCCTCGTCGAGGAGTGCCCGCAGCTCGTCGGCGAAGCGGTCCAGGTCCTCGGGGCCCAAGGGGCCGTCGGCGGCGCGCCGGCCGGGCGCGTCGCCGGGGCCGGCCGCGGCGCCCCGGGCCGCACGGCCGCCGTCGCCGTGCGTCCGGTCGCCGCCCGTGAAGTCGCCGCCCGCGAGGTCCCCGTCCGTGAGACCGCCGGCCGCCGCGCCGGGGCCGGTTCCCGGGCCGCCGGCCGCTGTGCCCGCCTCGCCCCGGTGGCCGGGCGCGCCCGGAGCGCCCGCCGTACCGGGCGCGTCGTCCGGGCCGGTCCTGGGCGCGGGCACTCCGGGCCGTGCCGTGCCGCCGCCCGCCCCGGGCAGGCCCAGCAGCTCGGCCAGCCGCTCCTCGGCCGCCAGCGCCTCGGCGAGCCGTCGTTCGGCCTCGTAGGCCCGCTCGGCGGCGGTGGCCGCGTCCGCGGCGCGGGCCGCGGTGAGTTCGGCGCGGGACTCGGCCGAGGCCGCCTCGCGGGCGTGCTCGGCGGCCCTGCGGGCGGCCTCACGGGCCTCGTCCCAGGCGGCGACCGCCGTCTTCTCGGCGTCGCTCGCCGCCAGCGCGGCCCGCGCCGGATCGGCGTCGGGCGCGCTGTCGTCGAGCCAGCCGGCGCGGACCGCCTCGGCGGTCTCCTGCTCGACCTCGGCCAGCCGCTGGCGCAGATGGCCCGCCTCGCTGCGGGCGCGCTGGGCCTCGGTGGCCGCCGCGGTCTGGTCCCGGTAGGCCGACTCGCCGGCCTCCTGCAGCCGCGCGGAGCGCTCCTCCTCCTCGTTGGCCAGCGCCTCGGCGTTCTCCGCCGCCGCGTGCAGCGCCCGTACGAGATCGACGGCGGCCTTGGCGCGGGCGGCGAGCGCCGGGGCCGCGTCCCGTTCCGCCTCCTGGATCGCGGCCGAGACCCGGGCCACGCGGTCGGCGGCGGCGCGGTGCCGCAGCACGGCCTCGGCGGCCTGCCAGGCGGAGTGCAGGGTGCGCGCGTCGGCCAGTTCGCGCTTCTGCGCGGCGGCCGACCTCTCCGCGGCGGCCAGCGCCAGCGAGGCGTGCCGGTAGGCGAGTTCGGCGGCGATCAGCGCGCTGCGCTCGCGCGCGCCCTCGGCCTGGGTGACGGCGTGCGCGGCGGCCGTGACGCGCTGGGCGAGGTCGGCGGCCCGGGTCCGCTCCTGCGCCGCCCGGGCGGCGAGCCGGCGCGCCAGGGTGCGGGTGCGCCGCTCGGCGCCGGTGTGGATGTCACGCGCGCGGGTGCGGGCCTCGGCGGCCTCGACGATCCGGCCGAGCAGGTCCACCGAGCCGGCGGTGAAGTCGCGTTCGGCGATCAGCTCGGCACGCCGTCCCAGCTTGTTGCCGAAGCCGCTGACCAGGTCGGCGAGGCCGTCGGTGTCCCGGGTGTCGGTGACGGCGCGCAGCAGCAGGTCGGTGAAGTCGGAGTCCTTCTTCACCGCGAACAGGCCGGCCGCCTCGCCCTCGTCGGCGTTCATCTCCCGCTGGTAGCGGAAGAGTTCGGGGTCCAGCCCCAGGTCGCCGAGGTGCTCGATCCACCGGTCGTGGATCTCCTCCCAGTGCACTTCCAGGTGCGGATACGCCTTGCCCGCCTCGGTGATGGCGTCCCGGAAGCCCTTCATGGTGCGGCGGCGGCCCTGTGCGCCGGACTGGCCCTCGGCGGGGGGACGTACGGCGGTGGACTCGGCGACCGGCAGGTTGTCCAGGGTGAGTCCCGGGCCGGGCCGGAAGGAGTACCAGGCCTCGGCGAACTTGCGCGGGTCGCTGGAGACCTGGCGTCCGCGCCATTCGCTCACCTTGCCGACGACCACGCACTCGCCGGTCTGCACGTGCTGCCACTCCAGTGCCACGTGCCCGCAGTCGTCGGCGAGCAGGAACTTGCGCAGCACGCCGGAGCTCGCGCCGCCGAGGGTGTTGCGGTGCCCCGGCAGCATCACCGAGAAGATCAGTTTGAGCAGCACCGACTTGCCGCCGCCGTTCTCCAGGAACAGCACTCCGGCGGGGGCGGGCCGGCGCGGGGGTCCGGCCGGCTCCTCCGCGAAGAACTCGCCCTGGGTGGGCGCGGGGTCGGGCACCGGTTCGCCCACGCCCCGCAGGTCGAGCACGGTGTCGGCGTAGCGCGCACCGGCCGGCCCGATGGAGTAGAGGCGGACCCGGGACAGCTCGTACATGGCGGACTCTCGTCAGTCTTTTCGCAGGTTCGGCGGTGGGGGGCGCGGGGCGCCGGCGGCGTCAGGAGTGGAACGGCAGCCCGGCGTCGGCCACCAGATCCAGGTCGTCGGTGTCCTCGGCGGGCAGCAGGCTCGGCGTGCCGTCGGTGACCGGTACGACGCCCAGTTCGAGGAGTTCGGCCATGGCGGCGCTGCCCGCCATGTCGCGCACCTGGAGCTGGTAGCGGGCCGTGGTGCGGTAGGTGCCGCCGCTCTCCTCGCCGGTGCGCTGCAGGAACCCCGAGTCGGTGAGGAACGCCAGGGCCTTGGCCACGATGCCGGTGGTGGAGGCGGCCGGCCGGCGCGCGTCCTTGGTCGCGCCGGTCGCGCTGCGTCTGGTCCAGATCCGCCAGGCCGCCTCGAGCCCGGGGGCGTCGGTGGCGGGGTCGGTGTTCTCGCCCTGTTCCTCGGCGCGCTCCTCCAGCCGGCGGCAGGCCTGCCGTACGAACGCGTCGACGCCGTTGACCGTGACGCGGCCGATGTAGCCGTCGTCGGCGAGGTCCTCGGGCCGGGGGAAGGCCAGGGCGGCCACGGCGAGGTGGGCGAGCCCGTGCAGGAAGCGGTCGGCGGAGTCGGCGGCGGTACGCCGTGCGTAGTCGCCCATGCGGACGGCGAACACCGAGTCCTCGGCGGCGGTCACCGCCATGCCCGCGCGCGGGGACACCTCCAGCACGACCAGGCCGAGCCCGGCGGCGACGGCGTCCGCCAGGCGCGCGAACGCCGGGTCCTCGCGGTGGCGGCGCAGCAGTTCGGCGTACTCCTGGTCCCGGGCGGGCTGGAGCTTGGGCTGGAGCCCGAAGGCGACGAGCCGGGCCGCGTCGGCGGCGTCGGCGGGGGTGAGGGCGGCCGTGGCGGGCGCCGCGCCGGCTTCCGGCTCACTCCGGTCGGCGTGCTCGGTCACGGTCGGGGCTCCTCGGTGCGACGGTGGGGGTGCGTGGGGGTGGGGCCGGGGGGCGTGCCTTCCCCCTCCGGGCGGAGGGTCGTGCCTGCTCCCGCCGGGTGCGGGGTCGTGCCTGCCCCCGCCGGGCAGGGGATCGTGCCGTCTGTTGCCGGGGCGGGGGTCATGCCGCCTCCGTCCGGTCGGCGGCCATTCCGGCCGCGTCCAGCAGGGCGGTGCCGACGATGAGGTCGGCGCCGCCGAACTCGGGGTCGTCCAGCTCGGTCCCGTCGTCCACGGCGAACAGCAGCTTCTCCTCGCCCTGCCGGTAGGCGGTGCCCACGGGCGGGCTGGCGGCGTGCACGGCCAGCAGCGCCACCAGGTACGGCAGGTCGGCGTCCTTGCGGCGGGCCTCGGCGAGCAGCCCGGACAGCCGGCGCGGCGCGTCGGCCGGCAGGTCCAGCAGGTCCATGGCGGCGGCCAGTTGCTCCTCGCTGAACCGGCTGTCGTCCGGGGTGGCGATCAGGTCAGGTTCGGGCATCTCGGCGCCGAGGTGCTCGCGCTCCACGGGGGGCGTCAGCAGGAGGTCGACGAGGTCGCCGACCCGGACGGACACGGGTGTGCGCAGCCCGGTGCCGTGCGCGAAGAAGGCGTCCGTGACGCGGATCGCCCGCTCCAGCGGCAGGGGGAGCGTGGGGGCGAGCAGGTGGCCGTACAGGTCCGTCCCCGAGGTGGCGGCGGGGGCGGCGAAGGCCTGCCGGTCCTGTTCGGCGCGGAAGAGCGGGCCGGCCTCGAGCAGCCGGGACTGCAGCTGCGTGTGCCGCCGGATGCAGTCCTTGACGATGTCGACGAGTTCGGCCGCGCGCCGCTTGTGCTCGGGGTCCTCGCTCTCGTCGCGGGCCCTGCGGATGTTGGTGAGGATCGCGTTCTCGTGGCGGTAGCGGTCGGCGACGTGGTCGAGGGCCTCGGCGATCATGTCGGGCACGGCGTTCAGCCAGTCCACCGCGCGGACGTTGCGCCGGGTGGCCTCCAGGGCTCTGCGCAGGGTCTCCGAGTACTGCACGGTGCGGTAGCGGGCCTGCTCGGCGGCGAGCTGGGCGTCGGCGAGCCGGCCGCGGCTGATGAGCACCTCGAGCTTGACCTCGGCGGCGATCTGCGCGCTGGTGACGTCGGTGTCCAGGGCGCCCACGAGGACGTTGACCGCCTCGTCGGTCGTGCGCAGGTAGACGCCCCCGCCGGGGCCGGGCACCTCCTCGATCAGCTTGAAGTCGTAGTCCCGGCGGACGTACGTGCCGTCCGGGGCGAACGTGCCGTAGACCGCGCGGAAGCCGCGGTCCACGCTGCCGACGTTGATCAGGTTCTCCAGCACCCAGCGGGCGACGCGCTCGTGCTCGGCCACCGGCCGCCGCGGGGCCTGGGCGGCGACGCGCGGGATGAGCCGGGCCACGATCTGGTCGTGGTCGGCGCCGGTGTCGAAGTCCATGTTGAGCGTGACGAGGTCGATGGCGGCGAGGGCGACCTCCGCCATGCCGTACACCGAGTACTCACCGGCGAGGTTCGCCTTGCGGGCGTCGAGGTCGTGCAGCGGCGCGGTGCAGGCGAGCGCGCGCAGCCGCCGCGCCAGCCCCTCGTCGGCGGCCGGCCCCGGAGCGGGGCGCGGCCCCGCGCTGAGCTGGGGCGGAACGCTGTCCGTGGATGCGGGCGAAGTCACGGTGCACAGACTAGGTCCTCGGTACGACAACGGCCCAAACGGCACAGACGCACCCCCCGCGCCGCCGGGCCGCCACACGCCCCCGGCCGGCGCGCGGCGGCGTGCCGGGCCCGGCCGGCGCGGCGGCCCGGGCCGCGGGAGGGCGCGGCGGACGGGGCCGGCCCCGTCGAGGCCCGCCTCCCGCCGCCGCGAGACAACGGGGGGCGAGACAACGGGGGGCGAGACGACGGGGGGCGAGACGACGGGGGGCGAGACGGCGGGGGTGAGACGGCGGGGGCGAGACGGCGGGGGCGAGACGGCGGGGGTGAGACGGCGGAGGCGAAGCAGCAGGGCGACCTGGTCCGGCCGCGCATCCGCCACACCGTGCCGAGGGGCCTGGGGTGTGCGCCCGCCACACCGTGCCGAGGGGCCTCGGGGCGTGGGCCCGCCACATCGTGCCGAGGGGCCTCGGGGCGTGGGCCCGCCACATCGTGCCGGTGGGCCCGGCCGCCGTCCCCGCACCCGCCCGGGGCGAACCCCGCCCCGCCGGGCGCGCCCCGGCCGCGCCCGGCGCCTGGCGCGTCGCCCTACCCGTCCTCCCCCACCCGGCGCCGGTACACCTCCACGATCCGTTCCAGCGAGTCGTCCAGGTAGACCTCGAGCAGGTGCTCGGCCCCGGCCCGGTCGCCCGTGCCCAGGGCGCGCAGGATCCGCTCGTTGCGGGCGAGGTAGGGCTCGTGCAGCCGGCGGGGGTCGTCCACGACGTGGAAGGCGAGGCGGAGTTCGGCGAAGACGCTGCGCATCAGCTCGTCGGTGCGCTCGCTGCCCGCGAGCGCCACCAGCTCCCGGTGGAAGTGGATGTTGGCCGTACCCAGCCCTTTCCAGTCACCTTCGCGCGCGGCCCGGCGGCCCTCGGCCACGGCCTCGGCGAGGCGGTCGAGGGCGTACGGCGGCTCGCCCAGGCCGCGCACCACGGCGCACTCGACGAGGCGCCGGGTGCGGTAGATGTCCTCGACGTCCTCGACGGTCAGCACCCGGACGAAGACGCCGCGGTTCAGCTCGTGGACGAGCAGCCTCTCGTGGGTGAGCAGCCGGAACGCCTCGCGCAGCGTGTTGCGTGAGACGCCGAGCGCCCCGCCGATGCCGTCCTCAGACAGCCGGGTGCCGGGCGGGAAGTAGCCCTCGGCGATGCGGCTTCTGAGGATGTCCGAGACCCGCTCGGCCGTGCTGGTGCGGCCCAGCAGGGCGCGGTCGTCGGCCAGTGGCGTCAGCTGCTCTGCCATGCCCGGAATTCAACCGCAGTCAGGAGAACGAGACAACAGGGGTATTGAAGGATCGTTCAACGATCCTCTACCTTCTGGTCACCGCACGGCTCAGCACGGATCAGCACGGCTCAGTCCCAGCACCCTCCGTCCTCATCTGCGAGGTGCCCATGAGCACGACCCCTCCGCCCCAGGCCCTGACCTCCGGCCCCCGGTCCCCGCATGACGAACGCGCCGCGGGCGACGGCGCGTTCGGCTGGCTGCGGGCTCTCGACCCGCGCGGCCGCCGCGCCTTCGCGGGCGCGTTCGGCGGCTATGCGCTGGACTCGTACGACTACTTCACGCTCCCCCTGAGCATGGTGGCGCTGGCCGCGTACTTCGGCCTGGACAGCGGCCAGACCGGCCTGTTCACCACGGTCACCCTGGTCGTCTCCGCGATCGGCGGGGCCGTCGCCGGCGTGATCGCGGACCGGGTCGGCCGGGTCCGCGCCCTGATGATCACCGTGACCACGTACGCGGTCTTCACGGTCGCCTGCGGCTTCGCGCCCACCTACGAGACGCTGCTGGTCTTCCGCGCCCTGCAGGGCCTCGGGTTCGGCGGCGAGTGGGCGGTCGGCGCGATCCTGGTCGCCGAGTACGCGAGCGCGCGCCACCGCGGCCGTACGCTCGGGGCGGTCCAGAGCTCCTGGGCGGTCGGCTGGGCGCTGGCCGCGGTCGTCTACACGGTGGTGTTCTCCGTGGCCGGCGACGACCTGGCCTGGCGCGTGATGTTCTGGACCGGCGCGCTGCCCGCGCTGCTGGTGGTGTGGCTGCGGCGCCGCGTGCACGACGCGCCCGAGGCGACGGCGGCGCGGGAGCAGAGCGCCGAGCGGGGCTCCTTCGCGGCCATCTTCCGGCCGGGCAGGGCGGGTTCACCGGCTCTGCTGCGGACGACGCTCTTCGCGGGGCTGCTCTCCACCGGCGTGCAGGGCGGCTACTACACGCTGGCGACCTGGGTGCCGACGTACCTGAAGACGGAGCGGGGCCTGTCGGTCGTCGGGACCGGCTCCTATCTGACGCTGCTCATCTCCGGTGCCTTCGCGGGCTATCTGACGGGCGGCCACCTCACGGACCGGCTGGGCCGGCGGCGCAACATCTGGCTGTTCGCCCTGCTGTCGGCGGTCTGCATCCTGGCGTACGCCCACATCCCCAGCGGCGCCGACACCCTGCTGCTGGTCCTGGGCTTCCCGCTCGGGTTCTGCATGTCGGCCATCTTCAGCGGCTTCGGCTCCTACCTGAGCGAGCTGTACCCGACGCAGGTGCGCGGCACCGGCCAGGGCTTCACCTACAACACCGGCCGCGCGGTGGGCGCCGTGTTCCCGACCCTGGTGGGCTTCCTCGCCGACAGCTGGGGCGTGGGCGGCGCGCTGGTCTTCGGCGCGATCGGCTACGGCATCGCGGCCCTGGCGCTGCTCGGACTGCCGGAGACGCGCGGGAAGGAGCTCGCGTGAACCCCGCGGACACCACCGTGACCGCCGGCCGCAGGCCGTCCCGCCCCGACGGCCGCCCGTCCCGGCCCGGCGGCCGCCCCACGGCTGCCGCCTCCGACCGCCCCGCACCCGCCACGAACCGCCGTCCCGCTCTCCGTGGCGCGGACCGGCCGGTCCTCCTCGCCGACGAGCACGCGCACGCGTGGAGCCCCGGCGCGGCCCGGCGCCGCTTCCGGGACGGGCTGACCGGACCCACCGCCGGGGTCGCCGCCGGCCACACCCAGGCGAACCTCATCGCGGTCCCCGCCGACTGGGCGTACGACATGCTGCTGTTCTGCCAGCGCAACCCCAAGCCGTGTCCGGTCCTGGACGTCACGGACGCCGGCTGTGCGACCACCGTCCTCGCCGAGGGCGCGGACCTGCGCACCGACCTGCCGCGCTACCGGGTCTGGCGGGACGGCGAGCTGGTGGACGAGCCCACGGACGTGACGGGCCACTGGCGCGCGGACCTGGTGGCGTTCCTGATCGGCTGCAGCTTCACCTTCGAGTGGGCGCTGGCGTCGGCGGGGGTGCCGATCCGGCACCTGGAGCAGGGCCGCAACGTCCCGATGTACGTGACGGACCGTCAGTGCCGCCCGGCCGGACGGCTGCGCGGCCCGATGGTCGTGTCCATGCGTCCGGTGCCGCCGGAGCACCTGTCGGCGGCCATCCGGGAGAGCAGCCTGCTGCCGGCCGTGCACGGCAGCCCCGTGCACTGCGGCGACCCCGCCGGGCTGGGCATCGCCGACCTCGGCCGGCCCGACTTCGGCGACCCGGTGACCGCCGGGCCGGACGACATCCCGGTGTTCTGGGCGTGCGGGGTGACGCCGCAGGCGGCGGTGACGGCGTCCCGGCCGCCGTTCGCCATCACCCACGCACCGGGACAGATGTTCCTGACCGACGCCCGCGACGAGCAGTACCGCGTGGCCTGAGGCACGAGACGAAGGGAATCCATGAGCTCCATCGACCTGAACGCCGACCTCGGCGAGGGCTTCGGCCGCTGGCGGCTGACCGACGACGAGCAGCTGCTGTCCGTCGTCACCAGCGCCAACGTCGCCTGCGGCTTCCACGCCGGGGACGCGGTCACCATGCGCCGGGTGTGCGGGCTGGCCGCCGAGCGCGGGGTGCGGATCGGCGCACAGGTCTCCTACCGCGACCTCGCCGGGTTCGGGCGGCGCGCGATGGACGTGCCGCCCGCCGAGCTGGCCGCCGAAGTGGCCTACCAGATCGGCGCACTGGAGGTGTTCGCCCGGGCGGCGGGGACGCGCGTGTCGTACGTCAAGCCGCACGGCGCCCTCTACAACCGGGTGGTGCGCGACGAGGAGCAGGCGATGGGGGTCGTGGACGGCGTACTGCTGGCGGACGCCTCGCTGCCGGTGCTGGGGCTGCCCGGCTCGCGGCTGCTCGAGGTGGCCGCGAAGGCCGGACTGCCCACGGTCGCCGAGGCGTTCGCGGACCGCGCCTACACCGAGGAGGGCACGCTCGTGCCCCGCGACCGGGACGGCGCGGTGGTCACCGATCCGGTCGCGGTCGTGGAGCGCTCGGTGGCGCTGGCCCGCACGGGGACGGTCGTCTCGCACGGCGGGGAGATCCTCGAGGTGCGGGCCCGGTCGCTGTGCCTGCACGGCGACACCCCGGGCGCCGTGGAGCTGGCCCGGCGGGTGCGGGCGCGGCTGGTGGCGGCGGGCGTGCGGGTGGAGGCGTTCGCATGAGGACGCTGCCGGCCGGTGACGACGCGCTGCTCGTCGAGGTGTCGTCCGGGGAGGAGGCCCGGGCGCTGCACGCGGAACTGGTGCGGCGGCGCGCGCGGGGCCTGCTGACCGTCCGCGAGATCGTGCCGGCCGCCCGCACGGTCCTCCTCGACGGCCTGGCCGAACCGGACCGGGTGGCGCGCGAACTGGCCGCCGCCGGCCCGCCGCCCGCCCTTGCGCGCGCGGAGCGGGTCGTGGAACTGCCCGTGCGCTACGACGGCCCGGACCTCGCCGTGGTGGCCGCCCACTGGGGCGTTCCCGAGCGGGAGGTGGCCCGGGTCCACGCCGGCACCGACTTCCGTGTCGCCTTCTGCGGGTTCGCGCCCGGCTTCGGCTACCTCACCGGGCTGCCCGAGCGCTGCCACGTCCCGCGCCGGGCCACCCCGCGTACGGCGGTCCCGGCCGGCGCGGTGGCCCTGGCGGGCCCGTACACCGGGGTGTACCCGCGCTCGTCGCCGGGTGGCTGGCAGCTGATCGGTACGACGGAGGCGGTGCTGTGGGACGACGCGCGCGAACCGGCCGCGCTGCTGTCGCCGGGCACCCGCGTGCGCTTCGTTCCTGCCGGACCGGCGGGTGCGGCATGACCGACCGCGCGCTCGCCGTCGTACGGGCCGGGGCGCTGACCACCGTGCAGGACGGTGGCCGCCCCGGTCACGCGCATCTCGGCGTGCCCCGGTCCGGGGCGCTCGACGGGCCCGCCGCCGCGCTCGTCAACCGGCTGGTCGGCAATCCGCCCGGGGCGGCCGTGCTGGAGACCACCCTCGACGGCTGCGCGGTACGGCCGCGTTCGGCGGTGACCGTGGCGGTCGCGGGCGCGCCGTGCCCCGTCTCGGTGGACGGGCGGCCGGCCGCGTGGGGAGCACCGGTGCGGGTCCCGGCGGGGGCGCTGCTGGAGGTCGGCGCGGCGGTGCGCGGGGTGCGCGGCTACGTCGCCGTGTCCGGCGGGATCGCCGTCGAACCGGTGCTCGGCAGCCGCTCGACGGACCTGCTGTCCGGGCTCGGTCCGGCGCCGCTCACCGACGGCACGGTGCTCCCCCTGGGATCGCCGGCCGGCCCACCGGCCCGCGTGGACGCCGCCGCCCTGCCGATGCCCCCGGCGGAGCTGGTCCTGCGGGTGGTCCCCGGGCCGCGCGCGGACTGGTTCACACCGCGCGCGCTGCGGGACTTCGTGTCCCGCCCGTACCGGGTGTCGTCGGCGAGCAACCGCATCGGCCTGCGCACCGAGGGCCCCGCCCTGGAGCGGGCCCGTCCGGGCGAACTGCCCAGCGAGGGCATGGTGCTGGGCGCGGTGCAGGTCCCGCCCGACGGCCGCCCGGTCGTGTTCCTGGCCGACCACCCGACCACGGGGGGCTACCCGGTGATCGGGGTGGTCCGCGCCGCCGACCTCCCGGCGGCCGCCCAGGCCGCACCGGGCACACCGGTCCGCTTCGTGGCGGTACGGCGCCGCTGAGGCCGGCGCCCGGGCGGGCGGTCCGGGGGCGGCGCGCCGCCGGGCCGGCACAGGGCACGCCTCCGTGAGGGCGGACGGCGCGCCTCGGGGACGGCGGACGGCGCCGGGACCACGGACGGCGCCAGGACCGCGGACGGCGCCGGTCCTCCCGCCCACCAGCCGGGCCGCCTCGCGTACGCCGCTCCACCGCACTGCCCGGGCGGGCGCCCGCGCCGAGGGCTGCACCCGCGCCCGTGGCTGCGGCTGCCCCGGCGGCTGTGCCCCAGATTCACCGGCGCGAGTCGGGGGCGCCCCGACGGGGCTCGCGGTGCGGGCGGGAGCGGAGGCGGTGCGCCTCGGCATGGCGGCGGGTACCGGGGATCCACCGTGGACAGGGCGACCGGCGTCTCGGACACGGACTCGGGCGCCCGCAGGCCGAAGGTGCCGGGGCCGGGCTCCCGGTGGCGCGGCCCGCGGACGGCGGCCCGGCTGGCGCCCGGGTGGTGCGGGAGCGCGTCACCGCGGCGGATCGGCCCGGGGGCGCGTCACTGCGGCGGACGGGTGCCGGAGCGGTCGACGGCTGCAGCGGATCGGCGCGCGGCGCGCCACCCGGCCGGTGCCCGCCGTGGTGGACCCGGACCCCCTCGGGCTCGCCGCCGGGCGGCGCCGGGAACTCCGCTCCGGCCGAGCCTTCACCCGACCCCGGGCCGCGCACCGGCGGACGTGCGACCGGGGCCGCGCACGCGCCGACGTTTCACGCGACCGGCCCGCGCATCGGCGGATGTACGACCGACCGCGCACGGGCAGACGTTCCGGGCGACCGGCCCGCGCGTCGGCGCACTTACGACCGATCCGCGCACCGGCGGGCGTTCACGCGGCCAGCCCGCCGTGTCACCGGACTTCACGCGACCAGCCCGCCATATCACCGGACGTTCACGCGGCCGGTCCGCCATATCACCGGACGTTCACGCGGCCGGTCCGCCATATCACCGGACGTTCACGCGGCCGGTGTGTCGGGGCCGATGCGGCTGCGTACCGCGGTCTGGACCTCGGCCTCCTCCGCGGGGTCGGCGGCGAGCCGGCGCAGTCGGTCGACGACACGCGTGTCGCCGGTCTCGGCGTGGCGCGCGGCGAGTTCCCGGGTGGTCTCCTCGCAGTCCCACAGGCACTCGACGGCGAACCCCACGGCGAAGGAGGGGTCGGTGGCGGCCAGTGCGCCGGCGGCCCGGCCACGCAGGTGGGAGGAGGCGGTCTCGCGGTAGATGTGCCGCAGGACGGGTGCGGCGCAGGTGATGCCGAGCCGTCCGGCGCCGTCGACCAGGGTCCACAGGGTCGGCGCGTCGGGGCCGTCGGCGCGGACGGCCTCGCGCAGCGCGCCGAGGACGAGGTCGCGGTCCCGGGCCGCGCCGCGGCACGCGAGCACACGTCCGGCGGCGGCGCCCAGCGCGTCGGGGCGGCGGGCCCAGCCGCGGGCCCGGTCCACGGCGGCGACACTGCGCATGCGTTCGAAGGCGTCGACGGCGGCCTCGGCCACGGGCGCCGTGCCGTCGGACACGGCCGCCTCGATCAGGTCCAGGGCCTCGGGGTCGTTGCCGTCGGCGAGATAGCGCAGGGCGGTGCACCGGGCTCCCTCGGAGCCGGCCCGGGCGGCGCGCAGGATCTCGGGGCGGTCCTCCGGACCCGCCACCGCGCCCAGGCAGCGGGCGGCCGGCACGTGCAGGGCCGCGCCGCGCTCCACGCCCTGCTGGGCCCAGTCGAACACGGCCCGCACGCTCCAGCCGGGGCGGGGCCCGGTGGGGCTGAGCTGCCGCTGCCAGCGGTCGAAACAGCCCGTCTCGTGGGCGTTGCGCACCCGCGTGGCGATCGATTCGCGCGGGTCCTCGGCCCACAGGCGCCAGGGCCGCGGCTCGAAGGCGTCGCGCACGGCGGCGGCCAGCCGGGCCTCACCCTCGGCGTCGGCGGGGAAGCGCGCCAGGACGGGTGCGGCCAGCGCACGCAGTCCGGCATCGTCGTCGCGCAGCGCCAGCTCGTCCAGGGCCCAGGCCCAGTTGGAGCCCGTGGCGGCGTACCGGCGCAGCAGGGCGAGCGCGTCCCGCCTGCCGTAGGAGGCGAGGTGCCCGAGGACGGCGAGGGCCAGACCGGTGCGGGACTCGTCGGTGTCGAGGACGTCCTCGGGGTCGAAGAGGTGTGCCTCGATGGCGTCCAGCTCGCCGTTCAGGTCGAGGAAGAGCCGGGCGTAGTACAGCGAACGGTTCTCCACCTGCCAGTCGTGGCGAGGGTCGTGCAGCACGCACTGGTTCAGCGCCGCGAGCGCCTCGGCGCGGGGGGCGGTGAGCGCGTGCAGCGTGCCGTCGCCGCGGCCCCGCTGGAGCAGGCCGAGCAGCGTGCCACTGGGCGCTATGACCGGATCGAACATGGGAAACAGCCTCACATCAAGCGTCGACGCAACCGGGGACTCGCATTACCTGGCTGCGCGACAACGCGTCGGAGCGCCCGCCGTCTCTTGCTTGCCGAAGACCATGTTCCTCTGCCTCTCGTCGGTGGCCCATGCGGACCGCGTCACGGTCCGCGCGGTGCGGCAACACCTGCCCAGCCATCGCGTCCGTGAATCACGACGTCATGATGACCCGGCCCGTGAGCTGCCGCGACCGATATTTCGGGCGGTCCCCCACCGCCTCCCCCGTTTTCCGTGTCCTGCCTGGTCGAAGAGGGCCGCCCGGTCCGGGTGCGGCCCCGCGGTCAGCGCTCGCCGAACAGCTCCAGCAGCTCGGCCTTGCCGAACATCCGGGCCGTGTCCACGGCCGACGGCGTGCCCCCGGACGGGTCCGCGCCGCCTTCCAGCAGCGCCTTGATCACTTCCTGCTCCCCCTTGAAGACCGCGCCGGCCAGGGGCGTCTGGCCCCGGTCGTTGACACGGTCGGCGTCCGCGCCGCGGGCCAGCAGGGCGCGGACGGCGTCGGCGTGGCCGTGGTAGGCGGCGAGCATCACCAGGGAGTCGCCGCGGTCGTTGGTGAGGTCGGCCGGGACCCCGGCGTCGACGTACGCCACGAGTTCCTCGGTCCGCCCCTGCCGGGCCAGGTCGAAGATCCTGGTCGCCAGCTCCACGACCTCCGGGTCGGGGGCTTCACTCATCGGCCTGAACCGCCTCTCTGCGAGCGTGGGGGATCGCGGTGCCCGGGAACGGCGACCGCGGGGGCAAGCGTACGGGGGCGAGCGGCGCCTTCCCGTACGGGTGAATCGCCAGCGTACTGGCTCGTGCGGCACATGAGCCCGGGGTGCCCGAGGTAAAGATCACCGCGGGCCCGGCCGGAGGCGCCGCCGCGGCGTGCGTGCGGTTGGCCTGCGGCGCTCCTGCCGTGTCCCTGCGGTGTCCCTCCCGGCGGCGCGGCCTGCGCCGGAGCCCGCGCGGCTCCACCAGTCAGGGTAAAACACACAAAAATCACCCAGTTGCACCTTTTGTCATATGGATACATGCTGTGATGCTGGAAGAACTCAGGGTGACTGTCCCCTCGACACCAGGAGAACCCCCATGATTCTCTCCATCTCAGGCGTCGTCCTGTTCGGCATCATCGTCTTCGTGTTCTTCCGGAAGGACGGACTGAAGCCCTCGCACGCGTGCGTCTCGGTGATGTTCGGCTTCTACCTGGCGAGCACGGCCATCGCCCCGAGCATCAAAGCCGGTGGCGAGAGCCTCGCGAGCCTGCTGGGCGGCATGAGGTTCTGAAGCCGCCCGCCACCCCCGCACCGCACCGACAGGAGGCAGCAGTGGCCCGGCGCCCCCTCCCCCGCATTCTGAGCACAGGCAGCGCCCAGCTCGCCCGGAGCCGGGAGCTGGCCCGCACGGCGGCGGACAGCGCCACCGACATCCTCCACCCGCTGATCACCGTCGCCCGCGGCCTGCGCCGGCTGGCCTCGGCCGGACGGCGCAGGTGGGCGGAGACGCCGAAGGACCGGCGCGGGCCGCTGCTGTTCCTGGTGGGCTCGGTGATCCTGGTCGTGGCCCTGGTGCCGTACGGCCCGCTGCTCGCCGCGGTCGCGCTGATGGCGGCGGCGGCCTGGCAGGGCCGCGACCGCACCCCGCCCCGGCCCCAGGGCCCCGACGAGTCGCGCGTCCAGCGTCTGACCTCGCTCTACGAGGCCCTGGTCCCGTACTTCTCGGCCGCCGAGGACCCGGCGCCGCTGTACTCCCACGGCGGCGCCTGGGAGAAGGCGTTCCCCTCCTACGACTTCGACGACTCCGGCCGGGTGAGCCATCTGGTGATCCGCTACCCGGCGTACTTCACCGACGGCGAGCCGGAGGCCCGCGCCCGGATCGAGCACCTGCTCACCGCCAAGGCCGGCCGCGGCCGGGAGTACCTCTTCGGCTGGGACGAGGAGGGCAACCAGCTCACGGTCACCGCCCTGTCCCCGCTGCCCGCCGACATCCCCGCCCAGCGGTTCGTCACCGCACCCGGCGAGACCGTGCTCGGCTTCACCGACCCGAGCGAGGTCCAGCGCACGCTGCCGCTGGCCTTCGGCGAGGACAGGCGCGACGTCCCGCCGGTCGTCTGGCGCACCGGCCTGCGCTCCACCGAGCCGCACCTGCTCGCCCTCGGCCAGCCGGGCAGCGGTACCTCGACGCTGTTGCGCTCCATCGCCCTGCAGGCCCTCCAGCACGGCGACGTGGTGATCGTCGACGGCGGCGGCACCGGCGAGTACGCGTGCCTGACGGGGCGGGACGGGGTGCTGGCGGTGGAGTGCGGGCTGTCCGGGGTGCTGGCCAGTCTGGAGTGGGCGGCCACCGAGACCGAGCGCCGGCTGATCGCCGTCAACCGCGCGCGGCAGGCCGGGCATCCGCCGCCGGACGACACCAAGCGGCCGCTGTGGCTGCTGGTCGACCGGCCGGCCGCGTTCACCCATCTGGCCGCGGCGGACGGCCGCAAGGACCCGCAGGCACTCCTTCAGGTGCCGTTGCGGCACGGCCGCGCGGTCAATGTCACGGTGGTCGTGGCCGAGCAGTTCGACACCGCGGACACCCTGAGCGACGCCGTACGGCAGCACACGCGCGCGCGTGTCGTGCTCGGGCCGGCGACCGCGGAGCAGCTCAAGGCGGTGCTCGGGGCACCGCCGTGCACCACGCCGCTCGCCGTGGTGCCGCCCGGCCGGGGATACGCGCGGCTGGGGACGGGGGCCGTGCACCGGCTGCAGGTGCCCGCGACGCCGGATCCGTACGACGACTCGGCGAGTGAGGGGCACCGGGAGGCGGTGCGGTCGCTCCTGCCGGCGAAGACCACTCCGGCGGACGGCGAGACCGTACCCGAGCCGGCGCCGGGGCCGGCTCCCGCGCCGGTGAAGACGGTGCCGGAGGTGGAGACGGTGCCGGAGGCGGCCGTCGCCGAACCGTCGTGAGGCGCCGTCGCCGGACCGTCACGGGCGTCCCGGGGCGCCCTCGCCGGACCGTCGTGAGACGGCCTCACCGGACCGTCCGGGACCGTCACGGGGCGCCCGTCGCGGCCCGCCGGGAGGCGGCCGCCGCACGCCGCATCCAGGACCGACGTGAGACGGCCGTCACCGGACCGCGGTGAGGGGCCGCCCCCTCTCGGGCCGTCCGTCACCGGACCAGCGTGGGGGTGGTCCGTCACCGGACCAGCGTAGGAGCCGCCCCCTCACGGGCCGTCCGTGGCCGGACGGACGGGACCGCCCTCCGCTCCCGGGGCCTCCCGGGCAGGACCGGCCCGGGGCGGCCGGGGCAGGACCGACCGGCGCCTCGGGCATCCTGGCCGGGACGGCCGGGACGGCGGCGCCCGTGCCCCCGGCGGCCGTGTCCTCGGCCGCCGCCCCGGCACCGGCCGTGGCCCCCGCGATCACGTCACAGGCGCCGTCCGCCGGCCCGTCCGGCTGCTGCTCGAACTGGGTGCGGTACAGCTCGGCGTACCGGCCGCCCGCCGGGACGGCCGGGACCGCCGGGACAGCCCGGAAAAGCCGGGGCCTCGAGGCCCTGGCCAACACGGCCGGTACGGCCGAGACACCCGGGACGGTCCGGACCAGCCGGGACCGCCGGGACGGCCCCGACCTCCGACGTCGGCTCGGGCCGGCCCGGGGTGGACGGGGCCGGTCAGGCGACGAAGGTCCGCGGCGGCTCGGTGGGGGTCGTGGCTCCCGTCCGGAGCAGGCGGGCGGCGGCCGCCAGGCGGGTCGCGGCCTCGTCGGCCACCGCTCCCCCGACGGTGAACGGCAGCCGGACGTAGCCCTCGAAGGCGCCGTCGACGCCGAAGCGCGGCCCGGACGGGACGCGTACGCCCACGCCCTCGCCCACCTCGGCCAGCCGGGAGCCCGACAGACCGCCGGTGCGCACCCACAGCGTCAGGCCGCCCTGGGGAATCTCGAACTCCCAGTCGGGCAGCTCCCGCCGGACGGCCGCGACCAGGGCGTCGCGGTTGTCGCGGGCCTGGGCGCGGCGGATCTGCACGGCCTCCTCCCAGCCGCCCGTGCTGAACAGCCAGCTCACCGCCAGCTGCTCCACCACGGGGGTGCCCAGGTCGGCGTAGGCCCGCGCGGCGACCAGGCTGCGAATCACGTCGGGCGCGGCGCGCACCCAGCCGATGCGCATCCCGGCCCAGAAGGCCTTGCTGGCCGAGCCGACGGTGACGACCGTGGAGCCGGCCGGGTCGAACCCGCACACCGGCCGCGGCATGCGGAGGTCCGGTTCCAGGTGGAGCTCGCTCATGGTCTCGTCGACGACGAGGACCGTGCCGGCCGAGCGGGCCGCGTCCACCAGCCGGCGCCGCTGGTCGTCGTCGGCGAGCGCGCCGGTCGGGTTGTGGAAGTCGGCGACGACGTAGGCGATGCGGGGCGCGGCCTCGCGCAGCACCTGGCGCCAGCGGTCCAGGTCCCATCCGGCCAGTCCCTCGGCCATCGCGACGGGCACCAGCCGGGCGCCCGCCTCGCGCATCAGCTGGAGGATGTTGGCGTAGCTCGGCGACTCCACGGCGATGCGCTCGCCGCGGCCGCCGAAGAGATGGCAGATGGCGTCGATGGCGCCCATCGCGCCGGTCGTCACCATGATCTGCTCGGGCATGGTCGGGATGCCGCGCGCGGTGTACCGCTCGGCGATCATCGCGCGCAGCGCGGGCAGGCCGGCCGGGTAGTCGCCGTGGGTGTGCGCGTACGGCGGCAGTTCCTCCAGCGCGCCCTGCACGGCGCGGGTGAGCCACGGCTCGGGCGCCGGGAGGGCCGCGCAGCCGAGGTCGATCATCGAGCCGAGCGCCTCGGGCGGCAGGGGTTCCAGGCCCCGCGCGGGCAGCGGGTTGCCGGCGGGCACCGCGGTCCAGCTGCCCGCTCCGCGCCGTGACTCCAGGAAGCCCTCGGTGCGCAGCGCCTCGTAGGCGGCGGCGACCGTGGTGCGGCTGACGGACAGGGCGAGGGCCAGCTCACGCTCGGCGGGCAGCCGGGCGGCCACCGGGACGCGGCCCTCCAGGACCAGCAGCCGGATGCCGTCGGCGAGCGCGCGGTAGGCGGGCGGGCGGCGCGTGCCCGGGCCCGCCGGGCGCTCCTGCTGGGAGTTGAGCAGCCGGGCGAGCTGCGCGGCGCCCACCGCGGAGGTCCACTGCGCCATGACTACCAGTCCACCTTCCTCGAATTGGCCATGGATGGGTTGTCTCCCCGAGCCACAGAGTGTCACGCACCAGGCCACTTTCACCACCCAGGGGGGACATGTGTCCACGCAGGCCCGTCTCGGACGCCGGCTGATCCAGCTCGGCGCCGGTCTCGCGCTGTACGGCGCGAGCTCCGCGCTTCTCGTCCGCGCCGGTCTCGGCCTCGAGCCGTGGAACGTGCTCCACCAGGGGCTGGCGGAGCGCACCGGTCTGACCATCGGCGAGGTGTCGGTGGTCGTGGGCGCGGCGGTGCTGCTGCTGTGGATCCCGCTGCGCCAGCGCCCGGGGTTCGGCACGGTCGCCAATGTGTTCGTGGTGGGCCTGGCCATGGACGGCACGCTGGCCGTGGTGCCCGAGGTCCGTACAGCGGCCGTGCGCGGGTGCCTGCTGCTCGCGGGGGTGGTGCTCAACGGGGTGGCCACCGGTCTCTACATCGCCGCCCGCTTCGGGCCCGGCCCCCGCGACGGCCTGATGACCGGACTGCACCGCCGCACCGGCCGCTCGGTGCGTCTGATGCGCACGGCGGTGGAGGTGGCGGTGGTGGCCGGCGGTTTCGCGCTCGGCGGCACCGTCGGCGTCGGCACACTGCTGTACGCGGTGGCCATCGGCCCGCTGGCGCAGTTCTTCCTGCGCGCGTTCGCCGTTCCCGCGGCATCCGGCGGCAGCACCGTGGTTGCCGCCGGGACACCGGCACGCGCGATACTGCGACCGTGACCACGCTCGTACGCCACCCGTACCTCGACCACCCGGGCCCCATCCCGTTCGCCCACCGCGGCGGCGCCGCCGACGGCCTGGAGAACACCGTGGCGCAGTTCCGGCGGGCGGCCGCACTCGGCTACCGCTACATGGAGACCGACGTCCACGCCACGGCGGACGGACGGCTGGTGGCGTTCCACGACACGACCCTGGACCGGGTGACCGACGGTTCGGGCCGGATAGCGGACCTGCCCTGGCGGGACGTGGCGCAGGCGCGCGTGGGGGGCCGGGAGCCGGTGCCGCTCTTCGAGGAGTTGCTGGAGACCTTCCCCGGGGTGCGCTGGAACGTCGACGTCAAGGCGGAGCCCGCCCTGCGCCCCCTGCTGGAGCTGATCGAGCGCACCGGCGCGTGGGGGCGCGTGTGCGTGGGCTCGTTCTCCGAGGCCCGGCTGGTCCGGGCGCAGCGGCTGGCCGGTCCGCGCCTGGCGACGTCGTACGGCACGCGCGGGGTGCTGGGGCTGCGGCTGCGCTCCTGGGGGGTGCCGGCCGCGCTGCGCCGGTCCGCGGTCGCCGCGCAGGTCCCCGTCTCGCACTCCGGCGTCCCGGTGGTCGATCCGCTGTTCCTGCGGGCCGCCCACGCGCGCGGGCTGCAGGTGCACGTGTGGACGGTCAACGAGCCCGGGCGGATGCACCGGCTCCTGGACCTCGGTGTCGATGGCATCATGACCGATCACATCGACACGTTGCGCGAGGTCATGGAGGACCGGGGCGTCTGGGTCTGAGACCTCGGTGGGTCTGAGACCCCGGCCGGCCTCTCCGGTGCCCCGCGGGTGACACGGCGGGGAAGCGAGGGCACGGGGTGGACACCGAGACCGACACCGGCACCGTGCGGGCGGGAGCGGCCGGCGAGGCCGCCGCACGACGGCGCGAACAGCACGGCTGGTACGTCTACGACTGGGCGTGCTCCGTCTACTCGACCAGCGTGCTGACCGTGTTCGCCGGCCCCTATCTGACGTCGGTCGCCCGGGCGGCGGCCGATGCGCGGGGGTTCGTGCATCCCCTCGGGATCCCCGTGCGGGCCGGGTCGTTCTTCGCCTACTGCGTGTCGGCGTCCGTGATCGTCGCGATCCTGGTGATGCCGGTCGCGGGCGCCGCGGCCGACCGCACCGGCCGCAGGAAGCCCCTGCTCGCGGCCGCCGCCTACCTGGGCGCAGCGTCCACGGCCGGACTGTTCTTCCTGGAGGGCCACCGCTATCTGCTGGGCGGGGTGCTGCTGATCCTCGCCAACGCCTCGCTCGCCGTCTCGATGGTCCTGTACAACTCCTATCTGCCGCAGATCGCTCCGCCCGAGGAGCGGGACGCGGTCTCCTCGCGCGGCTGGGCCCTCGGCTACGCGGCCGGCTCCCTGGTGCTGGTGGCGAACCTGGTCCTGTTCACCGCGCACGACTCCTTCGGCGTGTCCGAGGGGATGGCGGTGCGCATCTGCCTGGGCTCGGCCGGTCTGTGGTGGGGCGCCTTCACGCTGGTCCCGCTCAGACGGCTGCGCGACCGCCGTACGGCCCTCGCGACGCCGGCGGTGCACGGCTGGCGCCAACTCGCGGCCACCCTGCGGGACATGCGGGGCAAACCGCTCACCCTGGGCTTCCTGCTCGCCTACCTCGTCTACAACGACGGCATCCAGACGGTGATCTCCCAGGCGTCGGTGTACGGGTCGGAGGAGCTGGGACTGGGCCAGTCGACGCTGATCACGGCGGTGCTGATGGTGCAGGTGCTGGCGGTGGCCGGGGCGCTGGGCATGGGCCGGCTGGCGCGGGCGTACGGCGCCAAGCGGACCGTGCTGGGCTCGCTGGCGGCCTGGACGCTCACGCTGGCCGCCGGGTACTTCCTGCCGGCCAAGGCGCCGGTGTGGTTCTTCGTGCTGGCGGCGGGGATCGGGCTGGTGCTCGGCGGCAGCCAGGCGCTGTCGCGTTCGCTGTTCTCGCACCTGGTGCCGCCCGGCAGGGAGGCCGAGTACTTCTCGGCCTACGAGATGAGCGACCGGGGCATGAGCTGGCTGGGGCCGCTGCTGTTCGGGATCACCTATCAGCTGACGGGGAGCTACCGGGACGCCATCGTCTCGCTGGTGGCGTTCTTCGTGCTCGGTTTCGCGCTGCTCGCCCGCGTCCCGCTGCGGCGGGCGATCCAGGACGCGGGCAATCCGGTTCCCGACCGGATTTAGCACTGGAGGCGAAAGGGCTGTAGTGTACGCGTTTGGCCTGCCAGGCGTACCGTTACTGCGCGTCAAAGATGCCGAAACGCTGGGTGACATCTCCGAGCAGATGTGACAAACCGGGCGCCGGTGGGTACTGCACTGGTTGACAAGGCTGCGGCTACGACGGCGACGCATGACCCGGAACGTAACCTCGGAACGGGAATCTTTACCGCCGACCGGACGTTGACCGGATGACGACGACAGCGACACCTGTCCTGTGGGCGACAAGCCCGGGAGGCACGATTCATGAGTGAGCGAGCTCTTCGCGGCACGCGCCTCGTGGTGACCAGCTACGAGACCGACCGCGGTATCGACCTGGCCCCGCGCCAGGCCGTGGAGTACGCATGCGAGAAGGGGCACCGCTTCGAGATGCCCTTCTCGGTCGAGGCGGAGATCCCGCCGGAGTGGGAGTGCAAGGTCTGCGGGGCCCAGGCACTCCTGGTGGATGGCGACGGTCCGGAAGAGAAGAAGGCCAAGCCCGCTCGTACGCACTGGGACATGCTGATGGAGCGGCGCACCCGTGAGGAGCTCGAAGAGGTCCTCGAGGAGCGTCTCGCCGTTCTGCGTTCCGGTGCGATGAACATCGCGGTGCATCCGCGGGACAGCCGCAAGAGCGCGTAGTCCCCGCGGGAGCGCCGGACCACAGTGCACACAAGTCGCCGCGGGCGCCGTACGTATCGACGTACGGCGCCCGCGGCGTTTGTTTTGTGCCGCGCTACCGAGTGAGGGGCGGGCGCTGCTCGCCGGGTCCGTCCTGGGGCTCGTCCCGGACGACCTCGCCCTGGACCACCTTGCCGTCCGGCTGGTGGATGCGGACCTGCTGGAAGGCGTCGCCCAGAGTTCCCGGCGCCGCGGCGCGCAGGGTGCGGTCCACGGTCCGCTCCGCGAACCGGCCGGCGGCCCGCTGCACGGGCGGGAGCAGCAGAAGCAGTCCCACCGCGTCCGAGATCACGCCGGGGATCATCAGGAGCAGCCCGGCCAGCATCAGCCAGCCGTTGCCGCCGCCGCGCGAGGCGGGGGCGGAGCCGCGCTGCAGCGCCTCGTTCAGGTTCCGGAAGGCGCGCCGGCCCGCGCGCTTGATCACCACGGCGCCGAGCACGAAGGCGGCGACCAGCAGCAGCAGAACGGTGAGGCCGCCCGCCGCGCCCGCGACCATCGTCAGCAGCCAGATCTCCAGCACCAGCCACAGCGCGACGCCCAGCGGCAGCCACCTGCGCGGCCGGGAGCGGCGGGGCCGGGCGGACCGGTCCGGGTACGAAGAGGTCGGAACGCCAGTCGTCATGCTCCCAGTGTGCCTGGGGTCCGCTCAGCGCGGGACAAGTGCCAGGACCTGCCGGTGCGGGACGAGCCCACCCGGCACCCGCCCGTGCGGGACGAACGCTAGGACCTGCGGCCGCGGCCTGCGAGCTTGGTCACCCGTTCCCCGACGCCCCAGGCCGTGACCCGCCACAGCGCCTCGACGACGATGTCCCGGCTCATCTTCGAGTCGCCCAGCTCCCGCTCCACGAAGGTGATCGGCACCTCGACGACGTGGTAGCCGGCGCGGATCGCGCGCCGGGCCAGGTCGACCTGGAAGCAGTACCCCTGGGAGGCGACATGCTCGAGGCCGAGGCCCTCCAGCGTCTCGCGGCGGAAGGCGCGGTAGCCGCCGGTGACGTCGCGGATCGGCACGTCGAGCATGAGCCGTGAGTAGGTGCTGCCGCCGCGCGAGAGGAACTCGCGGGACTTGGGCCAGTTCACCACGCGCCCGCCCGGCACCCATCGGGAGCCGAGCACCAGGTCGGCCCCCTTGAGGGCGGTGAGCAGCCGGGGCAGCTCCTCGGGCTGGTGGGAGCCGTCGGCGTCCATCTCGACCAGGACGCCGTAGCCGTTGTCCAGGCCCCAGCGGAACCCGGCGAGGTACGCGGCGCCCAGGCCCTCCTTGCCCTTGCGGTGCAGGACGTGCACCTGCTCGTCCTCGGCGGCCAGCTCGTCGGCGAGCTTGCCCGTGCCGTCGGGGCTGTTGTCGTCGGCCACGAGGACGTGCGCCTCGGGGACGGCCTTGCGGACCCGGCCGACGATGGCCTTGACGTTCTCCGCCTCGTTGTAGGTCGGAATGATCACCAAAGCCGTGCCGAGCGGGCCGTACCGCCTCTCCTGGGCCCCAGCCGAGAGGGTGCCGTCGCCGTCGTTCACTGCTGCCCCTTCATGTCCGTACGCAGAACACCACCATAGTGGCCACGGCCTGCACGGACGTGACGCCACGGCCGTACGGGGGTGTCGCACGGGCAAGAGCGGGGTAAGAATGCTGGATTTGGCGTCTTTTCGGCAGCCCTCCGCCCTGCGGAGGGGGGCCCGGCGCGCCCTTCGGTCCGACCTGGGACCCGCTGGCTGCGGATCGACCGAAAGCCGTTGTCTACTGAGCGCCCGGGCCCCACCCGGGTCACACCTAGCCGGCCGTCCGGAACATTCCCCCGCCGACGCGGGCGCTGAGCCTGGCTCCCAGTGACGGTGACCCGGTGCGGCACACCGTCCCTGACCCAGCGGCGCTGCGACGCGGGTACGGAGGTTCCCCGGCCGAGCGTCCGGTGGTGGACCCGGCAGAACCTACCGGCCCTCCGCCGTCGGCTGTCAAACAGCGGTTTCACCAGCGCAGAGACCTTCCGCCGCCCGCTCGGCCCGGAGGATGCGCAGGTCGCGCGACGCGGCGGCGGGCGACGGCGGCCGCCACGCCGCCCGGGGAGATCACTCGCCCGGCCGTACGAACACCGTTCGTCCGCCCACCACCGTCCGCAGGCAGACCGGCAGGTCACGGCCCGGGCTGAGGTCGGGCAGCCCGGGGGTGCCCGACCGCGGGTCGGTCGACCAGCGCGCCACCCGGTCGTCGGGCGCCTGCACGACGAGCTCGTCGGTGCGCCACACTGCGTAGTCCGCGGGCGCGCCGGGCACCAGGACGCCCGCGTCGTCCCGTCCGGTCGCCCGCCAGCCGCCCCGGGTGTGCGCGGTGAACGCGGCGCGGACGGAGACGCGGTGCTCGGGAGTGCGGTGGAAGGCGGCGGCCCGGACCGTGCCCCAGGGGTCCAGCGGGGTCACGGGGCTGTCGGAGCCGAGGGCGAGCGGTACGCCGGCCCGCAGCAGGGCCGCGAAGGGGTTCAGCGTGCGGGCCCGCTCGGCGCCCAGGCGGCGGGCGTACATGCCGTCCTCGCCGCCCCACAGGGCGTCGAAGGCGGGCTGCACCGAGGCGGTCAGGCCCAGCTCGGCGAAGGCGGCGATGGTCTGCGGGGTGAGCATCTCGGCGTGTTCCACGCGGTGCCGGGCGGCCCGTACCCGGGCGAGGCCCAGCTTCTCGGCGGCGGCCCGCACCCCGTCGACGACGGCGGTGACGGCGGCGTCGCCGATGGCGTGGAAGCCCGCCTGCAGGCCCGCCTCGGTGCAGGCGGTGACATGGGCGGCGACCGCGGCCGCGTCCAGGTGGGCGGTACCGGTGTGGGCGGCGTCGGCGTACGGGGCGTGCAGGCAGGCGGTGTGCGAGCCGATGGAGCCGTCGGCGAAGAGGTCCCCGGCCGCGCCCAGCGCTCCCAGCCGGCGGGCCTTGTCGACGTCCTGCTCCGCCCAGTAGCCGACGACCCGGGGGCCGGGCTCCTCGGCGGCCAGCCGCAGCAGGCCGGTGAAGTCGTCCTCGGAGGAGATGTCCGGCCCGCCGCACTCGTGCACGGAACCGATGCCGAGGGAGGCGGCGCGGGCGAGCGCGGCGCGCTGCGCCTCGGTGCGCTGGGCGGGGGTGACGGCACCCAGCGCGGCGGCCCGCACGGCATGGTGGGCGTCCCCGGTCAGCGGGCCGTCCACCGGGCCGGGGACACCGCCCGCCAGGTCCAGCAGGGCGGTGGTGACGACCGCGGAGTGCACGTCGATCCGGCTGAGGTACAGCGGGCGGCCGCCGGTGGCCTCGTCGAGCTCCGCGCGGGTGGGCGGGCGGCCGCCGGGCCAGCGGGCGGCGTCCCAGCCGTGGCCGAGCAGCACGCGGTCGGCGGGACGGGCGGCGGCGAAGTCCCGCACGCGGGCGAGGGCGGCCTCCAGGGTGGGCGCGTCGGACAGGTCCAGGCCGGTCAGCGCCAGTCCGGTCGCGGTGGTGTGCACATGGGCGTCGGTGAACGCCGGGGTGACCAGGGCGCCGTCCAGGTCGATCACCTCGTCGACGCCGCCCGCGAAGGCGTCGGCCGCCCCCTCGGAGCCGACCCAGGCGACCCGGCCCGCCTCGACGACCATGGCGGTCGCGAACGGGTCGGCGGGGCTGTGCACCTCGCCGCGGCGAAGAAGGACGGTCCGGGACTCGGCAGTGCGCTCACTCATGACCACCAGTCTCCCGCCTCGCGGCGGCCGGCCCGCAGGCAGGTGGGCCGAAGCGGCGCCGGTCCGCGGGGCGGACGCGGGTCCCGCCCGGGCGCCGGGCGCCCGCCCGAGAGGCCGTGGGCGCCCCTCCGGGGTGACGCGGGCGCCCGTCCGGGATGCCGCGGGGGTCAGATACGGGGAGGACGGGCCTCGTACGGCGTCGACAGGACCACCGTCGTGCGGGTGGACACACCGGCCAGGGTCCGCACCCGGGCGAGCAGTTCCTCCAGCTCGTGCGGGGTGGCGACGCGGACCTTCAGGATGTAGTTCTCGTCGCCCGCGACGCTGTGGCAGGCCTCGATCTCCGGGACGCCGGCCAGCCGGTCGGCGATGTCGTCGGGGGCGCTGGGGTCGAACGGCTTGACCGAGATGAAGGCGGTCATGGGCAGCCCCACGGACTCCGGGTCCACGACGGCGGCGTACCCGCGGATGACGCCACGCTGCTCCAGCCGCCGCACCCGCTGGTGCACGGCCGACGTGGACAGGCCCGTGGCCTTGCCCAGGTCGGTGTAGCTCATCCGCCCGTCCTTGACGAGCAGCTGCACGATCTGTCGGTCCAGCTCCTCCATGGCGCAAGAACCTACAGTGCGGCTGATCTCCGCGGACACCTGGGCGGCCCGGGTCGCGCACGGTTCGCGACGCGGGGGCCGTCGGTGCGTGACCCACCTGGGGGGCCGGGACCGTACGCCGGGCACCTGCGCGCGGCATGTGACGAACGCCACATGAACGGGACGGCCTTCGTGATGTCCCCGCGATTACCCCGCGGGGCGCCGGGGAAGTGCTTGCTGTGGTCGAGGCCGCAGCGCCTTCACGGCCCAGCCTTAGGGGGAGAATCCCATGCAGAGTGTCAAGCGCCCTGGTCGTTCCGTGCCCAAGCGGCAGCAGCCGGTCGTCGAGCCCGTCCCGGAGGGCGTCGAACCCGACGCCGCCGACGAGGGGACCGACGCCTACGACACCTTCGAGATGTACCGGGTGATCTGCCCGGAGTGCGCCCAGCCCATCGCCCTGCTCGCGGACGAGGAGGTGCTGCCGGAGCACGCCCTGTGCGCCTCGCCGTGGAACCCGTTCGGGCTCACGGTCTGCGCCGGCACCGGCCGCCGGGCCTCCGACGCCCGCGCCGCCGACGAGACGGCGAAGCCGCAGGAGCAGGACACCGCCCTCCTGCTGACGCTGCCGCAGGGACTCGACTGGCGGATGCAGCCGTTCTCGCACGTCGGCGGCCCGGGCTCGCGTCCGATGCGGGTGGCGGAGATGCGCCGCGACGCGGCCTGAGTGTCCCGCCCGGCCCCCTGGACAGTGCGGCGCCAGTCCCCTGGAAGGTGCGGCGGGCCGGGGCGCGGATCACTCCCGGGTGGTCCGGGAGTGATGCCGGGTGTTCCGGGAGACATGCCGGGTCGCGCCGGAACACGCCCTGGTACGGGAGTACGGACGGGCGTGAACTCACGCTCGAATCCCCCGGGCGGTGACCTGCCGGCCCGGGGCCGCGTTGCCCAGGTATGACCGCCACCAAGCCGACAGCCGCGCGCCGGCGGCGCATCCTGGTGCCGACGCCCGCGGAACCGGTTCCCCCCGCGCCGCCGCAGCCGGCGGACCCGCCGATCTACCGCGACATGATGCGCACCTGGGCCGACCGCGGCCGCACCCTGCCCGGGCGCCACGACCCCGAGTGGGTACGGCTCGCGGCGCCCTTCCTCGGCCTGGGACAGTTCAGCGGGTCTCGGGACCCGCGACGTGACGGGCGATGACCATGCGCTGGATCTGGTTGGTGCCCTCGACGATCTGCAGCACCTTGGCCTCGCGCATGTAGCGCTCCACCGGGAAGTCCGCGGTGTAGCCGTATCCGCCGAGCACCTGGACGGCGTCCGTGGTCACCTTCATGGCCGTGTCCGTGCAGAACAGCTTGGCCATGGCCGCCTCCCGGGCGAACGGCCGCCCGGCGTCCCGCAGCCGGGCCGCCGCCAGGTACAGGGAACGGCCCGCCTCTATCTGGGTCGCCATGTCGGCGAGCATGAAGCGCAGGCCCTGGAAGTCGGCGATCGGCCGGCCGAACTGCGTGCGCCCGCCCGCGTAGGCGACCGCCTCGTCCAGCGCCGCCTGGGCGACGCCGATGGCACAGGCGGCGATGCCGAGCCGGCCGGAGTCGAGCGCGGACAGGGCGATGGCGAAGCCCTGACCCTCCTCGCCCAGGCGCCGGTCGTCCGCGACCCGCACCCCGTCGAGGTGGATCTGCGCGGTCGGCGAGCCCTTCAGGCCCATCTTCTTCTCCGGGGCCGCGGCGCTCAGGCCCTCGGCGTCGGCGGGCACGAGGAAGGCGGTGATCCCGCGCGGGCCCTCCCCGCCGGTGCGGGCCATCACCGTGTAGAAGTCGGCGACCCCGCCGTGCGTGATCCACGCCTTGGTCCCCGTGATCACCCACTCGTCGCCGTCCCGGACCGCCTTGGTGCGCAGGGAGGCGGCGTCGGAGCCGGAGGCGGGCTCGGACAGCGCGTAGGCGCCGAGCAGGCCGCCGCCGAGCATCGCGGGCAGGTGCTCGACCTGCTGCTCCTTGGTGCCGTAGGTGGCGAGCGCGTGGCAGGCCAGGGTGTGCACGCTCAGGCCCAGGCCGACGGTGAGGCGGGCCGCGGCCAGCTCCTCGAGGACCTGGAGGTAGACCTCGTACGGCTGCTCGCCGCCGCCGTACTCGCCGTCGTAGGGCAGACCGAGCAGCCCCGACCGGGACAGCAGGGTGAAGACCTCGCGGGGGAAGCGTCCGGCGTCCTCCTCCTCGGCCGCTTTCGGGGCGATCTCGTGCTGGGCGATGTCGCGAACGAGCGAGATCAGGTCCCGGGCCTCGTCCGTGGGCAGTTGCCGGTCCACCGGCTGCGGGGCGCGGTCGGGCATGGCGACGCTCTCCTCCCTTTCGGGCGCATCGGCGGACGTGCGCCTTGGGTGGGGCGGCGCCGCCGGAGTCTTCCTCGGGGCCAGCCGAAGCCCGGCAGTCCCGGGTCACGGAAGCTGCTGACCAGCGGCTGTGCGCTGTGAGTATGCCCGATCGGAGGCATGGCGTCACCGGTTAACGACCGCTTACTTCAAGAAAGGGCCGGAACCCCTTGGGACGGTGGCCGGAGGGGGCGGCGGGGGTGCGCACGACCGTGCGGCGATGGCCGCCCGGCGGCCGCCGCGGACTCGCACGCTCCGCACGCCGATCCGCACGCCGGCGCACGCCAGCCCTCGGCCGGCCCGCGCGCCAGTCCTCGGCCCGTCCGGGGCCGGTCCCCAGCGGGGCCGGGCAGTCACGGCGGCGGGGTGGCGGCAGTGGGGTGCGATGTCGGCGGCGAGGGCGCGCTCAACGGCAGTGGGTGCACGGCCGTGGGTGGTCGGCCGCCGCCGGTGTTCGGGGGCTCGGGTGTCAGGCGTCGCGGCGGGCCGGGGCGGGGGCCGGGTGGGCCGGGTCCAGTTCCTCGATGGCGCGCAGCGCCCCGCCCAGGGTCTTGACCAGCAGCTCGCGCATGGCGTCGCGGGCCAGTTCCGGGCGGTCGATCCAGTCCAGGGTGGCGCCCTCCACGCCGCACACCCAGGCGAGCAGGCCCATGCGGGCCACCGGCGCGATGGCGGTACGGCCGTACGCGCCCTCGGCGATGGTCGAGACGATCGCCTCGCGCACCCGGTCCCGGATGGCGTGCACCTCGGTGTCGAAGCCGACGCCGCCGCCCACGATGGTGCGGTAGGCGGCCTGGTTGTGCTCGGCGTAGCGCAGGTAGCCCTCGATGGTGCGGTGCACGCGGTCCACCGCGGGCAGCTCCCGGCCGCCGGCCGCGCTCACCACCAGGTCGGCGACCGAGTCCTCGACGATCGCCAGGTAGTAGCCGCGCTTGGACCGGAAGTAGTAGTAGATCAGGCCCTTGGCGACATGGGCCTGCCGGGCTATGTCGTCCATGGAGAGGGCGTCGTAGGAGGTGTCGGCGAACAGCCTGCGTCCGATGGCGATGAGTTCGGCGCGACGGGCCGCCGAGCGTTCGGTGCCGCGCACCCGGCCGGGGACGGAGGCGGACGGGGGCGGCGGACCGGCGCTCTCGCGCCGTTGACTCGTCTTCAATTCGGCCCTGGCTCCAACTGGCGGTGGGACAACCGCAGTATGGCAGGTCGGGTATGCGTCAGGTCACAGCAGGCCGAGCTGGGTGACGAGCATCGCGATCACGACGACGAGGGTCCAGCCGAGGACGTTCTCGAGCACCTTGGGGCCGTCGTCCTTGGGACCGCCGGTGCGGACCCGGGCGGCGGTGGCTGAGTGTGCGGTCATGGCTGCTCGCAAGGGGTGGCGTCGTGCGGGTGGAATGGGGGGTGCTGCGGTGGAGTGGGGCTTTCGCGCCCCGTCGTCCACCCTGCCACCCGGGGCGGCGCCCCGGACCGAGACGTTGGTCACAGAAGGCCCCGGAGGCCGGGGCCTTCCGCGCGTACGCCCACCGTCCGGTCAGCGCACGCCCACCGCGGCCAGCGCCCGGCACTGCTGGGGCGTGGGACGCTCCGGGAAGTACAGGTAGCAGACGCCGCCGGTGCCGGAGACGACCTTGCCGGAGGCGTTGTAGCGCTTGGTGCGCAGCCAGATGTTCTCGAACTCCCGGCGCAGGTAGACCCGGCGCACCGCCTCGTCGCTCGGCGATGCCGGGTCGTTCGCGATCACGTCTCCCCCGGCGGTGAAGCCGATGACCGTCATCAGATGGCCGGAGGTGCCGTAACCGGCGCCGGTGAGTTCGGACTTGAGGAACGACTGCGACGTTATGGCCGGGATGCCGGCCGCGATCAGGGTCTCCAGGTCGGTGAGCGAGCCGAGCCGGGTCACCACGCCCTGCAGACCCTCGAAGGTCGCGGCGTAGGCGACGTTGAAGGGCCAGTTGCCGCAGCCGGCGTACTGGTGGTCGTACGTGTACCGGGCCGCGTGGCAGACCTGCGGGTCGGCGTAGGACGGGTCCACCCAGGAGAGCTGGCCGGGGGTGAGGCGGCCGCCCCAGTACTCGACGATCATCTGGGAGGAGGTGGGGCTGCACCAGGCCTCGCCGCCGTTGTCGTACTCCGGGTACTGGCCGGCGTGGATCTCCTGCGAGTAGCGGGGTACGGCCAGCTCCCTGGCCGGGTGGGCGGGCGTGCTGGCCGGGACGGTGAAGCGGTCGGGGACGTCGGACCCCATGGCACCGGCCCGCCGGACGCTGGGGGTGAGCCGGGTGCCGGGGCGGCGGTACAGGGTCAGGCGCAGGCGGTACGAGGTCAGCCGCAGGCCGGAGGCCGGGTCGTCGACGGAGAAGGTGTCCGTCCAGATCGTGCTCCTGCCGTCGGTCTGGTCGTCGACGGAGGTCCGCCTGATGTCCTGTTCCCCGGCGGCCCACCGGCCCATCACGTACCAGGGGGTGTCCGTGCCGTCGGAGTACGTCCCCCGGAGCTCGGTCTGGAGCCAGGTGCCGGCCGGGGTGTGCGCGTTCCAGGAGGCGATCACCTCGGTGGCGGGGACGGTGAGGCGGTGGACGGGCGAGGTCCAGGTCCCGTACTCCCAGGTGGCGGTGGTGCCGGTGTGCGGGTCGGTGTAGTCGGTGGTGCCGGCGGGGGTGGCGATCTCGACGGCCGGCCGCGGGCCCGCGACGGCGCGGGTGCCGTGGAAGGCGCCGCCGCGCCAGTCCGTGTAGGTGGTCCAGGCGTGGTTGTCGACGGGGCGGGCGGGGGCGTGCCGGGTGGGCGTGGCCGCGGCGGGCGTGGCGGGCGTGGCCGCGGCGGCCGTCGCCGGGGCGGTCGCGGCGCCCGCCACGGCGGTGGCCACCGCGGCGGCCAGGACGGATCTGCGGGAGGGCTGTTCGGCTCCGGTCATGGGTGGGAGACCCCCAGGTGTCCGAGTCGGGGCTGACGGCGGGTCCGTGCACGGCGATGCGGCCCCCACTATGACCGCGGGGGCCGCCTCCTGCCAGCACTTCGGCGCGTGCCGCCGGAACCAATATTGGTCTCTACCAGTGGCGTGACCTGCGGGTGACCGGGCGGGTGACCGGGCGGGCGGCCCCGCGGATGCGGGGCCGTGACGGAGGGGTCAGACGAGGTCCATAGCCGCCACCTCGTCCGGATGGCCGTAGCTGACGGGGCCCCGGAAGTGGCGGCGGGCGGTGGCGAACCACCAGAGGGTGGCGACGAGGAGCACCACGGCCAGGGCGACGGGGGCGTAGTTGAAGGAGCCGGCGCTGATCGGGGACGCCTGGGGCAGCATGAACAGCACGCTGCTCAGGGCGATCCAGGTGACGGCGACGACGCCGACCGGGCGGCCCCAGCGGCCCAGGTTCCAGGGGCCGGGCCGGAACTCCGCGCCGAGGCGCAGGCGCAGCAGGATCGGGACAGCGTAGGCGAGGAAGAGGCCCACGACGTTGACGCTGACGATGGCGGTGAAGGCCGTGTGGGACCACCATCCGGGCAGGACGAGGGCCAGTGAGCAGGCGACCGCCAGCCAGACCGCCTTGACGGGTGTGCGGGTGCGCGGGGAGACCGAGTGCCACCAGCGGGAGCCGGGCATGGCGCCGTCCCGGGAGAAGGCGAAGATCTGCCGGGTGTTGCTGGTGAGGTTGGCCAGGCCGCAGAACAGCATGGACCCGATGACGATCAGCAGGAGCGCCTTGGCGGTGCCGGTGCCGAGGGAGTCCAGGAGGATCTGCACGGGCGGTGCGGCGGCGCCCGCCACATGGCCGTAGTCGCGGATGCTCAGGACCAGGGCGAGCATCAGGACCAGACCGGTGACGGCCGAGCAGCCGATGGCCCGGACGATGCCCTTGGGCGCGTTGACGGTCGCCCGGACGGTTTCCTCGGACATGTGGAAGCTGCCGTCGAAGCCGGTGAAGGTCCAGCTGGTGACGAGCAGGCCGAGCATGCCGCCGTAAAGGCCGTTGGTGAAACCGGTGTTGTTCACGAAATGCGTGACGAAGGACGCCGGGCGGTGCTGGCCGGGAACGGCCACCAGAGCGGTCACGATGACCACGAGCCCGATCAGCAGCCACCACACCGAGATCCGGTTCAGTACGGCGACCAGCTGGACGGTGTAGGTGTTGGCCAGTCCCTGGAGCACGATGATCAGCGCGGTGATCAGCACGGTCTGGTGGGCGGTCGGCCGGTAGGACGGCCACTGGAGGGCGATGAAGGCCTGGATGAAGGTGGCCGCGGCGTACCCGGTGGCGGCGGTGCCGCCGATCTGGCCGACGAAGTTCAGCCAGCCGGTGAACCAGGACCAGGCGCCCTTGTGCCGTCTGGCGAGTTTTCCGGCGGAGAAGTAGAGCGCGCCGCTCGTCGGATAGGCGGACGCCACCTCGGCCATGGCCGCGCCGACGAAGAGGACCATGACGGAAACCCCGATCCAGCCGAATACGAGAATGCGGGGACCGCCCGCGTTCATGCCGAATCCGAAGGACGAGAAAATGCCCGAGATGATGTTGATGATGGTGAACGAGATCGCGAAATTGTCGAATGCCTGGAAACGGCGGGTGAGTTTTCGCGGATAGCCCATCGCGTGCAGGGTCGCGTCGTCGTCGAACGTGCTCGTTTCCGCCTTGCCGCGGCGGCCGCGCGGGGGGCGGGCGGCGTGCGCCGCGGTGTCGTGGACCGGTGTCCGTTCCGGCACGGTGGACCTCTTTCAGGTGGGGGGTTGGGTGTCTGGTGGAGGTTCGGTATCTGGTGGGGGGTTGGGTGTCCGGTGGGGGCAGGTGGTCCTGGTGGGGGCCTGGGGGCCGAGGCGCTGTGCGGGGGCGGGCTTCAGGGGGACGGTGGCACCGGCAGGCCGCAGGCGCGCCGGGCACGGGAGAGCTGCTCGACCGGGTCGCCGAAGGCGCACCACGGCATGCGCGAGGCGTACGGTCCCATCGCGGTGAGGACGGCGCGGGCCTCGAACTCGCGCCGGGCCATGACCAGCGCGTGGGCGAGGTAGGCGAGGTCGAGCACCGGGGTGAAGCGGTAACCGGACACCGTGGGAAGCCAGTTGTGGTAGACCGCGAGCGAGGTGGAGCGCCACTGGGGCTGTTCCCAGACACGGTCGGCGAGCAGTTGGGCCGGGTTGTAGCTCTCCACCAGCGCGACCAGCGGCAGCAGCCGCAGCGCCGAGTCGGCGGGCGCGCGCTGGCCGAGGAACGCCGCCACGTCCCAGGCGGCGTTGACCGAGCCGCCGTGGCGGGTGAAGAAGAAGGCCAGGAAGCGGTGGTGCGCCTCGCGGTGCCAGGGGGCGAGGGACAGGATGTGCGCGAACAGCCGCCAGGGCCCCGGCGGCGCGGTCAGCAGCCCGTGGGGTGCCGGGTCGCGCGGCCGGTGCAAGCGGGCCATGGCCAGCTTGGCGACCCACGGCGTGGGGTCGGCGGGGTCCATGGCCGAGGCGCGCTCACAGGCGGAGAGGGCTATGCGCTCCAGCGCCTCGGCCCGGTCGTCCCGGGCGTCGGACGCGCGCAGCGCCCTGAGCACCGCCACCCGGGCCCACAGCAGCGCGGCCTCCGGGGACGGGTCCTCGGCCAGCCAGCGCTCGGCGAGGTCGGAGTCGGCGGCCTCGGAGGCCAGCACCAGGGAGCGGTGGGCCCGCAGCGCGTGGTCGCCACGGGTCTCGGCGAGGCAGTCCCGGGCACTGACGTGCCGGCCGGCCCGCACGTCGACGCACACGCTCGCGAGCGTGCGGTCGTCGGCCGCGGGATGCCAGACGTAGTGCCCTTCGAATAAGCCGGCCGCCATCTTCCCCCGTCCATCGCCTATGGCACCACATGGTTCACGGGAAGCACTTTACTCAGCGGGCGCCACAAACGGAACGCCGATTTCGACCTGTGGACGCGCCGACTCGCCGCGGTTCGACGGAAGTTGACGCTTGCTCAATGAATGGTTCAACGCGACACCATTTTCGGGATCACCACGCCCGGCCGGCGCCCGCCGACGGGGGCGGCGGGAAGGTCCCGCAGGAAGGTCCCGCAGGAAGGTCCGGCAGGAAGGTCCGGCGGGAAGGTCGAGTCGAGGCGGTCATTAGAATGTTCCGGGAAATACCCCTGCCCCAGCGCACCGACTCCGGGAACCGCCATCCACGCCCTCGCCGCCCGCCTCAGCCGCCTCCAGCCGTCCTGCGGCCCGGTCCGTCTGATCGGCGTCGACGGGCACGCGGGCTCCGGGAAGACCACCTTCGCCGCACGGCTGGCCGGGGCCCTCGGGGACGCCCCGGTCCTGCACCTGGACGACGTCGCCACCCACGAGGAACTGTTCGCCTGGGACGAGCGGCTGCTGACCGAGGTGGTCGAACCGCTCTCGCGCGGGACGGCGGCGCACTACTCCCCCTACGACTGGCGCGCCCGGCGCGTCGGCCCCGCCCGCACGCTGCCTCCCGCGCCGGTGATCCTGCTCGAGGGCGTGGGCGCCGGCCGCCGCTCCCTGCGCCCGCATCTGGCCCGGCTGCTGTGGATGGACGTGCCGCCGGAGGAGGCCTGGGCGCGGGGACGCGCCCGGGACGGCGAGGAGCAGCACGCGTTCTGGGACGGGTGGGTCGCGGCGGAACGCCGGCACTTCGCCGAGGACCCCTCGAGGCCCCATGCGAATCTTCTGGTACGGCAGTTGACCGTGGGATACGAGGTGCTGCCGGGGCCTTCCGGGGCCCCTGCGCCACACCGGGCGGTCACCCACCGTGACGACCCGTCCGCAATGTGCTGAACACGTGAAGATCGCCCCCGGGTGAGTTGTCCGAGTGCCCCAACTCGGCTTGACCGGGGGGCCGTACAGGTCTTAGGTTCTCAATGAGCGGTCGTCGGAGACCGCCCGCAGACGCGAAGCCCCCGGTTGTTCCCCCGTGACCGGGGGCTTCGTTCTGACCTCGTCCCGTTTCCCGGGCGCCCCGCGAGCCGATCCGATCACCCTCGGTCACCGCAGTGGTGCGCCACGTCCCGCCCCCACCTCGGCGAACGGCCCGTGCGGCACCCTTCGGCGGGTGGCGGCCCCGCGGGTACGATGCCCTCGGTGCGACCATCGAACGGCTGCTTCGCGCACCTGCAACTCCGGTCCGCGGCACAGCGGTTCGACCACAGGAGGCCACCGGGTGGATGCCCGGCGGCGAACCTACGGGGGCACGGTTTGTGGGGGACGTGATGGACTTCGGCACGCAGGGCCCCGAGGCCCCTGCCGACCTCGCCTGGCTGCGGGGCGTGGACGCCTACACCATGGGCGCCTATCCGCAGGCCGAGGAGGAGTTCCGGGCCTCGGTACGGATGGACCCCGGCATGGCCGACGGCTGGCTGGGGCTGCACGCGCTGCGCGTGGACACGACGACCGCGCTGCTGCGGATGTTCCGGCACCGCGACCGCTTCGGCGAGCAGCGGGCCCGGCACCGCCGCTCCCTCAACTCCTGGTACTGGCTGGGCTGGTGGGTGCAGCCCGTGCTGGAGAGCCCGCGCGATCTGCTGCTCGCGCACGCCTCGCACTGGCTGGACGGGCGCCATGTGCCCGAGCTGGACCGGGCACTCGCCGGTCTGCCGCCGGTGGACACGGACCCCCAGGTGCGGTTCCTGCACGCCTGCCGCGCCTACCTGGTCAAGGACTGGGAGCAGCTCGTCCGGCACACCGACCCGCTGCTCGACGACCCGATGCTCGGCATCGAGGCCGGACTGTTCGGCGGCATGGCCCGGGTGCGGCTGGAGATGTACGGGCAGGCCGAGCCGATGCTGGCGGCCGCGCTGATGCGCTGCCGCAGCGAGCAGCCGCAGCGCAAGGAGCTGCGCTACTGGCTGGCGCGGGCCCACGAGGGCACCGGGCGCAGCGCCGCCGCGCTCCCCCTGTACCGGGCCGTGCACCGGGTGGACCCCTCCTTCATGGACACCTCGGCCCGGCTCGCGGCGATCGCCGAGGGCGACGGGTTCGACGACGCGGCGGACCTCGCGGCGGTCACGCTCACCGGCCTGGGCCAGGACACGGTGGACGGCCCGGACGTCCTGGATCCGCTGTTCGGCACCGAGGGCAGGGACCTCATGCTCGGTGAGCCGGAGCCGCCGCTGTCCGCTCCCCTGGCGCCGCTGTCCGACCCCGCCGTGCGCGAGCGGACCTCGGTGGCCGCCGATCCGCTGCCCTCCGGTCCCACCGACCCCGCGCTGCTGGAGCAGGCGCTCGCCGAGCTCGAGCGCATGGTGGGCCTGGAGCCGGTCAAACGGCAGGTGAAGGCCCTGTCGGCGCAGCTGAACATGGCCCGGCTGCGGGCCGGGCAGGGGCTGCCCGTGCAGCCGCCCAAACGCCACTTCGTCTTCTCCGGACCCTCGGGAACCGGCAAGACCACGGTCGCCCGCATCCTCGGCCGCGTCTTCTACGCCCTCGGCCTGCTCGGCGGCGACCATCTGGTGGAGGCGCAGCGGGCCGACCTGGTCGGCGAGTACCTGGGCCAGACCGCCGTGAAGGCCAACGAGCTCATCGACTCCGCGATCGGCGGGGTCCTCTTCGTCGACGAGGCCTACTCGCTGTCCAACTCCGGGTACGGCAAGGGCGACGCGTACGGCGACGAGGCGCTCCAGGTGCTGCTGAAGCGGGCCGAGGACAACCGCGACCACCTCGTGGTGATCCTCGCCGGCTACCCCGAGGGCATGGACCGGCTGCTGGCCGCCAACCCCGGGCTGTCGTCCCGCTTCACCACCCGCGTGGACTTCCCGTCGTACCGCCCGCTGGAGCTCACCGAGATCGGCAAGGTGCTCGCCGCGGAGAACGGCGACCAGTGGGACGAGGAGGCCCTGGACGAGCTGCGCTCCATCGCCGGGCACGTGGTCGACCAGGGGTGGATCGACGAGCTCGGCAACGGGCGGTTCCTGCGGACGCTGTACGAGAAGAGCTGCGCGTACCGGGATCTGCGGCTGTCGACGTATCCGGGGACGCTGTCGCGGGACGACCTGGCGACGCTGCGGCTGCCGGACCTGATGCAGGCGTACGGAGAGGTCCTGTCGGGGCGCGGCCCGCAGGACCCGTGAGGCGGCCGGCGCGGGCCCGCGGGTCCCGTGGGACGCCCCGAACCCGGCGGGGCGCGGCCGTGGAGACGACGGCCCGCTCGAGGGCCGGGAGGCCGCTGCTCAGGAGCCGCGGGTCCCGTGAGGCCGTGCGCCCAGGGGCGCACGGCCGTGAAGGGCTGTGCAGCCTGGCGCGGGCACGGTCGGGTGCCGGCCGTCCCGCACGCCGGGCCGGCCGGGCGGCGGGACCTACTACCCGCCCCCGGCCGGCCCGGGATCTGCCCGCCCGGCCGGTGCGGCGGGGCGATGTTCCCCGCCCGGCCGGTGCGGCGGCGGGACGTGCCCGGACGCCAGGCCGGTGCGGCGGCGGGACGTGCCCGGACGCCAGGCCGGTGCGGCGGCGAGCGTCAGGTGGCCAGTACCTGGTCCGGCTCCCCGCTCTCGCGCCGCGGCTCCGTCAGCCGTACCCCCGGGCGCACCCGGTGGGCCGGGTCCCGCACCTCGCCGACCAGGAGTTCCAGTACGTCCTCCAGGGCGACCAGGCCCAGCACCCGGCCGGAGGCGTCCGCGACCTGGGCCAGGTGCGTCGCCGCCCGGCGCATCACCGTCAGGGCGTCGTCCAGCGGCAGCTCGGACCTGAGCGTGGTCATCGGGCGCCATATCCGCTGCGGCACGGCCCGGTCGGAGTCCTCCAGGTCGAGGACGTCCTTGACGTGCAGGTACCCCATGAAGGCGCCGCTCTCCGCGGCCACCGGGAAGCGCGAGTACCCCGTGCGCGCGGTGAGGGCGACGATCTCGCCCGGGGTCACCGACGGGCTGACGGTCACCAGCGCCTCGCGCCGCAGCAGCACATCGGTCACCGGCCGGGAGCCGAGCTCGAGCGCGTCCTCCAGACGCTCCTGCTCCTCGGGGTCGAGGAGCCCCGCCTGGCCGGAGTCCTCCACCAGCCGGTTGAGCTGCTCGCTGGTGAAGACGGCCTCGACCTCGTCCTTGGGCTCGACGCGGAAGAGCATCAGGATGCCCTTGGCGCAGGCGCCGAGCGCCACCGTGATGGGCCGGCACAGACGGGCGAAGGCGACCAGACCCGGGCCGAGCCACAGCGCGGCCTTCTCCGGGGCGGCCATCGCGAGGTTCTTCGGCACCATCTCGCCGATGACGAGGTGGAAGAAGACCACGGCCGCGAGGGCGACGACATAGCCGAGCGGGTGGACCATGCCGTGCGGCAGCCGGACCCACTCGAACACCGGCTCGAGCAGCTGGGCCACCGTCGGTTCGGCCACCGCGCCCAGGGTCAGGGAGCAGACGGTGATGCCGAACTGCGCGGCGGCCATCATCCGCGGCAGCCGCTCCAGACCGTGGATCACCTGGCGGGCCCGGGCCGTCCCGAGGGGCTCGATCTGGCTGCGGCGGACCGACACCAGGGCGAACTCCGCGCCGACGAAGAAGCCGTTGGCCAGTACCAGCAGCGCGGCGAAGAAGAGCTGGAGCACGCTCATCGGGAGGCCTCCACCGCGGTGGCGACGGCGCTGCCGGCGGGAGCGGTGCGCACCAGGCGGACCCGCTCGGCGCGGTAGTGCCCGACCTGGCGCACCGACAGCCGCCAGCCGGGCAGCTCGGCCCGGTCGCCGGGGGCGGGAATCCGGCCGAGCAGGTCGGCGACCAGACCGGCGACGGTCTCGTAGGGCCCCTCGGGGGCCTCCAGACCGATCCGCCTGAGCAGGTCGACGCGGCAGGCGCCGTCGGCGTCCCAGGCGGGGCGGCCGTCCTCGGGCGGGGCCGGGGCGAGCTCGGGCACGTCCTTGGCGTCGTGCTCGTCGCGGACCTCGCCGACGAGTTCCTCGACGATGTCCTCCAGGGTGACCACGCCCGCCGTGCCGCCGTACTCGTCGACGACGACCGCGATGGGCTGCTCGCTGCGCAGCTGGGCCAGCAGCGGCTGCACGGGCAGGGTCTCCGGCACGAGCAGCGCCGGGCGGGCGATGCGGCCGACGGGCGTGCGCAGCCGGTCGCGCGCCGGGACCGCCAGGGCGTCCTTGAGGTGGACCATCCCGACGACCTCGTCGATGCGCTCGTGGTAGACGGGGAAACGGGACAGGCCGGTGGCACGGGTGAGGTTGACCACGTCCTCGGCGGTCGCCGAGGACTGCAGGGCGCTGACCTTCACGCGCGGGGTCATGACGTGCTGTGCGGTCAGGTCGCCCAGGGACAGGGTGCGCACGAAGAGGTCGGCGGTGTCCTGTTCCAGGGCGCCGGCCTGCGCGGAGTGGCGGGCCAGCGAGACCAGCTCGCCGGGGGTGCGGGCGGAGGCCAGCTCCTCGGTGGGCTCGACGCCGACGGCGCGCACCAGCCGGTTGGCGACCGTGTTGAGCCCGGCGATCACCGGGCGGAACAGGCGTGCGAACAGGTGCTGGGGTCCGGCGACGAAACGCGCGACCTGCAGCGGCCGGGACACGGCCCAGTTCTTGGGTACGAGCTCGCCGACCACCATCTGCACCGCCGAGGCGAGCAGCATGCCGACGACCACGGCGACACCGGAGACGGCGCCCGCGGGCAGGCCGGTCGCGGCGAAGGGGCCGCGCAGCAGTTCGGCCAGCGCGGGCTCGGCGAGCATGCCGACGACGAGGGAGGTGATGGTGATGCCGAGCTGGGTGCCGGAGAGCTGGAAGGACAGCTCCTTGAGCGCTTCGACGACCGTACGGGCCCGCTTGTCGCCGTCCGCGGCGGCCTGCTCGGCGTCCGCGCGTTCCACGGTCACCAGGCCGAACTCGGCGGCCACGAAGAAGCCGTTGGCGAGGATCAGCAGGAAGGCAGCTGCCAGGAGCAGCAGGGGGATGGTCATGATGCCGCCGCCCGGGCGTGGGCGCGGGCCGCCGTGGGGCGGTGCGCGCTATGTCGGCAGGGGGCGGCGCAGGTACTGCAGGACGATCCGTCCATCGCCGGGGGGTGTCACTCCTCGGGTAGCAGGAACCCCTGGCGCCGGTCGGAGCCCAGGGGCGGAGGCGCAGCGAGTGGAGCCTCCGCCACCAGATTAATCAAGACACCGGTGTGTGCGGCAGGGCGGACGTCACGTGGGGGTCCGGGAATTCGGCCCCGCGGTTGACCCGGGGGCCGCTCGGGGTCAGCCCCGCGGTTCACCCGGGGACCGCTCGGGGTCGCCGATGGCGCGGGCCTCGACGAGCGCGCGCAGGGTCCGCGCGTCGGCGAGGGCCTGCCGCCTGGCGATGCCCGGCTGGATGCCGAGCGCGGGCAGGCTGGTGCCGTCGCTGAGGTTCAGGAACACCCAGGGATCGCCGGGACGCAGGTTGACCTGGACGATTTCCGCCCACTCCAGGGTGCGGCGGCCGGTGATGTTGACGACGGTGACGCCGGAGTCCTCGGCGACCACCTTCGGCCGGGCGAGCAGGAGCAGCACCCCGGACAGCAGGGCGGCGGTGACGACGAAGCTGACGCGCTCGCCGGGGCTCACCCCCTCCAGCAGCATCCCGACGGTGACGATCACCCCGAAGATCGCCACCGCGGCCGTGAGCAGTACCACACGGGTGGAGGCCGGCCGGAACGTGACCGGGAGCGCGGGGAGGTCGGGCAGGTCGGACATCTCTCGGTGTCCCTTTACAGTCGGCAGGCGTGGATGGCCGTGGTCAGGATGGCCCGGGCGCCGATGGCGTACAGGTCGTCCATGATGCGCTGGGCCTCCTTGGCCGGGACCATGGCGCGCACGGCGACCCAGCCCTCGTTGTGCAGCGGGGAGACCGTCGGGGACTCCAGCCCCGGGGTCAGCGCGACGGCCTTCTCCAGCTGCTCGACACGGCAGTCGTAGTCCATCATGACGTACGTGCGGGCCACCAGGACGCCCTGGAGGCGGCGCAGGAACTGCTGCACCTTGGGCTCCGCGCCGTCCGCGCCGGTGCGGCGGATCACGACGGCCTCGGACTTCATGATGGGCTCGCCGATGACCTCCAGACCGGCGTTGCGCAGCGAGGTGCCGGTCTCCACGACGTCCGCGATCACCTCGGCGACGCCGAGCTCGATGGCGGTCTCCACGGCGCCGTCGAGGTGGACGACGGAGGCGTCGACGCCGTTGTCGGCGAGGTGCTTGGCGACGATGCCCTCGTAGGAGGTGGCGACGGTCATCCCGTTCAGGTCCGCCACGCCGCCGGCCCTGCCGGGCTTGGTGGCGTAACGGAAGGTGGAGCGGGCGAAGCCGAGCGGGAGGATCTCCTCGGCGTTGGCGCCGGAGTCGACGAGCAGGTCGCGGCCGGTGATGCCGATGTCGAGGCGGCCGGAGGAGACGTAGATGGCGATGTCGCGGGGGCGGAGGTAGAAGAACTCGACCTCGTTCTCCGGGTCGACGATGCGCAGTTCCTTGGACTCCCGCCGCTGCTGGTAGCCGGCCTCATGCAGCATGTCCGCCGCAGGGCCGGAGAGTGAACCCTTGTTGGGGACGGCGATGCGCAGCATGAGGTCGGCTTCCTTCGTTCGTGCGGTGGTACGGCGTTCGGTGTGCGGGCGGATACTGCTACTGCTGCTACTGCTGTGCTACTGCTGCTCAGAGATGGGCGTAGACGTCGTCCAGGCCGATGCCGCGGGCGATCATCATCACCTGAACGTGGTACAGCAGCTGCGAGATCTCCTCGGCGGCCGCCTCCTTGCCCTCGTGCTCGGCGGCCATCCAGACCTCGGCGGCCTCTTCGACGACCTTCTTGCCGATGGCGTGGACCCCCTTCCCGACCAGCTCGGCGGTGCGGGAGGTCGCGGGGTCGCCGTGGGCGGCCTTCTGCTGGAGCTCGGCGAAGAGCTCCTCGAACGTCTTCTTGGACATGGTGTTCCCCACCCTACGCGCTCGGGCCGACTCCTCACCGCCAGGGTTCGGATACTGAACGCAGCGTGGCCGCGGTGGCGACCGCCGCGGTGACCGCCTCGTGGCCCTTGTCCTCGCTGGACCCCTCCAGGCCGGCCCGGTCCAGGGCCTGCTCCTCGGTGTCGCAGGTGAGCACCCCGAAGCCGACGGGGACGCCGGTGTCGACCGACACCTGGGTCAGGCCCTGGGTGACGCCCTGGCACACGTAGTCGAAGTGCGGGGTGCCGCCGCGGATGACGACGCCGAGGGCGACCACCGCGTCGTAGCCGCGGCCCGCCAGCACCTTGGCCACCACCGGCAGTTCGAAGCTGCCGGGGACCCTGAGCAGGGTGGGCTCGTCGATCCCCAGCTCGTGCAGGGCGCGCAGGGCGCCGTCCACCAGACCGTCCATCACCTTCTCGTGCCACTGCGCCGCCACGACGGCGACCCTGAGGTCCCCGACGTTCCGGACGGACAGTTCCGGTGCACCCTTGCCGCTCACGTTTCTCCTCAGTCGCTTTCTGTCCTACTGGTTGCCGCAGGTGGACACGGCGTTCGTGTCCAGCCAGGGCAGGTCGTGCCCCATCCGGTCCCGCTTGGTGCGCAGGTAGCGGAGGTTGTGCTCACCCGCCTGGACGGGCATCGGCTCGCGCCGGGTGACCTCGATGCCGTGGCGCAGCAGCGCCTCGGTCTTGTCGGGGTTGTTGGTCATCAGGCGGACGCTTGCGACCCCGAGGTCCTTCAGGATCTGCGCCCCGGCGCCGTAGTCGCGGGCGTCGGCGGGCAGGCCGAGTTCGAGGTTGGCGTCGAGGGTGTCCCGGCCGCGCTCCTGGAGTTCGTACGCCCGCAGCTTGGACATCAGGCCGATGCCGCGTCCCTCGTGACCGCGCAGATAGACCACCACTCCCCTGCCCTCCTGCTGGATGCGCTCCAGGGAGGCGTCCAGCTGGGGGCCGCAGTCGCAGCGCAGCGAGGAGAAGACGTCGCCGGTCAGGCACTCGGAGTGGACGCGGACCAGGACGTCGCGGCCGTCGCCGAGTTCGCCGTGCACGAGGGCGACGTGCTCGACGCCGTCGGCGGCGCGGTAGCCGTAGGCCGTGAAGACGCCGTGCGCGGTGGGCAGACGGACCTCGGCCTCGCGGCGGACGACGGGCGCGTGGGGAGCGGTCACGTCGGGGCGGGCGACGGGCTCGCTGGAGGGTTCCCGCTGCTCGGGCGGGGCCGGGCGCTCGGTGGAGCGGCGGTGGGCGATCAGGTCCTCGATGGAGATGATCGTCAGGCCGTGCTTGCGGGCGAAGACGACCAGTTCGGGCAGGCGCAGCATCCGGCCGTCCTCGCCGGCGATCTCGACGATCGCGCCGGCCGGGCGCAGCCCGGCGAGCCGGGCGAGGTCGACGGCGGCCTCGGTGTGGCCGTTGCGGACCAGCACGCCGCCGGTCCTGGCGCGCAGCGGGAAGACGTGGCCGGGGCGGACGAGGTCGCCCGGCTCGGCGCTGCCGCCCGCCAGCAGCCGCAGCGTGGTCGCCCGGTCGGAGGCGGAGATGCCGGTGGTGACGCCGTGGGCTGCCGAGGCGTCGACCGAGACCGTGAAGGCGGTCTTCATGGACTCGGTGTTGTCCTCGACCATCTGGGGGAGTTGGAGCCGGTCCAGTTCCGCGCCCTCCATGGGGGCGCAGATCAGGCCGCGGCACTCGCTCATCATGAAGGCGACGATCTCCTCGGTCGCCTTCTCGGCGGCGATGACGAGGTCGCCCTCGTTCTCGCGGTCCTCGTCGTCGACGACCACGACCGGTCGGCCGGCCGCGATGTCGGCGATGGCCTGCTCGATCGGGTCGAGCACGAGGTCCTCGACGTTGTCGGTGCTGTACAGGACGGGTGCCGCGGTCATGCGGGCGCTCCTTCCAGGACCGGCTGCGCGGCCCGGCGGGAGCGCAGCCACCAGTCGCGCATGCCCCACAGGACGAGCGCGCCGTAGATGACGTAGACGAAGCCGGAGAAGGCGAAGCCGTTGGCGAAGTTGAGGGGGACGCCGACGGCGTCCACGAGCAGCCAGGCGAACCAGAACTCGACCATGCCGCGCGCCTGCGCGTACATGGCGACGACGGTGCCGACGAAGATGTAGGCGTCGGGCCAGGGGTCCCAGGACAGCGACGGGTAGGCCTGGAACAGTCCGGCGACGGCGACCGTGCCGGCCGCGGCGGCGCCGAGCAGGGCGGCCCGCTCGCGCCAGGTGGCGAACCGTACGGCGATGTGGCCGTCCCCGGCGCCGCCCCTGCCGCGGTTCCACTGCCACCAGCCGTAGCCGGCGACGGCCATGACCACGATCTGCTTGCCGGCGCTGCCGGAGAGGTGGGCGGTGGCGAAGGCGCCGAACAGGATCAGTCCGGACAGGAACTGGGCGGGCCAGGTCCATATGGAGCGCCGCCAGCCGAAGGCCAGGGCGATCAGCCCGATCACGTTGCCGATCATGTCCGACCACTTGATGTGCTGGCCGAGGAGCGCGAAGGCCTCGGAGTTGAGCCAGTTCACTCGGCGGCCCCCCGCACCCGGTCGCCGGGCACCCGGTCGCCGGGCACCCGGTCGCCGAGCATCCGCTCGACGTACTTGGCGACGACGTCCACTTCGAGGTTGACCGGGTCGCCTGGCTGCTTGAGGCCGAGCGTGGTCAGGGCGAGGGTGGTGGGGATGAGGCTGACGGTGAAGTAGTCGGGGCCGGCCTCCACGACCGTGAGGCTGATGCCGTCGACGGTGATGGAGCCCTTCTCGACGACGTAGCGCGACAGGTCGGCGGGCAGGGAGATCCGCACGACCTCCCAGTGCTCGGAGGGGGTGCGCTCCAGGACCGTGCCGGTGCCGTCCACGTGCCCCTGCACGATGTGCCCGCCGAGGCGCGCGCCCACGGCCATCGGCCGCTCCAGGTTGACCCGGGAGCCGACCGTGAGGGCGCCGAGGCTGGAGCGCTTGAGGGTCTCGGCCATGACGTCGGCGGTGAACTCGTCGCCCTCGTGCTCCACGACGGTGAGACAGACCCCGTTCACGGCGATGGAGTCGCCGTGCCGCGCGCCCTCGGTGACGAGGGGGCCGCGGAGCCGGAAGCGGGCGGCGTCGCCGAGGTCCTCCACGGCGGTGATCTCGCCCAGCTCTTCGACGATTCCGGTGAACACTTCCCGGGTCCTCCTGCCTCTTCGGGCACGGACTCCGGGGCTGCCGACGACGGCAGAAGGTACGAGCGGGGACACTCCGCACGGCGCCGGACGGACACACCCCCGCGGGTGAGCCCACCATCGGCGGCGCGCACATGCGTGCCCGCTCGCCGCGCACTGCCTCCCATCCGGACTTTAACCGTCGGTCCAGGAATTTCACCTGGTCAACCGGCCGCTGGAAGCGACCGGGTCGCGGACTGTAACCGCCGGTTCGGAGTTTCACCGACCCCGGAGTGCGCTGCTACTGGTACAGGGCCAGTGTGCCACGCCCGGTCGGCATCCATACGGACGATCGGTGTGGGCTCGCTCACAGAGCGCATCCCCTGCGTCGCCTGCGTCGCCCGCGCCGCCTCCATCGTCCGCACCGCCTGGAGGCCCGGCGGCGGGCAAGGGCCGTCGTCACCGCCGCCGGACCGGTCTGCGAGCGCCAGATCGACAGTAAGTGGACTAGACCATACGGGTCAACAGGTACGTACCAGAAGCGGCTTGACGCTCGGGTGGCCCGAAATGCCGCCGCCGACTCGCCGGTTGGCGGCACGCCGTGCGACGAACGGGCTTTCCGCGCAAGCTGGATCCCGCACGGCCTCGCACGAAGGCCCGTGCGGAACCGGTCCGCTCCCCCGCGGGAGCCCCGACCACCGACGTCCGGAGGGACTGACAGATGACCACGATCCTGGTGACCGGCGGCACCGGCACGCTCGGCCGGCTCGTCGTCGAGCGGCTGCGCGCGGACGGCCACGAGGTACGCGTGCTCAGCAGGCACACCCCGCCGTACGCCGTCGATCTGCGCGAGGGCGGCCCGGCGCTGGACGCGGCGGTCGCGGGCGTCGAGACGATCGTGCACTGCGCGACCGCGCCGAAGGGCGACGAGGAGTCCGCCGCCCACCTGATCGCGGCGGCGCGCGGTGCCGGGGTGGCGCACCTGCTGTACATCTCCATCGTGGGAGTGGACCGGATTCCCTTCGGCTACTACGAGACGAAGTTCGCCGTGGAGCATCTCATCGAGCGGTCGGGGCTGGGCTGGACCGTGCTGCGCACCACGCAGTTCCACGACCTGGTGGCGAAGCTGCTCGGCACCCTGTGCCGTTCTCCCGTCGTCCCGCTCCCGGCGGGCGTGCGCGACCAGCCGATCGACGCGGCCGAAGTCGCCGCCCGCCTGGCGGAGTTGGCGGTGGCACCGCCCGCCGGCCGGGTGCCCGACATGGGCGGCCCCGAGGTCCGTACGTTCCCGTCCCTGGCCCGCTCCTACCTCAAGGCCACGGGCCGCCGCCGCCCCCTGCTGAACGTCCCCCTCCCCGGCCGCGCCTACCGGGCCTTCCGCCAGGGTCACCACCTGGCCCCGACGGAGGCGGTCGGCAAGCGCACGTTCGAGGAGTTCCTGAGAACACGGCCGCAGAGCAGCCGCCGGCCTTGAGGAGGGCGGGGCGCGGCCCCCGCCGGCGGGTGCAGGGGCGGAGCCCCGCGTGGGGTGCGGGGGCGGAGCCCGGCAGCCCGGGACCGGCCACCCCCGTGGTGCGGACGTGCCGTTGCTGTGGGCCGGGTCATGTCATGGCAGCCCGCCCGTCATCCAGTCGCTCATCCGTGGGAAGGGGGGTGGCACCGGATCCGGTGGCGGCTGCGGCGCCGGGCGCTGCCGGTGGGCCGGGCGGAGGCCGAAGAGGGATCCCGCGGCCTCCGCCAGCCCGGCCGCGCAGTGCGCGGCCTGCTCGGTGGGGACGTCGACCCGGCCCAGCGCACCGGCGAGGACGTCCTCCACCAGGTTCAGCCGCATGGCGATGCCGGCTGCACCGCCGCCGGGCGCGTGCGCCAGTGCCGTGAGTACTGCCTCGGCCCGGGTGCGGACCAGGCCGAGGGCCTCCCACCGGGACGGCTGCCGGGCGGGCGCGGTGACCGGCCCTCCTGGAGCCGGGACGCCCGCGGCGTCGCGGATCCGGCCCCCCACGGTTGAGTGCCATGGCGTCAAGGCGCCGTGCAGCTCGGCGAACAGACCGTCGAGGAAGGCCAGTAGTCCGGCCGCGCCGTCCGGTGGAACGTCCGCGGAGTGGGGCCTGCCGTCGCCGGATGCCCCGGTGAGCAGAGCCGTCCGCAGCGGGGCCAGGGTCTCGGCCGCCACTTCGGCCGCGGAGTGGCAGGCGTGGTCGGTGGGCATCACAGCCTCACCGCTGCGCCGGGTCGCCGCAGGGCGGCCCGTCCGGTGCGGACCGCGCCGCGAGGGCGAGGAACTCGGCCAGGTGGATGGCCTTCGCCCGGGAGCGGCGGCGGCGCAGGCCCTGCCGCACCTGGCGCAGACAGCCGGGGTTGACGGTCACCACGTAGTCGACGTCGGCCTCCTCGGCCTCGTCCAGCTTCGGTTCGAGTACCGTCTTGCTGTCCTCCGGCCTGAGCATCGCGTATGTGCCCGCCGCGCCGCAGCATGTGCCGGCGCTCGGCAGTTCCACGTAGTCGGCGACGGCGGCGATCAGCTCGCGGGGCGGGCGGGTGACGCCCAGGCCGTTGCGCAGGTGGCAGGAGTCCTGGAGCGCCACGCGCGCCCGGCGGCCGTTCACCGTCACCTGGCCGACGGGTCGGTGCCCCTTGGCGTCGAGGTACTCGCTCAGTTCCCGCACCCTGTCCCGGCCCAGGTGGTGTGCGAGGTGTGCCGCGCAGCCGCCCGCGGTGGTGAGGATGGTGCCCGGCAGCTGTTCGCCGAGTGTGCGGGCCAGTTCGGCGCCGGTCCCGGAGTCGCCGTTGTGCGCGTGGAGCGCTCCGCAGCAGCCCTGCCGGGCGGGCACGGTGATCTCCGGGCAGAGCTGCTGTGCGGCCCGGGACACCCCCGGGTACAGGCCGCGTTCGACGCAGCCGAGCATCAGCGACACCTGCGGTCCGGCCTCCTGCTGTCCGCAGGATTCGTCCGCGGGCGTCTCCGCGGGGTCGGGGCCGGTCGTCGCCGTCACAGGCGGCACCAGCGCGGACTTCGCCGTACCGCGCGCGTGTCGGCGCAGGAGCCCCTGGAGCCGTAGCAGACCCGGCCGGGACACCAGCGCCATCAGGGCGCGGGCGATCCACGGCCGGTTCGGCCCGCTCCACTGGTGGTCACGCCACTGCTCCAGCAGTTGTCCGTATTCCACGCCTGCCGGGCACACCGTTTCGCAGGCCCGGCAGCCCAGGCAGAACGACGACTCCTCGGCCAGGGTGGGGTCGTCGGGGGCGAGGTCGCCGGCCTCCAGCGCCCGCATCAGGGTGATACGGCCGCGTGGGGAGGAGGTCTCTTCGCCGGTCAGGGCGTACGTGGGGCAGGCGGGCAGGCAGAACCCGCAGGAGATGCAGCGGTCCAGCAGCTCCTTGTCGAAGATCCCCAGGGCCGGTCTCGGCCCGGGCGCGGGTGCGGGGGTGTGGCCGGTCGGGTCCACGAGGGGATGTTCGGTCATGATCCGAGCTTTCCGGGGTTGAGGATGCCTGCCGGGTCGAAGGCCCGCTTGATACGCCGCAGCAGGGCCATCTGGTCCTCTCCCAGCCGATCGGTGAGATACGGCAGTTTGGCGGCGCCGACCCCGTGCTCGCCGGTGATGGTGCCGTCGAGCGCGATGGCGGCCGCGAAGATCTCCGCGAACGCCTTGTGGGCGCGCCCGGCGCCGTCCGGGTCGTCCGGGTCCAGCACGCAGGTCGGGTGCAGGTTGCCGTCCCCGGCGTGGCCGAAGGTGGCGATCCGCAGGTCGTAGCGGTCGGCGATCTCGTCGATGCGGTCCACCATCTCGGCCATCCGGTGCCGTGGCACGGTGGCGTCCTCCAGGATCGTCAGCGAGCCGAGGCGGGACAGCGCGGGGAGCGAGCAGCGGCGCGCCGCGAGCAGCGCGTCGGCGCGGGCCACGTTCTCCGCGAGGGTGACCTCCAGAGCGCCCGTCTCCGCGCACACCTCCTGGATGCGGGCGAGGTTGCCGGACACGGTGGCCGGTGAGCCGTCGTCGCCGAAGATCAGCAGCGCGCCCGCGTCGCCGCGCAGGCCCAGCCCGGCGTACTCCTCGACCGCGGTGATGCACTTGCGGTCGAGGAACTCCAGCGTGGCGGGGACGATCCCGGCCGCGATGACGGCCGCCACGGCGCGGGAGGCGTCGGCGAGCGAGTCGAAGTACGCCACTCCCGTGCCGGTGTCCGCGGGTGCCGGGAGCAGGGCCACGGTGGCCTCGGTGATCACCGCGAGGGTGCCCTCGGAGCCGGTGAGCAGCCGGGTCAGGTCGTAGCCGGCGACGTCCTTCCACAGTCTGCCACCGGTGCGGATGATCTCACCGGTGGGCAGTACCGCCTCCAGGCCGAGCACATAGTTGCGGGTGACGCCGTACTTCAGGCCGCGCAGGCCGCCGGCGCAGGTGGCCACGTTGCCGCCGACCGTGGAGACGGTGCGGCTGCCCGGATCGGGGGCGTAGAGGAGCCCCTTGGCGGCCGCGGCGTCCGCGAGTGCCGCGGTGGTGACACCGGTCTGCACGCGGGCCAGCAGCTCCTCGGAGCTGATCTCCAGCAGCTTGTCCATCCGGGTCAGCACCAGCACGATGCCTCCTTCCAGCGGGACGGTGCCGGCGCACAGGTTGGAGCCGGCGCCCCGCGGCACCACGGGGATGCCCCGGGCGGTGGCGTACCGCAGCACGGCCGCCACCTCCTCGGTGCCGGCCGGCAGCACCACGGCCTGCGGGCGCGCGGTGAACAGCGGGGTGGCGTCGCGGGCGTAGGCGGCGAGTGCGCCGTCGTCCACCCGGACGTGGCCGTCCCCGACGATGGCCGCCAGGTCCCTGGCCAGATCGGTTCCGGTCGGCATCAGCCCACCACCATCCAGCCGAGGACCGAGGTGGACTGCAGGTAGATGAGGACGCAGATCGCGGCCAGCAGGCCGAGGCCCCAGCCGACCACCTTGCGGAACAGTTCGCCCTCGCGGCCCTCCAGGCCGACGACCGCGGCGGCGATGGCCAGGTTCTGCGGGGAGATCATCTTGCCGAGTACACCGCCGGTGGTGTTGGCGGCGCTCAGCAGGTAGGGGGAGATGCCGGTCTGTTGGGCCGCGGTGACCTGGAGCATGCCGAACAGGGAGTTGGAGGACGTGTCGGAGCCGGTCACGGCGACACCCAGCCAGCCGGCGATGGGAGAGAGCAGGGCGAAGGCGCCGCCCGCCTGTGCCAGGAACAGGCCGAGGGTGACGGTCTGGCCCGACAGGTTCATCACGTAGGCCAGGGCGAGCACCGCCATGACGGTGACGATGGTCCAGCGGAACTGCCGCACGGTGTCCACGTAGGAACCGGCCGCGCGGCGGACCCCGATGCCGTAGAGCAGGGCGGTGAGCACGCCGGCCAGGAGGAGGACTGTTCCGCCCGCGTTGAAGATGTTGAAGTTGAAGGTCAGCGAGGACAGCGGCTCGCCCTTGGCGTTGACCACGTCCAGGCCCGGCCAGGCGAACTTCCAGCCCGAATGCGCCTCCAGCCAGGTCTTGACGGGACCCGAGGTGGCCAGCGCGAAGAGGGCGACCACGATCAGGTAGGGCGCGAAGGCCTTCAGCGCGGAGCCCTCACCGGTCTGCCGGCGTCGCAGCACCGCGTCCGAGGCGCCGGTGGCGACGGACCCGCCGGCGATGACCGGAATGCTCCGCTCTGCGGCCAGCACCTCCGAGGGCTGCCACACGCGCAGCATCGCCACCACCGCCAGCGCGCCCGCGAAGGCGGCCACGATGTCGGCGATCTCGTACGACAGGTAGTTCGCGGTGACGAACTGGGCGCCGGCGAAGGCGAAACCGCCCGCCACGGCGACCGGCCAGGTCTGCCGCACACCCCGTCGCCCGTCCACCATGAACACCAGGATCAAGGGCACGAACATCGCGAGCAGCGGGGTCTGACGGCCCACCATCGCGCCGAGATCGGCCGCGTCCAGGCCGGTGATCTTGGCCAGGGTGGTGATCGGGATGGCGATGGCGCCGAAGGCCACGGGTGCGGTGTTGGCGACCAGGGAGACGGCGGCGGCCTTCATCGGGCGCAGTCCTACGGCCATCAGCATCACCGAGGAGACCGCGACCGGGGTGCCGAAACCGGCCAGTGCCTCGAGCAGAGCACCGAAGCAGAAGGCGATGATCACGGCCTGGACGCGCTGGTCGCCGGAGAGCGATCCGAACGCACGGCGCAGGACCGCGTCCCAGCCGGTGATCTCGGTCATCTTGTAGATCCACAGTGCGTTCAGCACGATGAAGACGATCGGGAAAAGGCCGAACACCGCGCCCTCGCTCGCCGCGAGCGCGGCCTGGCCGATGGGCATCGAGTAGGCCAGGACGGCCACCGCCAGGGCGGCGGCCAGCGAGACGAGCGAGGCCTTCCAGGCCTTCCAGCGCAACCCGCCGAGCAGCACGAAGAGCGTGACCAGGGGAAGCGCTGCGCACACGGCGCTCCACCCGAGAGAGTCCCCTACGGGGTTGAAGATCTGTTGGTAACCGGCCATGAAAGCGTCCTTGCCTCGTCCGTCGCCATTGTGTGACCCCCGTCACCCCTGCCAGCTGGGTTGGTAGATTGTCAGACAATCGCTCATGGCTGTCAATGGATCGCGCAAGACAGCGTGAGAGAATGCCGGGCGTTCCTTGTGGAGGTGTTCATGGCTCAGGACGCCGCTCTCCGGCTGTCCACTGTCTCCGTCGTCGACGCGCTCGCCGCATCCCTGCGCAGCCGGGTACTCGACGGACGGCTCGTCTCCGGCACCACGTTCGCGGAGACCGAGATCGCCGCCGAGTACGGCGTCTCCCGGCCCACGGCCCGCAGCGCGGTGACCGCGCTGGTCCACGAGGGGCTGCTCCAGCGGGAAGCGAACAAACCCGCCTATGTGCCGCAGCTTACGCGCGCCGACGTCGACGACCTGTTCCTCGTGCGGATTCCGCTGGAGACGCAGGTGGTCAGGGTGCTGGTCGAGAGCGGCGCCGTGCCGGTGACCGCGGCGGAGGGGGCCATAGCGGATCTGGACCGGCTCGGACCCGAAACGTCGCACAGTGCGTTCGTGGAGTCCGACCTGCGCTTCCACCAGTCACTCGTGGACGCGGTCGGCAGCCCCCGGCTCAGCCGGCTGTACCGCGGCATCCAGGGCGAGGTGCACCTGTGCATGGTGCAGACCCGGCACACGCTGGGGCGGGAGCGCATCGTCGCCGAGCACAGCGGGGTACTGGAAGCACTGCGGGCCGGGGACGCGCAGGAGGCGGAGCGCCGGATGCGCGAGCACCTGGACGGCGCCCGCCGCTCGCTCCAGCGGCTCTTCGAGGAGAATGGCGACTGACCGCCGGGCGCGGGGGCGGTGACCCGAACCACTCCCGCCTTCCCGCCTTGGCCACGCGGCCCCATCCCTATCGCTTGCCGTCGGCATCCGCCGTCTTGAAGACTCGCCGCAGCGAGCGGCAGGCTCCGTCCAGGTGCGCCCGCATGCGGTCGGCCGCCTGACCGGCGTTTCCGGCCCGCAGCGCCTCGAGTATCCGGCCGTGCTCGGCGACGATGCGTTCGCGTCCCAGGGTGTGCCGGGTCTGGACCATGCACAGATGTACTTCGCCCTTGATGCCCCGATACAGCCGGCTGAGCCGGGGGCTGGCGACGGCGTCGACCAAGGACTGGTGGAAACGCAGGTCCGGTTCGACAAAGGCGCTGTGCGGCGCGTCGTCCTCGAGCCGGTCCAGATCCGTGATGGCACGCTCGGCGGCACCCACCGGAATGGTGCCGCGCTCAACCAGGACCCGTACCACCTCCGTTTCCAAGGGGGTGCGGACCAGGAAGACGTCCTCGACGTCTGCGGAGGTCAAGCGGGGAACGTAGGCGGCTTTGTTGGCTTCGCGGTGCAGGAGCCCCTCGTACACCAGGGCGGTGATGGCGCTGCGGGCCGTGGGGCGGGACACCCCGTACTCGTTGGCGATCTCGGTCTCGGCGAGGGTCGTGCCAGGAAGGAGTTGCCCGTCGAGCACCCGGTCGTGCAGTGATGCGGCGAGCGCCTCGACGACCGAGATGGTGGGCAGCCTGAGCGTGGCGTCCTGGGCCATGGAACAACCTCCGTGGCCATTGTCCCATATGTCAGGTCAGAGGCATTGACAGACAACAGCTCATTGTCTGACGATCCAGTCGTAGCTGTCTGAAGGTTGAACGGGGTCCGCGAAGAACGTCTGCAGGGACAGAAGGAACTCGCCATGGCCAACTCCCCGTGCGATGTCGCCACCTTGCCGTCAGGCCGGCTGGACATCGCGCACCGCACACCGCACCCGTCCTGGTCGCGCCGGTGATCCAGGGACGCATCATGACCAGGTCGAACGAAGATGTGACCGCCCGCTCCGGATGGATGCCGACCGAGGTCGCCGAAGAGGTCTTCCCGTTGCCGCGCATCCTTGAGGCGCTTGCCGCGGTACGCCGCCGTGTCCGCGGCGTCCTGATCGATTGGGACCTTTCGCCGGATGTCGCGGACGACGCCCTCCTCGTGGTCTCGGAGATGATCACGAACGCGGTCACGCACGCTCTCTCGCCGGCTCTCCTGCGGCTGTCCCGCGTCAAGGGTGATGGCTGCCGCATCCTGCGTATCGAAGTCACCGACGCCGGCCCGGCGGCACAGTCCCGGCAAGGGGGCCGCGACACCCTGCCGGAAGAGCACGGCCGAGGCAGCGCGATTGTTGCCGCTCTGTCTTTTCGGTGCGGCGCCCGCATCCATCCAGGCGGGGTCACTCGATGGGCGGATCTCCGCGTGAGATGAGCAGACCTCGTGGCGCGGCGACAGCGCCGTCGCATTGGGGGGCTGGGCTGTCGGGGGCTTCCCCCGAGGCGCGGCCGGCCTGCCGGAACACCGCGAGACGGGCCTCACGCGCCCCCGACCAGCGTGTCCTGCTGCCGGCGTCACCCCGGCGCCCAATGACGGCCACGCACCGCACATGGGCAGGGGGTGCAGCCCCCGTGGGGGCGCAGCCCCGCCGTGGGGTCCGGAGCGGAGCCCCGGGGGGTGCAGGGGCGGAGCCCCATGGGGGCAACTCCTCGCCCCAGCGAGTCGGGCGGGCCGGACGGGGCAAAGGGGGTGCGGGGGGGCGCAGCCCCCCAGGGTCCGGGGCGGAGCCCCAGGGACGGTGCCGCCACAGCCCGGGGCCCGGGGCGGAGCCCCGGGGTACGTAACAGGGCCCCGCCCTAAAGAATCCCGCCGCCAGGCGGCCGGTACAGCTCCTCCTGCACCCGCTCCCGCACCATCAGCCCCGCCCCCCGCACCACCGCACCCCCACCCAGGGCACTCGCCAGCACCTCCGTCCGCAACGGCGACATCCTCCGCAGCCGTTCCGCCACGCGTGCCGCGAGCACGTCCCCGCCGGCCTGCCCCACCTCCCCGCCCAGCACCACGCAGCCGGGGTCCAGCACCGCCACCACCGAGGCGACACCGAGCGCGAACCGGTCGGCGAGCACATCGAGGAACCGCCCCGCCTCCCCCCGGGGCCCCGCCTCCCCCCGGGACCCCGCCGCCTCCCGCCGCACCGCCTCCCGCACCGCCTCCGCCGCGGCCACCTCCGGCCGGCGCCCGCCGTCGACCCCGGTCAGCCCGTGCTCGTGCGCGAGTCGCACCACCGCCGCCGCCCCGGCCAGCGAGTGGAAGCCGCCCGCGCAGTCCGTGGCCGAGGGCAGCCCCGCCGTGCCCGGCACCGGCAGGAAGCCGATCTCGCCCGTACCGCCGGAGGCCCCGCGGCGCAGGGTGCCGTCCAGCACCACCGCCGCCCCCGTGCCGCGCCCGAGCCACAGCAGCACGAAGGTGTCCCGCTCCCGCGCGGCCCCCTCGCGCTGTTCGGCCAGGGCGGCCAGATTCGTCTCGTTCTCCACCACGACGCGGGCGCGCGGCAGCCTCTCCTGGAGTGCGGCCACCAGCCGCCGGTGCCACTCGGGCAGCCCGGTGGAGTCGCGCAGTTCGCCGGTGGCCGGGTCGATCAGGCCGGGCGCCCCGATGCCCACCATCCGCAGCCGCTCGGCTCCCGCCTCCTTGGTCACCCGCTCCACCAGCGCGACGGCCTGCTCCACCGCCGGCCCGGTCCCGGTGTCCTCGTCGATCGGCACGGAGGCCGCGGCCAGTTCCCGGCCGAGCAGGTCGGTCACGGTGACGGCGACGCCCTCGGTGCGGACGTCGAGGGCGGCCAGGTGGGCGCGGTCGGCGACGATGCCGTACAGCCGGGCGTTGGGGCCGCGCCGCTGCGCGCCGGACTCGCCGACGACGGTGATCAGCCCGGAGGCCGTCAGGCGTTCCACCAGGTCGGCGACGGTCGGCCGGGACAAGCCGGTGAGCTGCTTCAACTGCCCCGCCGTCAACGGTCCTTCCTGCCGCAGCAGGCGCAGGGCGAGCCGGTCGTTGATGGCCCGGGCGGTGCTCGGGGATGCGGGCATGCCGGGAATCCTCCCAGATCCGGGCCGCGGGTCGGACGGCCGTCATCCCTGTCCATCAGGAAGGGTCCCTGATAGTTTACTCCGGCAGCGAGGAGCGGACATTCCCAGGACGTTCCCATACTGACCCCCACTGACTTCCACCGGCCCCAGGCCATCACCGACCCCCAACCCCACCGACCCCAGGAGGGCCACCATGAGCGCAGTGGTCCACACGCAGCGCGACGTGCGGCGCGCCCGGTACGCCGTGGCGGCCGTCTTCGCCGTGCACGGCGCCGTCACCGGTTCGTTCGCCACCCGCGTGCCGTGGATCCAGGACCACGCCTCGGTCGGTGCGGGCCGGCTGGGACTGGCCTTGGCCTTCCCCGCCCTCGGCGCGTCCCTGGCCATGCCGCTCGCGGGAGGCGTCAGCCACCGCTTCGGCGCCCGGACCGCGCTGCGCGGCCTGCTCGCCCTGTGGACCCTCTCCCTGGTCCTGCCGGCCCTCGCCCCCAACCTGCTCACCCTCTGTCTGGCCCTGTTCGTCTACGGCGCCACGGCCGGGATGGCCGACGTCGCGATGAACGCCCTGGGCGTGGAGGTGGAGAACCGGCTCGGCCGCTCGATCATGTCCGGTCTGCACGGGATGTGGAGCGCGGGCGCCCTGGTGGGTTCGGCGGCCGGCACCCTCGCCGCCCACCTCGGCTCGGACGCCCGGCTGCACCACGCCCTGGCCGCCGCCGTGCTGACCGTGCTCGGCCTGGTCGCCTGCACCTGGGTGCTCGACCTGCAGCCCGCCGAGGACGAGGAGCCGCCGCCGCGGTTCGCGCTGCCGCCGAAGTCGGCGCTGCTGATCGGCGCGATCGGGTTCTGCGCGGTGTTCGCGGAGGGCGCCGCCCTGGACTGGTCGGCGGTCTATCTGCGCCGGCAGCTGGAGACCTCGGCGGGTCTCGCGGCGGCCTGTACGACCGGCTTCACCCTCACCATGGCCGTCGCCCGGATCGCGGGCGACCGGGTGGTGGACCGCTTCGGCTCGGTGCGCACGGTGCGGGCGAGCGGTGTCCTGGCCGTGCTGGGCGGCCTGCTCGTCGTCCTCGGGGGCCGTCCGGCGTTGGCGATGACCGGTTTCGCGCTGATGGGCCTGGGCATCGCGGTCGTCGTGCCGCTGTGCTTCGCGGCGGCGGGCCGCAGCGGGCCGAACCCGAGCCAGGCCATCGCGGGCGTCGCCACCATCACCTACACCTCGGGCCTGGTCGCACCGAGCGCGATCGGCGGGCTGGCCCAGGCGACCAGCCTGGTCGTGTCGTTCGGCCTGGTCACCCTGCTGGCGTGCGGTCTCGCCCTGTTCGCGGGGGTGCTGCGGGCGGGCGACCGCGACCGCCCGCGGGTCACCGCGCCGGCCGCAGCAGTTCCCGGCCCGCGGCCCTGAACTCCTCGCTCCACGGCGCGGGGCGCAGGGTCGCCGCATCCAGCCGGACCAGGACCCGGGTGCCGTGCGCGTAGGTCAGCGCGCCGTCGGCCGAGCAGAAGCGGAAGCCGTACGTCAGACCGGTGGTGCCGAGCCGTTCCAGCCACAGGTGCACGGCGTACTCGCCCGGCCGGGTCACCGGCGCCTCGTAGGTGATCCGCAGTTCCTTGACGGCGTTGCAGGCGTCGCCGGCTGCGGCCCAGTCGCCCTCGAAGTGGAACCCGTGCTCCCGCCACAGCTCCGCCCAGGCCCGCTCGACCATCAGCGGGTAGCGGGCGTTGTGCAGCAGCCCGAGCGCGTCGAGGTCGTCGAAGTGGACGGCGACGGGGATCAGCCTGCCGTGCGAGAGGGCGGGGGCGGCGGGTGCTTCGGCGGTCACGGCGGAACTCCTGGACGTGCTGACGGGTGAGCGGACGGACCTCCTCATCCTAAGCGGACGCTCAGCACCGTCCCCGCGAGCGGGCGGGAGCAGCCAGGCAGGCGGGGCGGAGCCGCCAGGCAAGCGGGGCGGAGCCGCCAGGCAAGCGGGGCGGAGCCGCCAGGCAAGCGGGGCGGAGCCGCCAGGCAAGCGGGGCGGAGCCGCCAGGCAGGCGGGGCGGAGCCGCCAGGCAAGCGGGGCGGGAGCAGCCAGGCGAACCGCGTTCACATCCCCGACCGTGCGTACGGAGGACCGCCAGGTACCCGCGACAATGGTGCGGACAGTCTTCACGTACAGAGAAAGTGAAACCCCACATGGACCTCGGCGTGCGCTGGAAGCTGCACGGTGACGGGCGGACGCCCGCACCCGGAGCGGTGGTCCGGCCCGACGAACGGCTCTCCTGGCCCCGCACGGTCGGACTCGGCGCCCAGCACGTGGTCGCAATGTTCGGCGCGTCCTTCGTGGCGCCCGTTCTGATGGGCCTCGATCCCAACCTCGCGATCATGATGTCGGGCGTCGCCACCGTGATCTTCCTGCTCGCCACCCGCGGCCGGGTGCCCAGCTATCTGGGCTGCTCGCTGTCGTTCGTGGGCGTCGCCGCGGTCATCCGGGCACAGGGCGGCACGAGTGCGACGGTGACCGGCGCGGTCTTCGTCGTGGGGGTCGCGCTGTTCCTGGTCGGCCTCGCCGTGCAGCGCTTCGGGGCGCGGATCATCCACGCCGCGATGCCCCCGGTCGTCACCGGCGCCGTGGTCATGCTGATCGGCTTCAACCTGGCGCCGGTCACCGCGACCACCTACTGGCCGCAGGACCAGTGGACGGCCCTGCTGGTGATGCTGTTCACCGGTCTGGCGGTCGTCTGCCTGCGGGGCTTCTGGTCCCGGATCGCCATCTTCCTGGGCCTGGTCTTCGGCTACGCCCTCTCCTGGGTCCTCGACCACACCCTGGGGAAGATCCACTCCGTGGACGCGAGCGGCAGGCTCACCGACCACTGGCGGCTGGACCTGTCCGCGGTGGGCCGGGCGGACTGGATCGGGCTGCCGTCCTTCCACGGACCGTCCTTCCAGTGGTCGGCGATCCTGGTCGCGCTGCCCGTGGTCATCGCGCTGGTCGCGGAGAACGCGGGCCATGTGAAGGCGGTCGGCGAGATGACCGGCGACCCGCTGGACGACAAGCTGGGCACGGCGATCTCGGCCGACGGCGTCGCCTCCATGCTGTCGACCGCGGTGGGCGGCCCGCCCAACACCACCTACTCCGAGAACATCGGCGTGATGGCCGCGACCCGCGTCTACTCGACCGCCGCCTACTGGGCCGCAGCCGGCTTCGCGCTGCTGTTCGGTGTGTGCCCCAAGTTCGGGGCGGTGGTGGCCGCGATCCCGGGCGGTGTCCTCGGCGGCATCACGGTGATCCTCTACGGCATGATCGGCCTGCTCGGCGCCCAGATCTGGATCACCGCCGGGGTCGACCTGCGCAACCCGCTGAACCTGGTGCCGGCCGCGGCGGGCATCATCATCGGCGTCGGCAACGTCACCATGAAGTTCACCGACACCTTCTCCCTCAGCGGCATCGCGCTCGGCACCCTCGTCGTGATCACCGGCTACCACGTGCTGCGCACCTTCGCCCCCGCCCACCTCAAGGGCCGGGAGCCCCTGCTGGACGAGGGCACCTCGTCCTACGACGAGGACACCCCCGGCACCCGGCGCACCCGGCCCTGACCGCCCGCACCCGGCCGTGAGCGCCCGCCCCGGCGCACGGCCCGGCCCGTGCGCCGGGGCCCGGAGTTCCCCCTTTCCGGGGAAGCACCGGGCCCGTCGGCCCACGGGCCGGGCCCGGCCTGGGACCCTGCCCCCATGGGGCAATCGGCACAACTCACCCACACCCCGGGCACCCCGGGCACGGCGGACGCCGCCGACGCCATCGGGGCCGTCGGGGCCGTCGTCGCGCGGATGCGCGCGCTCGACGCCTCACTGCCCGAGCGGGACGGCGTCGCGGTGTTCAACCGCGTCTACCTCGCCGTCACCGAGGCGGTCGAGCGCCGGCTGTGCGAGGGCCGGTTCCCGGACGCGCGGGCCGCGGCCGCGCTCGACGTGCGGTTCGCCGAGCGGTATCTCGCCGCCGTCGACGACGCGGCGCGGGGGCGGCGCCCGCCGGCCTGCTGGCGGCCGCTGCTCCAGCTTCGCCGCCATCCCGGAGTACGGCCGCTGCAGTTCGCGCTGGCCGGCGTCAACGCGCACATCGGGCACGACCTGGCCCTCGCCGTGGTCGACGCCTGCCGCGCCCTGGAGTGCGAACCGGCCGATCTTGAGGACGAGTTCGACACCGTCGGCGATCTGCTCGCCTCGCTCGAGGAGCGCGTCCGCGAGGACCTCATGCCGGGCCCCGACCTGCTCCAGATCGCCGACCCGCTCACCCATCTGCTCGGTGCGTGGAGCCTGGAGCGCGCCCGGGAGGCATCCTGGTCGGCGGCGCGCGCACTGTGGGCGCTGCGCCGCGTGCCCGGCCTGGCCGAGGAGTTCACCGAGCGGCTGGACGCCGCCGTGGGCTTCGCCGGGCGCATGCTGCTGACCCCGCTGCCGCACTGACAAGGAGCAGACCGCCATGGCGATCCGTCTGGGACTCGGGCTTCCGCAGAACCGGCAGTACGACCTGGGCAGGGACGTGCCCGAGGTGGCCCGCGCCGCGGAGCGGATCGGCTACGACAGTGTGTGGGTGTACGAGCGGGCCCTGTTCCCCGAGCCCGCGACCCAGGGGCTGTACGGCATCGAGGGCCTGCCCTGGCCCGACTCCTACCGGCATGTGGCCGACCCGCTGGTCACCCTCACCCTGGCCGCGGCGGCCACCGAACGGGTGCGCCTCGGCAGCAGTGTGCTGGTCGCCCCGCTGCACATGCCGTTCCAGCTGGCCAAGGCGCTCGCCTCGCTGGACGCGGCCAGCGGCGGCCGGGTGCTGGCCGGTTTCGGCACCGGCTGGTCCCTGGACGAGTACGCGGCCTCGGGCATCCGGCCGATCAAGGAGCGCGGCCGGGTGCTGGACGAGGTGATCGACCTCTGCCGCGCGGTGTGGGGCCCGGACCCGGTGCGCCACCACGGCCGGATCGCTCAGATCGACTCGGCCGTGGTCGGCCCCAAGCCCGCCCGGCCGATCCCGATCCTGCTGGCCGCGACCACCCGCCGGGCCTACGAGCGGCTGGTCGAGCACGCCGACGGCTGGCTGCCCATCGCCCTCGGCGCCGAGGAGGTGGCCGCCCAGTGGCACGCCCTGCAGGACCTGGCCGCCGAGCGGGGCCGCGCGCAGCCGATCCGGACGGTGCTGCGGGTCAACGCCCGCCCCTCGGCCAAGGCACTCGACGACGCCGGCCGGCGTCCCTTCCAGGGCAGCGCCGGCCAGATCGTCGAGGACCTCCTCCCCTACGCCGGGATCGGCCTCGAGGAGTTCCTGCTCGACGTGCAGAGCACCGCGCGGGACGCCGCGGAGCTGCGGGACACCGCCGCCGAGCTGTACGAGACGGCGCGGGCGGCCGGGCTGTGACCGCCGCCCGGCCCGCAGTCCTCCGGCAGTTCGACCCGTCCGATCAGTCCTCCGGCAGTTCGACCGGGGCGATCTCGTCGTAGACGTCGCCCGGGCCGGGGTTGGCCGGGTCGGTCGCCCCGCCGAGGTGGCGCATGACGCCCCAGACCGCGTTCAGCGCGGTCTGGACGGCGCCCTCGGCCCAGCCCGCCGTCCAGGAGATGTCGTCGCCCGCGAGGAAGATGCCCCGCTTGTCCTCGGGCAGCCGGTCCTGCACGAAGTGCGTGAACAGGCGCCGCTGGTAGCGGTAGTGGCCCGGCAGGTTGGCCTTGAACGCGCCCATGAAGTAGGGCTCGTTCTCCCAGGAGACGGTCACCGGGTTGCCGATGATGTGCTTCCTGATGTCGACGTCCGGGTAGATCTCCGACAGCGACTTCAGCATGACCTCCATCCGCTCGTTCGCGGACAGCGGCAGCCACTTCAGGCTGTCGTCGCACCAGGTGTACGACAGGCAGATCACCGCGGGACGGTCCGGGCCGTCGTCGAGCAGGTAGGTGCCGCGGGTCATGCGGTCGGTGAGCGTCATCGACATCACGTCGCGGCCGGTCCGCTCGTCCTTGTCCCGCCAGAACGGCCGGTCCACGGGCACGAAGAGCTTGCTGGACTCCATGTAGTGGGTGCGCTCGATCGCCGTCCAGTGGTCGATCGGGAACAGCCCGTCGTCGCACTGGATCTTGGACAGCAGCATCCAGGACTGGGCCGTGAACACCGCCGCCTTGTAGGTGCGCACGTCGCCGCGGGCGTCCGTGACGGTGATCCGGTTGCCGGCGGTGCGGTGCAGCCTGGTCACGGCCGGGCGCGGCTCGCCGTCCACGTGCAGGGACTTCAGGGAGGTGCCGTACGGCCAGTGCACGATCTTCTCCGGCTCGCGCTCCCACAGCCGCAGCGGCAGTTGCTGCGAGCCGCCGACGATGCCGCGGTGGTGGTCGTCGGCCTCGGTGTAGACGACGCGCAGGATCTCCAGGATGGAGTTCGGGAAGTCGGTGTCCCAGCCGCCGGTGCCGAAGCCGACCTGGCCGAAGATCTCCCGGTGGCGGAAGGACCTGAACGCCTCGGAGTCGCACAGGAAGCCGTAGAAGGTCTGGTTGTCGAGCTTCTCGACCAGCCGCGCCCAGATCTCCCGGATGCGCGGCACGTCCCGCTCCCGGATGGCCCGGTTCATGTCGGAGAAGTCGGCGCCCTCCTCCAGGCACCTGTTCCACGCCTCGGCCACGTCCCGGTACACCTGGGGCAGGTCGTCGATGGTCTCGGCGTAGTGGGACTCGCCCTTGAGGTCGACCACGGTCGAGGGGGTCGCCTCGGCCAGCGGGTTGGGGAAGGGGCGCGTCTCGAGTCCGACGAGGTCGATGTAGTGCTGCAGGGCCGTGGAGGACGGCGGGAAGCGCATGGCGCCCATCTCGGCGGTCAGCGACTCGTCGCAGCCCTCGAAGCCGACGGTGCGCAGCCGCCCGCCGATCCGGTCCGCCTCGTAGACGACGGGCTTCAGGCCCATCTTCATCAGCTCGTAGGCCGCGACGATGCCGGACAGGCCGCCGCCGATGATGGCGACCTCGGTGCCGTGCTCGGTCGCGGGGACCTGGCCGAGCCCCGCCGGGTGGGCGAGGAAGTCGTCGTAGGCGTAGGGGAAGTCCGGGCCGAACATGGTGATCGGCGGCTGCTGCTCGTCGGCGTGCTCGACGGCGTTGGGCACCGTGGACGTCATGGGGTGCGGACTCCTTGCACGGGGATGGTTCGGTGAGAGCTCAGGGGGGTTCAGACCAGGGACCCGTACAGACCGGGGCGGCGGTCGTTCAGATACGGGTTCGCCTCGCGCGAGGCGGCCAGGAACGCGGGGTCGGCGTCGGCGACGACGAGTTCCTCGCCGCGGCCGGCACGGGTGCGGGCGACGCCGTCGGGGCCGGCCAGCGCGGAGAGCCCGAAGAACTCGAACTCGCCCTCCGGACCGACCCGGTTGGCGTACGCGACGTACATCTGGTTCTCCCAGGCACGCACCGGCACCAGCGCCTCGGCGACGAACTGGAAGGGGTGCATGTTCGCCGTCGGCACGACGAGCAGGTCGGTGCCGGCCAGCGCGTGGGCCCGCACGTTCTCCGGGAACTCGACGTCGTAGCAGATCATGATGCCGACGGTCAGGCCGCCCAGCCGGGCCTGGACGAGCGACCGCTCGCCCGGGGTGAAGTGGCCGCGCTCGGCGCTGCCGAAGAGGTGGGTCTTGCGGTAGTTCGCCAGGCGGCTGCCGTCGGCGGAGATCAGCTGCGCGGAGTTGTACACGGTCCCGCCGTCCCGCTCCGGGTAGCCGTAGACGATCGCCAGGCCGTGCCGGGCGGCGAGGTGGGCCACCGCGCCGGCCGCGTCGCCGTCGGCGGGCTCGGCGAGGCGGGCGATGCCGTCGCCGATCGCGTACCCGGTGAGGAACATCTCCGGCGCCACGAGCAGCCCGGCGCCCGCCGCCGCGGCCCGGGCCGCGGCGGCGTCGAGAACCTCCAGGTTCCCGGCCACGGAGCCGGGGCGTCCGGAGCTCTGGAGCAGGGCGGTGCGCATGCGTGATCCTCGCCGGTCAGGGGGGTTTAGGGGCCGCTTAGACGGTACGGTCGGCGGGCTCGGGCGGACAAGCGGGAGCCGTTGCGCGGCGGTGAGCGGATCATTGCGTGCCGGGTGGCCCCGGCGGCGATTCGTTGCGCGCCCGGGCGGGGTGTTCCGCGCGTCACAGGTCGCGCAGTCGCCGCACGATCTCCCGCAGCAGTCCGGGGTCGGCCGCCGGGCCGTCCGGCGGGAGGCCGCGGGGCGCGTCGATGCGGACGAGACCGGCTTCGGCGAGGTCGCCGAGGAGCACCCGGACGACGGTGAGCGGCAGATCGGCGTCCGCGGCGAGCTCGACGACCGGGCGCGGGGCCCCGCGCACCAGGGCGAGCAGGGACGCGCGGGCGTGGTCGACGCCCACCGGGGTCTCCTGCTCCGGGTCCAGGGCGGTGACCTGGGACATCAGGTCGATGTCGTGTCGCCGGGAGGGACGTGTACGGCCGCGGGTCACGGTGTAGGGGCGCACCATCGCCCCGGTCTCGTCCTCGTACCAGTGCTCTTCGGTCACGGCGGGATCAGGGTCCGGACGCGTCGGCGGCCGACCGGGCGGCGGTGTTCATGTGCCGGCCGACCTTGCGTACGAGCAGGGCCGTCTCGTGGGCCAGTTGCCCGACGTCGGTGCGCGCGTCGGCGAGTACGGCGAGGCGGGTGCCGTCGCCGGCCGGGGTGATGAAGAGGTAGGCGTCGTCCAGCATCACCATGGTCTGGCGCACCTCCCCGGCCGCGAACCGTTCCCCCGCCGAGCGGGCCAGGCTGTGGAAGCCGGAGCAGACGGCGGCCAGGTGCTCGATGTCCCGCCGCCGCATGCCCTCGGAGCAGCTCAGCGCCAGTCCGTCCGCGGTCAGCAGCACGGCCTGGCGGACGTGGTCGGTCCTGGCGACCAGGTCGTCGAGCAGCCAGTCCAGGCCGGCGCCGGGCGGCCGGGCGTCCTGGGCCCCGGGGCGGGTGCCGTGGCCGCCGTCGTCGGGGGCTCGCCGGGCGGGGGTCTGGGGGGTGTCGTCACGGCGCATCGGCGGTGTCCGTCCCTTCCTCGGTGTCGGTTCGCTGGGGGTCGGGCCGTGCGGGGCCGGGGTCCGTGGGGACACCCCTGCGGCCGCGGTCGAGCCCGCGCTGGAAGGCGCCGAAGACGGCCCGCATCTCCTCGGCGCTGATGTCCCGGTCCGGGGGCGTCCCGGCGGTGGCGGCGTCGGTGCGCAGCTGCGGTGCGAGGGCCTTCTGGCGTACCCGGGTGGGCAGTGCGGGCGGGGCGGCGGAATCGGCGGGAGGCTCGACGCCGGCGGTGTCCGCACGCGGGGCCACCGCGGTGGCCCCGCGCCGGGAGGGCAGCGGGCGGGGCGGCGCGGGGGCGTCGTCCGGCCGGGGTGACGGGGACGGCGCGGGCGTGTCGTCCCGCCGGGGTGACGGGGACGGCCCGGGGGCGTCGTCCCGCTGGGACGACGGGGACGGCAGGGGCGGTTCGGACCGCTCGGGCCGCTCGGGCGGCGAGAGCGGCCGGGACGGCTCGGACATCAGGGCCGGATAGGACGGCTCGGACATCAGGGCCGGATGGGACGGCTCGGACAGCGAGGCCGGCCCGGATGGCTCGGGCGGCGAGGACGACTCGGACGCCCCCGGCGCGTCCGTGCCGGTCTCCGCGGCGGGCCGCGCGTCCTTCCGGTCCACGTCCGCGAGCACCGCCGGAGGCAGCAGCACCACCGCCGTCGTCCCGCCGTACGGCGACCGGGTCAGGGTGACCTCGATGCCGTGGCGGGCGGCGAGCCGGCCCACGACGTAGAGGCCGAGCCGTTCGTGCCGGGTGGGGTCGAAGTCGTCGGGGCGGGTGAGGGTGCGGTGGGCGTCCTGGAGCTGGTCGGCGTCAAGGCCGAGTCCCCGGTCGTCGATCTCCAGCACGAAGCCGCCGCGCGCGTGGCCGGTGCGCAGGGTGACCCGGGTGTGCGGCGGGGAGAACACCGTGGCGTTCTCCAGGAGTTCGGCGATCAGGTGCACGACGTCGGCGACGGCGTCCGCCGCGACGCCCACCCCCGGCATGGGCGGGACCTCCACCCGCGCGTAGTCCTCGATCTCGCTGACGGCGGAGGACACCACGTCGGCGATCGGCACGGGCCGCCGCCAGCGGCGGCCCGGGGCGGCCCCGGAGAGGATGATCAGGCTCTCGGCGTGGCGCCGCATACGGGTGGTCAGATGGTCGATGCCGAACAGCTCCCGCAGCACGTCCGGGTCGTCGGTGCGCCGCTCCAGGGTGTCCACGAGCTTCAACTGCCGGTGCACCAGGGCCTGGTTGCGGCGGGCGATGTTGAGCAGCACCGCGAACAGCCCCCGGCGCAGACCGGCCTGCCGCACGGCGGCCTCGACGGCGGCGAGGCGGGCGGCGTTGAAGGACCGGCCCACCTGGCCGATCTCGTCGGGCCGCCCTTCGGCCTCGGCGAGCGGCGGCGCCTCGGCGGCCGCGTCGACCTCCTCCCCCGCACTCAACCGCGCCATCACGTCGGGCAGTTGCCGGGTGGCGAGCAGATCGGCGGCGTCCCGCAGGGTCTCCAGCCGGCGCGAGATGCGGCGGGCGCCGCGCACCGCGAACCACAGCGACAGCCCCACGGCGGCGAGCCCGGTCACCGCGACGACGGCGGCCTTGGTCAGCTCCCGGTAGGCGAAGGCGCGGCCCCGGGCGGCCGAGTTCTCGGCCGCCCGGGTGCACAGCAGCATGTAGCTCCTGACCGCCCGGTCGGTGGTGGTGCGCCAGGAACCGGCCGCCACGGCCCGCCCCGCGCCCGCCGGACCGGCACTCAGCAGGGCGTCCTCACCGCGAGTCAGCGCCCGGTGCGCCGCGTCGCGCCGGAACCGCTCGAACAGGGTCCGGGAGTCGGCGGGCAACGCGGGGACGTAGGTCCGTTCGAAGACCCGGCGGTCCTCGACGGTAGTGGTGAGCATGGTGTACTGGCGGGCGGTCAGGGTGCCGGCGGCGCGTGCCCCGGCGACCAGGGCGTCCTCGCGGGAGACGAACTCGCGCACCCGGACCAGTTCCACCACGACCTGGGCCTCCCGGGCGAGTTGCCCGGCCTGCAGCGCGGTCAGCGAGGACTCGACCGCGAAGCCGGGCTCCACCAGGGCGTCGTACTCGGTGACCGCGCGGTCCCAGGACAGGTCCCGGGAGAGCACGCGCTCGCGCAGCCCTTCGAGGCGGTCGGCGGCGGCGAGCATGGTGCCGAGGACCTGCCGCTGGCGGGCGGTGAGCCGGCCGCGGTCCCCGTGCAGTACCGCCTCGCGCATGGCGTTCACGGCGGTGTCGGTACGGCGCTGCTGCTCCAGCAGGTCGACGGCGGCGTCGGTGCGCGCCCGCCCGCCCAGGTACGCGGCGGCGAGGCGGCGTTCGATCTGGATCTGCCCGACCGCCGTGTCCACGGGGGTGCCGAAGTCCTCGTACACGCCCTGGAGGCGGATCAGCGCGCGCAGGTCCCCGGTGACGGAGACCATGGCGAAGCCCCACAGGACCATCAGCGCGACCACGGGAGCGAGCGCGAGGGCCACGATCCGGGCGCGGACCGTGGTGGGACGGCCGATGGGCCAGCGCATGGTCACCCCCGTGACGTGCCGAGCGGCCTGGGCCGGGCGGCGGGTCCGTGTGTACACCCAGGGTTATTACCCGCGGGTAGCCAAAGGTGCGGGCCAACCTACGGGACGTCCACGTGTGACTGCAACGCTTACCCGGGGTAACCGGTATCAGCCCGGCGCGCCCGAGGAGAAGCGCCGCAGCAGCGGCGACAGCACCAGCACGGACTTGGTGCGCTCCACGAAGGGCTCCCCGGCGATGCGCTCCAGGACCCGCTCGAAGTGCCGCATGTCGGCGGCGAAGACCTGGGCGATCGCGTCCGCGTCCCCGGTGACGGTGGACGCGGACACGACCTCCTGGTAGCGCTCCAGGCCCCGCTGGATGGTCTCCGGCGAGGTGTTGCGCCGACAGTAGATCTCCACGTAGCCCTCGGTCTCCCAGCCGAGCGCGGCGGGGTCCACCCGCACGGTGAAGCCGGTGATGGCCCCCGTGGCCCGCAGCCGGTCCACGCGCCGCTTCACGGCGGGCGCCGACAGGCCGACCAGCTGCCCGATGTCCGCGTAGGAGCGGCGGGCGTCCTCGGCGAGGGCGTGCACGATGCGTTCGTCGAGATCGTTCAGCACGGTGGGTGGATCACTTCTCGGAGGGTACGGGCGGTACGGGTCGTGGGGTCGGGCCGGACGCCGGATCAGGAAGCGGCGGCGGCCGGCTGGGCGAGACGGGAACGGCGGTAGCCGTACACGAAGTAGAACACGAGCCCGGCGGCCATCCAGACCCCGAAGACCACCCAGGTGACGGCGGACAGGCTGCCCATCATCCAGACGCAGAGCACGAAGCCCACCGCGGGCAGCACCGGCGACAGCGGCACCCGGAAGGTGCGGTGCATGGCCGGCCGGGTCCGCCGCAGCACCACCACGGCCACGTTGACCAGCGCGAAGGCGAAGAGGGTGCCGATGCTGGTGGCGTCGGCGAGCCGGCCCAGCGGGACGGCGGCGGCCAGCACACCGCAGAACAGCGACACGATGACCGTGTTGGCGCGGGGCGCGCCCGTCCTCGGGTGGACCCGGGAGAACACCTTGGGCACCAGGCCGTCGCGGGACATCGCGAACAGGATGCGCGTCTGCCCGTAGAGGACGGTCAGGACCACGCTGGCGATGGCGATCACCGCGCAGAACGCCAGCAGGGTGCCCCACAGGGACTGGCCGGTGACCTCGCGCATGATCTGGGCGAGCGCGGCCTCCGAGTCGCCGAAGTCCCGCCAGGGCTTGGCGCCCACGGCGACGGCCGCGACGAGGACGTACAGCGCGGTCACCACGACCAGCGACAGCATGATCGCGCGCGGCAGGTCGCGCTGGGCGTCCTTCGCCTCCTCGCCGGCCGTGGAGGCGGCGTCGAAGCCGATGTACGAGAAGAAGAGCGTCGCGCCGGCCGCGCTGACCCCGCTCATGCCGAGCGGCATGAAGTGGGAGTAGTTGCCGGAGCGGAAGCCCTGGACGCCGATGGCGCAGAAGAGCACCAGCGCCGCGATCTTCACGCAGACCATGACCGTGTTGGCGCGCGCGGACTCCTTGGCGCCGCCCATCAGGAAGGCCATCGCCAGCAGGACGACGATCAGCGCCGGCAGGTTGAACACGCCGCCGTCACCGGGCGGCGCCGACAGGGCGGCCGGGATGGCGACCCCGATGGTGCCCCGGAGCAGTTCGTTGAGGTACTCGCCCCAGCCGACGGCCACGGCGGCCACCGACACCCCGTACTCGAGGACCAGGCACCAGCCGCACACCCAGGCGATCAGCTCGCCCATCGTTGCGTATGCGTACGAGTAGGAGGACCCGGAGACCGGGATGGTGCCGGCCAGCTCGGCGTAGGACAGGGCCGAGAACAGGGCCGTCAGACCCGCGATCACGAAGGAGAGCGTCACCGCGGGCCCGGCCTTGGGCACCGCCTCGCCGAGGACCACGAAGATGCCGGTGCCGAGCGTCGCCCCGATGCTGATCATGGTCAGCTGCCACAGGCCCAGGGAGCGCCGCAGGGTGCCTCCCTCGCCTTGGCCACCCTCCGCGACCAGGCGTTCCACGGGCTTGCGGCGCACCAGGCGGGCTCCGGCGGACAGGGGGACGGTGGCGGTGCGGTTTCTCTCGGGTGCGCCTTGGTCGAGCACGCGCGGCTCCTTCGTCGCTGCGGGTCCAGGCGGCGGTGACCGGTGCGCCCCGTCCCGCGGGAACCCACCGAGCGGGGTCCCCGCACGCCTCGTACAGCGCAGCACCCTACGAGGCGGCGGTTCACGGACGTAATGCAGCAGCCTTGCGCGTCTCCGTAAGATCATTGCGTTCCCGGCGGCTGCGCGTACGTTCGTTGCGCGGAGCCTTCACGGTGTTGCGCGCACGAGGCGGAGGGGCCGCGTCCGGTCGGTTCCGGCCGGCGTCAGTTCCAGCTGGCGTGCAGCGGCTTGCCCTCCGCGTAACCGGCCGCGCTCTGGATGCCGACGACGGCCTTCTCGGCGAACTCCTCCAGGGAGCCGGCACCGGCGTAGGTGCAGGCGGAGCGGACACCCGCGATGATCGAGTCGATCAGGTCCTCCACACCGGGCCGGGCCGGGTCGAGGAACATGCGGGAGGTGGAGATGCCCTCCTCGAACAGGGCCTTGCGGGCGCGGTCGTACGCCGACTCCTCCGAGGTGCGGTTGAGCACCGCGCGCGCGGAGGCCATGCCGAACGACTCCTTGTACAGCCGGCCGTCCGCGTCCTGCTGGAGGTCGCCCGGGGACTCGTAGGTGCCCGCGAACCACGAGCCGACCATCACGTTGGACGCGCCGGCCGCGAGCGCCATCGCCACGTCGCGGGGGTGGCGGACACCGCCGTCGGCCCACACGTGCTTGCCGTGCCTGCGCGCCTCGGCGGCGCACTCCAGGACGGCGGAGAACTGCGGGCGGCCCACGCCGGTCATCATGCGGGTGGTGCACATGGCGCCCGGTCCCACACCGACCTTGACGATGTCCGCGCCCGCCTCGATCAGGTCCCTGACGCCCTCGGCGGAGACGATGTTGCCGGCGGCGATCGGCACCTGCGGATCGAGGTCGCGGACCAGCTTGATGGCGCTGATCATCGACTCCTGGTGGCCGTGCGCGGTGTCGATGACCAGGGTGTCCACGCCCGCGGCGAGCAGCTGCGCGGCCTTGCCGGCCACGTCGCCGTTGATGCCCACGGCGGCGGCGATGCGCAGCCTGCCGTGCGCGTCGGTGGCCGGGGTGTAGAGCGTGGCGCGCAGGGCGCCCTTGCGGGTGAGGATGCCCGCCAGCCTGCCGTCCTTGTCGACGGCGGGGGCGTAGCGCCGGTTGGCGGTGTCCAGGGTGTTGAAGGCCTCGCGCGGGTCGATGTCCGCGTCGAGCAGCAGCAGGTCCCGGCTCATGACCACTTCGAGCTGGGTGAAGCGGTCGACGCCGGTCAGGTCCTGGTCGGTGACGACGCCGACCGGCCGGTGCTCGCCGTCGACGACGACGCCGGCGTTGTGCGCGCGCTTGGGCAGCAGGGCCAGGGCGTCGGCGACGGTCTGGTGCGGGGCCAGCACGATCGGGGTGTCCAGCACGAGGTGGCGGCTCTTCACCCAGGAGACGACCTCGGTGACGACGTCGATCGGGATGTCCTGCGGGATGACCACGAGCCCGCCGCGCCGGGCCACGGTCTCGGCCATGCGGCGGCCGGCGATCGCGGTCATGTTGGCGACGACGAGGGGGATGGTGGTGCCCGTGCCGTCCGGCGAGGCCAGGTCCACGCCCTGCCGCGAGCCGACCGCGCTGCGGCTCGGCACCATGAAGACGTCGTCGTACGTCAGGTCGTACGCGGGCTGGATGTCATTGAGGAAACGCACGTGCTGCACATCCCAGTCGATCAGAGGTGACCCCCGGACAGGTGTGCCAGGGGAAAAGAGCACGTACTTCATTGTCCCATGCCACTCACCCGGTCACGCCCCGTCATAACCTCCAGGCGAGCGGAGGGGGCGTGGGAGGAACCTCCAAGGCGGGGGGCGGGGCGCATCGGAGGAGCGGTGGGAGCGGGGGCGGGGCGCACCGGGGGTGCGGTGGGGCGCCGCGCCGCGCCGCGCCGCGTGCGGCGGCGGACCGCGCGGGGCGTCCGGCGGCGGACCGCGCGGGGCGTGCGGTTACACGCCCGCCGTGCGTGTGCCGAGGCGCGCGGCGCGGGCGGGCGCTTCGATGCGGTGCGGTGCGGCGCGGTGGCACGCCTCGACGCGCTCCCGGTGCGGCCCGCCGCACCGTGTGCGGCCAGGCATACGGCCCGGCGCACGGCGCGGGCGGGGCGCCTCGACACGGTGCGGTGGCCAGGCGCACCGCGTGGGCGGGGCGTACGGCGTGCGGCCCGGCACACGGTGTGGCGGCTGGCCGCACCGGGAGCGCGGGGCTCCGCACCATGCCGGGGCGGAGCGGGGGGTACGGGTGACCTGCCCCCGGAGCGGGGCGCGGGTGACCGGCCCGGTGGCGCTCACCCGTCCGGGCCGGTGACGTCGGCGTCCGTTGCCGGCTCACAGTGGCCCCGCTCGCCCCACTCGCACCGGGCTTGCTCGTCCCCGCTCACGGTGGCTCGCCCAGGCCTCGGCCGGGGCCGGCCGCCGTGTACAAGGCCGCCGCACCGTACGGAGCCGGATGGGCCCGGGGACGGGAGCGGGCCTTGGGATGGGCTCGGGCCGAGACAGGCCCGGGGCCGGGAACAGGGCGGGGCCGGAGACAGGCCCCGCCCCGGGGACGAGCGCAGGCCCGGAGTCGGCACGGGCCCGGAGTCGGCACGGGCCCGGGGACGGGCGTGGGCCGTGGGACGGGCGCGGGCCGTGGGACGGGCGCGGGCCCGGAGCCGGGACCAGGCCCGGGGCCGGCAACAGGCCCGGCCGGAGACGGGCCCCGCTCCGGGGACGAGCGCAGGCCCGGGGCCGGGAGCGAGTCCGGGCCAGGCCGGGGCGGGCCCGGAGCCGGGACCAGGCCCGGCCGGAGACGGGCCCGGCCCCGAGGACGGGCTCAGGCCCAGAGCCGGGACGGGCCCCCGACGCGCGCAGGCCGGGGGACGCGCGCAGGCCCGGGGCCGGGGACGGGCCCGGAGTCGGGACGGGCCCAGGGACGGGAACAGGCCCGGGGCCGGGACGGGCCCAGGGACGGGAACAGGCCCGGGGCCGGGACGGGCCCAGGGACGGGAACAGGCCCAGGCCCGGGGACAGGCCCGGAGTCGGGGACAGGCCCGCCCGGAGTCGGGACGGGCCCCGGACGCGCACAGGCCCGGGGCCGGGACGGGCCCAGGGACCGGAACAGGCCCAGGCCCGGGGACAGGCCCGGAGTCGGGGACAGGCCCGCCCGGAGTCGGGACGGGCCCGGGAACCCGCGCAGGCCCGGGGCCGGGGACAGGCCCAGGGACGGGAACAGGCCCAGACCCGGGGACAGGCCCGGGGCCGGGACGGGCCCAGGGACGGGAACAGGCCCAGGCCCGGGGACAGGCCCGGAGTCGGGGACAGGCCCGCCCGGAGTCGGCACGGGCCCGGGGACCCGCGCAGGCCCGGGGCCGGGGGCGGGTCCGGGGCGGGGCGGCAGGCCCGGGGTCCCGTGTCAGTGGCCGTCCGGGTCCGCGCGGTTGAGGGCCGGCTTCGGGGTGGGGCCCGCCGTCATCAGGTAGTCCGCGGCCGAGGTGTCGGTGACCAGGCTGGTGACCAGGCCGGACCGCAGCACCGCGTCGATCGCCGCCGCCTTGCGCTGGCCACCCGCTATCGCCACGACCTCGGGGACACGGCGCAGCTGGTCGGCCTTGACCGTGATGCACCGCTCCCCCAGGTCCCGGCCGACCCGGCGGCCCTCGGCGTCGAAGAGGTGCGCGGACATCTCGGCGGCGACGCCGAGCGAGGCGTAGTGCGCGCGCTCCTCGTCGCTGAGCATGTCGTGCACCGTCGAGATGCCCGGCTCCCAGGAGCCGATGGACACGCAGGCGACGGTGACCTTGTCGAAGTACTCGAAGGCGCGCGCGATCCCCGTCTGGTGGCGCAGCGCCGCCGCGGTGGCCGCGTCCGGCAGCAGCATCGGCGCGTAGATGGGGTGGGCGTCGCCGCCGGAGACCTGGGCGGCGCGGCGGACGGCCTCGACGGAGCCGCGTTCGGCGGTCCCCGCGTCGTACACGCCCGTCAGCTGCACCACCGTGCACGGGGGCAGCCGGTCCAGGGCCGCCGCCATGTGGATGGTGGACCGGCCCCAGGCCAGGCCCAGGACGTCCCCCTCGTTGACGAGCTCGCCGAGCAGGTCGGCGGCGACCTCGCCGAGGTTCTCCGGGTCGGGCGTCTCCTCGGCCTCGGCCGGGGACTCGACCACGACGGCGTGCCGGAGGCCGTAGCGGGCGCGGAGCGCGTCGGAGCGCTCGGCGTCCAGCTCGGCCGGCACACGGATCTCGATGCGCACGAGATCCCGTTCGAGGGCGGTCTCCAGGACCCGGGCCACCTTGAAGCGGCTCACGCCGAACTCCTCGGCGATCTGGATCTTGGACTTGCCCTCGAGGTAGAAGCGGCGGGCCATGGCCGCCGCCTGCACCAGCTCAGCGGGTCCCATCCGCACTGCTGACCGGCCCGCCGACATACCCGACACGGCGATCTCCTCACTGCTGTTCACACTCTGGACTCGCCGTTCATCCTTGCAGATCCGGCGCGCTTGATCAGCCCTGATGAGAGCCGTTCACGTTCCTGTGGCTCAGTGGTTGCACGCCCAGGACGCCTTGGCGGTGGCCGTCTCCGCCTGCGTGCGCAGTGCACGTACCGCGCCGGCCGGGTCGTCCGCCCCGTAGACCGCCGAGCCGGCGACGAAGACGTCGGCCCCGGCGTCCGCGCACCGCTCGATCGTGGACGCCGACACCCCGCCGTCGACCTGGAGCCACATCTGGAGGCCGTGCTTGCTGATCAGCTCCCTGGTGCGGCGGATCTTGGGCAGCATGATGTCGAGGAATGCCTGCCCGCCGAAGCCCGGCTCCACCGTCATGATCAGCAGCATGTCGAGCTCGGGGAGGAGGTCCTCGTACGGCTCGACGGGGGTGGCGGGCTTGAGCGCCATCGACGCCCGGGCGCCCTTGGCGCGGATCTCCCGGGCGAGGCGCACCGGCGCGGCGGCCGCCTCGACGTGGAAGGTGACCGACGAGGCACCCGCTTCGACGTACTGCGGCGCCCACCGATCGGCGTCCTCGATCATCAGGTGGCAGTCCAGCGGCGTCTCCGTCGCCCGGGCCAGGGACTCTACGACCGGCACGCCGAGCGTGAGGTTGGGGACGAAATGGTTGTCCATGACGTCCACGTGGAGCCAGTCGGCCCCTTCGACCGCCTTGGCCTCCTCGGCCAGGCGCGCGAAGTCGGCGGACAGGATGCTGGGGTTGATCTGCACGGCCATGACCCAAGCCTGCCATGCCCGGGCCCGGTTGTTCGCGCCGGTACCGGTCCGGGGTGCGACGGCTCCCCGGTCGCGGCCGCCCGGGTGTGCCGGCCGGAGGGCCCAGAGGCCCGTCACGAGGACCACCGACACCCGTCATGAGGACCCCTACCCCCGTCGTGAGGCAGCCCCCGGGGCCCGGTCGGCCCACTTCCTGATGCCGGGACGGCGGGACAAGGCCCGGAAGAAGGCGCGCAAGGAGGCGCGCAAGGAGGCGCAGGCGTAGGTCCGGACCCACCGGGCCACCGGGCGGCCCCGAGAGGGCCGGGCCGGGTCAGGCGGTCCTGCGGATGAGGGCCAGGTACATCGCGTCGGTGCCGTGCAGGTGCGGCCACAGCTGTACGTCGGGGCCGTCGCCGAGGTCCGGGACGCCCGGCAGGAGCGGGCGGGCGTCGATCAGGTCGGCCCCGCGGAACTGCTTGAGCACGTCGCCCACCACGGCCCGGGTCTCGGCGAGGTGCGGCGAGCAGGTGGCGTAACCCACGACGCCACCGATCCGTACGGACTCCAGGGCGGTGCGCAGCAGGCCGCGCTGGAGCGGGGCGAAGCCCTCCAGGTCCTCCGGGCGCCGCCGCCACCGCGCCTCGGGGCGCCGGCGCAGTGCGCCGAGCCCGGTGCAGGGCACGTCGACGAGGACGCGGTCGAAGCTGCCGGGCAGCCACGGCGGGCGGGTCCCGTCGGCGGCCACGACCTGGTAGGGGCCGGGATTGCCGTCGAGCGCCCGGGCCACCAGGCCGGCGCGGTGGGGCTGCTTCTCGGAGGCGAGCAGCACCGCGCCGCGCTCCGCGGCGAGCGCGCCGAGCAGGGCCGCCTTGCCGCCGGGACCGGCGCAGCCGTCCAGCCACCTGCCGTCGGGGCCGTCCAGGGGGGCGTTCGCCAGGGCGAGGGCGACGAGCTGGCTGCCCTCGTCCTGCACGCCCGCGCGGCCCTGGCGCACGGCGTCCACGGCGCCGGGTTCGCCGCCCTCGGTGAGCCGTACCGCGTACGGGGACCAGCGGCCCGGTACCGCGGCCTCCTCCCGCAGCAGCTCGTCCACGGTGGCCCGGCCCGGCCGGGCCACCAGCGTCACCTCCGGCCGGTCGTTGTCGGCGCGCAGCAGCTCCTCGATGCCGGCGCGGGGGCCGCCCAGGGAGTCCCACAGGGCGGAGACCACCCAGCGGGGGTGCGAGTGGACCACGGCGAGGTGGTCCTCGGGGTCCTCGTCGTAGGGCGGGGCGACCTTGCGCGTCCACCCGTCGAGGTCGTCCTGCGCGACCTTGCGCAGCACGGCGTTGACGAACTTGGCCCGACCGTCGCCGAGGACGACGCGGGCGAGCTCGACGGTGGCGGAGACGGCGGCGTGCGTGGGGATGCGCGTGCCCAGAAGCTGGTGGGCGCCGAGGGTGAGCACGTCGAGCACCGGCGGGTCGACCTCGCGCAGCGGCCGGTCGACGCAGGCGGCGAGGATCGCGTCGTACGTGCCCTGCCGGCGCAGCGTGCCGTAGACCAGCTCGGTGGCGAGCGCGGCGTCCCGCCCGTCGAAGTCGCCCTTCTCGCGGGCCTTGCGCAGCAGCGGGGGCAGAACGAGGTTGGCGTAGGCGTCCCGTTCGTCCACGGCGCGCAGCGCCTCGAAGGCGAGGATGCGGACGGGGTCCTTCTGGGGCCGGCGGTAGGGCTTGGCGGGCTTGCGGGGCCGGCGGGTGTCGCTCACGAAAAAGGTGCTCCGGATGTCTGGGTGCGCTGTGCGCCCAGCGTACGTCCCCGCGCCGGCCGACCGCGCGGCGCGTCACCGACCGCGAGACGCCGGACTGCGGCGCGTCACCGGCCGCGAGACGCCCGCGCGGGGCGTCACCCGCCGGGAGAGACGCCCGCGCGCGACCCGTCACCCGCCGGCAGTCGCCCCGCGGTGTCCCGCCCGCGTCGCCTCAGTTCCCGAGGGTCTCGCCCTCGGCGATGCGCACGCCGCGCGCCCAGTCGGCGGCGCGCATCGGCTTCTTGCCCTGGGCCTGCACCCACAGCAGCTCGACGGCGTAGGAACCGGTGCCGGCGTGGACGCTGTTCTTGCCCACGGCGAGCGCGCCCGGCGCGAGGTCCGTCCGCCCGGGCGACGGCGCGACCTGGATCAGCTTCAGCCGCTCGCCGCGGAAGGTGGTCCAGGCGCCCGGCGCCGGCGTGCAGCCGCGCACCACCCGGTCGACGCGCAGGGCGGGCGTGGTCCAGTCGACCCGCGCGTCCTCGACGGTGATCTTGGGGGCGAGGGTGACGCCCTCGGCCGGCTGCGGCACGGCCTTCAGGGTGCCGTCCTCGATGCCGTCCATGGTCGCGGCCAGCAGCCCGGCGCCGGCGAAGGCCAGCCGGGTGAGCAGGTCGCCGCTGGTGTCCGTCGGGCGGATCTCCTCGGTGACCGTGCCGTAGACGGGACCGGAGTCGAGCCCTTCCTCGATGAGGAAGGTGGAGGCGCCGGTGATCTCGTCGCCGGCCATCAGAGCGTGCTGCACGGGGGCGGCGCCGCGCCAGGCGGGCAGCAGCGAGAAGTGCAGGTTGACCCAGCCGTGGGCGGGGATGTCCAGGGCGGCCCTGGGCAGCAGGGCGCCGTAGGCGACGACGGGGCAGCAGTCGGGGGCGATCTCCCTGAGCCGCTCCAGGAACTCGGTGTCCCTCGGCCTGACCGGCTTGAGCACCTCGATGCCGGCCTCCTCGGCCCGCTCGGCCACCGGGCTCGCCACCAGCCGGCGACCCCGGCCGGCCGGCGCGTCGGGCCGTGTGACGACGGCGGCCACCTCGTGCCGTCCGGAGGCGAGCAGTGCGTCCAGGGCGGGAACGGCGACCTCGGGGGTGCCGGCGAAGACGAGCTTCATGGGGTGGGTTGGGCCTCTCGGGCGGGGTGGACGGCGGGCAGCGCACCAGTCTATGGCCACGGCCGGGGCGGCCGGCGCAGCGCGCACGGCGGGGCGCCGGGGGCGTACGCATATGCGCTTACGCCCCCTCACCGTGACCAGCGGCGGGAAAGCGCGTTGGTCAAGAAAGAGTTGACCACAGCGGGCCGCCCCGGCGGCCCGGTTCCTTTCAACGCCGGTTCGAGAGGCTTGTTCATGGCCGACCACGCAACCCACGACGCCCAGGCCCGGGCCAGCCTGCACTTGCTGGTGCGGGACATCGAGCGGGTCCGCCGGCAGGTGGACGCACTGCGCACGCTCACCGCCCAGTTGGGAAACGTCTACCGTCCGCGCCGCTCCGGCCCTTCCACGGGCTTCGTCGTCTACGGACGCGCCCCCGCCCCGACGGTCCGTCTCGCCCAGGAGTTGCGGGACAGTGTCGAGACCCTGGTCACCGCCGCCGTGGACTTCGACCGTTCGCTCGGCTTCTCGTGGGACGCCGTCGGCTCCGCACTGGGCGTCACCAAGCAGGCGGTGCACCGCCGTTACGGCGCGCGCCGGGCCGCCGCGCAGGCCGCGGCGGAGGCCGAGCGCTCCACGGAACCGTCCGGCACCCGCACGGTCAACGTCGGCACGGGCCTCCCCACGGTGCCCACGGTCCCGGCGGCCCGCTCCATGCCGACGCAGCCCACGGCCGGCAGCCCGTCCCTGAACCCGTCCCTGCGCGACGAGGCCCGTCCCTCGGCGTTCCCGAGCCCGCGCAACGGCTGACCCCGCACGCCCCGTCCCGCCGCCTCACCCGCCCGGCGACGCGCCGCGCGGCAACGCCCCCGCGCGCACGCGCCTGTGCCGCCTTCCCGCCGTCCCGCCGTCCTCGTAGGGCACCGGCACGTCCCGTCCGGCGTGCGATCCACGGACGTGGCGCGACGGCCGTACGGCGTCCGACCGGCTCCGCACGCCGCGGTGGTGCGGTCGGCGGCCCGGGCCCGGCGGGGTCCGCGCGCGGAACGCCCCGAACCCCGCGGCCGTACGCTCCGGCACGCCGTCCGGGAGCCACACGCGCCGCACGCGGACCACCCCGTGCCCCTGCCGGTGCCGCGCCCGTGCGCCCGTGCCCGTCGCGGGCCGTACACCCCCGCCGCACGGTCGAGAGGCGTACGTCCTCGCCGCCCTCACGGTCAACGGCCGTACGCCCCCGCCCGCCGCGCCGTCGGCGGCCGTGGGTCAGCCGATGTCCGGTGGGTCGATGCGCACCCACACCGTGCCGGTGCCTCCCCGCGCCGTTCGCGCCGCCTGGGCGGCCTTGAGCGCGGCGGCGAGGGCCGATCCGCTGCCGGGCGGCACCCGGATCAGTGACCGCTCCCAGTGCTCGCCGGGCGGCGGGGCGCCCGACCGCCGCGGTCTCCCGGCCGGTGTGACCGGAAGCGGCACGGGCCCCAGCACCTGGGCCTCGCGGGGCAGTTCGACCGCGCCGAGGAACTCCGCGACCGCCTCCGCCGTACCCGACACGGACGCCATCCGGGACACCGGCGGAAACCCGAGTTCGGCCCGCTCGGCCAGTTCCCGCACCGCGTGGCCCACGGGATCCCACCGCACCAGCGCCTGCACGGGCCGCAGCGTCGGTTCGGCGACCACGACCACCGTGCCGCCCGCCTCCTGCGGCCGCACCAGCGCCGCGGCGCCGATCCAGCGGCGCAACGCGTCCTCCCCCGCGCGCAGATCGGGCCGTGCGAGCATGGCCCAGCCGTCCAGCAGCAGGGCCGCCGCGTACCCGCCCTCGGCGACCGGCTCGGCCCCCGGGGTGCTCACCACCAGTGCGGGCGCGTCCGGCACCGTGTCCAGCACGTGCTCGCGTCCCGAGGTGCGCACCGGCACGGCGGGGAAGGCCCGGCCCAGTTCCTCGGCGGTCCGCCGGGCGCCGACGACCTGGGCCCGCAGCCGGAGGCCGCCGCACTCGGGGCAGTGCCAACCGCTCTCCTCGCGCCCGCACCAGCCGCAGCGCAGCGCCCCCGCGTCCGGTGCCTGCAGCGGCCCGGAGCAGTGCCGGCAGCGGGCGGGAGCCCGGCACGTGGCGCAGGCCATCCGCGGCACGTAACCGCGCCGGGGCACCTGCACCAGCACCGGCCCGCTCCGCAGTCCGTCCCGGGCCGCCTGCCAGGCGAGCGAGGGCAGGCGCGCGGCCCGGGCGGCCTCGTCCCGCGCGAGGTCCCCGTCGCCCACCGTGCGCACGAGCGGCACCGCGCGCCGCACCTGCTCGCGCGTGGCCACCAGCGGTCGCGCCCAGCCGCTCTCGACGAGCTGGGCGGCCTCCACCGTGCAGTTGAAGCCGCCCAGCAGGAAGGCGCACTTGTCCAGGGCGGCGCGCAGCAGCAGCACCTCCCGCGCGTGCGGCTGCGGCGCGTGCTGCTCGCTGTGGCTGTCGTCGCCGTCGTCCCAGATCGCGACCAGTCCGAGGTCCTGGACCGGGGCGAACATGGCGGCCCGGGTGCCGACCACGGCCCGTACCGCTCCCCGGCGCACGGCCAGCCACTGCGCGTACCGCTTCTCGGGTCCGGCGTCCGCGGTGAGCAGCGCGTGCCGTCCCTCGCCGAGCAGCGCGGTCAGCGCGGCGTCGACCCGTGCGGCGGTCCGTCCGTCGGGGACGACGACGAGCGCGCCGCGCCCGGAGGCTAGCGTCGCGGCGACGGCCCGGGCCAGCTCCTCGCTCCAGGCCGGGCCCGGCAGGGCGTTCCACACGGCCCTGGGCGCGCCCTTGGCGGCCAGCGCGTCGAGGAAGGCGGGACCGTGCTCGTAGCGGGTCCAGGAGGCGGCCTCGGGCGCCCGCGGCGGCGGGAGCGGCGCGGGGGACGGCCGCCGTTCGGCGCGGGCGCTGCGCGGCGGCACGGCCAGTTGCAGTACGTCGGCGAGACTGCCCGCGTACCGGTCGGCGACGGCCCGGGCGAGCCCGAGCAGCTCCTCGCTGAGCACGGGCTCGGGCGAGACGACCTGGGCGAGCGCGGCCAGCGGCCCGGAGTAGTCGGACCGCTCCCGGCGCTCGATCAGGAAGCCGTCGACGAGTCCGCCGCCCTCGCGGCGGCCGTCGCGCACCCGGTGCCGCCCGGCCCCGAAGCGCACCCGGACGCGCACGCCGGGCCGGGCGTCGGCGTCCAGCTCTGCGGGTACGGCGTAGTCGAAGTACCGGTCGAGGTGGAGCACGCCCCTGTCGACGAGGACGCGCGCCACCGGCAGCTCGCCGGCGAGCGGGGCGCCGCGCCAGGTGCGCGGCTTGGCCCGCGGTTCCTTCGCCCTGCGCACGGTTTCGCGGATGAGCGCGAGCTGCTCCGGCGGCGCCCCTTCGGCCCCGCCGTGCCCCGGTTCGTTCTCGCTGCTCACGCCTGCATTCTTACCAAACGCCACTGACAGTCGCGTACGCCCGAGGCCCGGCCCCCACCGCGGTGGGGGCCGGGCCTCATGGACGAACGACGAACGACGACCGGTGGCCGGCGCCCGTCGACCGGGGGCCCGACCGTCGGCCGGCGGCCGGCCGGGGCTACAGCCCGGCGGCCTCCCGCAGGGCGTCGACGCGGTCGGTGCGCTCCCAGGTGAAGTCGGGCAGCTCGCGGCCGAAGTGGCCGTAGGCGGCGGTCTGGGCGTAGATCGGGCGGAGCAGGTCGAGGTCGCGGATGATCGCGGCCGGACGCAGGTCGAAGACCTCGTCGATCGCCTTCTCGATCTTCTCCGGGTCGACCTTGTGGGTGCCGAAGGTCTCCACGAACAGACCCACCGGTTCGGCCTTGCCGATGGCGTACGCGACCTGGACCTCGCAGCGGGAGGCCAGGCCCGCCGCGACCACGTTCTTCGCCACCCAGCGCATGGCGTACGCCGCGGAGCGGTCGACCTTGGACGGGTCCTTGCCCGAGAAGGCGCCGCCGCCGTGGCGGGCCATGCCGCCGTAGGTGTCGATGATGATCTTGCGGCCGGTCAGGCCGGCGTCGCCCATCGGGCCGCCGATCTCGAACCGCCCGGTGGGGTTGACCAGCAGCCGGTAGCCCTCGGTGTCCAGCTTGATGCCGTCGTCCAGCAGCGCCTTCAGCTCCGGCTCGACGACGAACTCGCGGATGTCGGGCGCCAGCAGCGACTCCAGGTCGATGTCGGAGGCGTGCTGCGAGGAGACGACCACGGTGTCCAGGCGGACCGCCTTGTCGCCGTCGTACTCGATGGTGACCTGGGTCTTGCCGTCGGGGCGCAGGTAGGGGATCGTGCCGTTCTTGCGCACGTCCGACAGCCGCTTGGACAGGCGGTGCGCGAGGAAGATCGGCAGCGGCATCAGGGTCGGCGTCTCGTCGGAGGCGTAGCCGAACATCAGGCCCTGGTCGCCCGCGCCCTGCCGGTCCAGCTCGTCCTCGTCGCCCTCGACCCGGGTCTCGTACGCCGTGTCGACGCCCTGCGCGATGTCCGGGGACTGCGCGCCGATCGACACCGACACACCGCAGGAGGCGCCGTCGAAGCCCTTCTTCGAGGAGTCGTAACCGATCTCGAGGATCTTGTTGCGGACCAGGGTCGCGATGTCCGCGTAGGTCTTGGTCGTGACCTCGCCGGCCACGTGCACCAGGCCGGTGGTGATCAGCGTCTCGACGGCGACCCGGGAGGCCGGGTCCTCCCTCAGGAGCGCGTCGAGAATGGTGTCGCTGATCTGGTCAGCGATCTTGTCGGGGTGACCCTCGGTCACGGACTCCGAGGTGAACAGGCGACGGGACACAACGCTCCCTGGGGTTGCAGCGGCTGCTGGCTGATCATTGGGCGGACGCCACTGGGGGCTGCGCCCGGCGTCGTCCGAGGACAGTTTATCGGTCGCGCTCGGCCACCGGCCCCCCTGTCTCGCCTCTCGGGAGCGCTGTGACCTGCGGCACGGGCATTCTGCCCACAGCCCGGCGGCCTTGACCAGTGGCGCCACGGGCCGAGTGCGGGGCCCGGGCGGGTCCGGGCCGGGGGTGGTCCGTCAGTGCAGCCGGGCGGCCACCAGGTCCCACACCGTGTCGGCCAGGGCCTCCTTCGGCCCGTGCGGCACGGGGGTCTCGCTGCCGTCGGAGCCCAGTACCACGGCCTCGTTCTCCTCCGCGCCGAAGGTCTTGCGCTCCCCCACCTCGTTGACGACGAGGAGGTCGCAGCCCTTGCGCGCGAGCTTGGCGCGGCCGTTGGCGAGGACGTCGTCGGTCTCGGCGGCGAAGCCCACGATCACCTGTCCGGGCCGCGCCCGGTCGGCCGATATCTCCGCCAGGACGTCCGGGTTGCGCACCAGCACGACGGGCTCCGGCTCCTGGTCGTCCTTCTTCTTGATCTTGCCGGTGGCGTAGGCCGCCGGGCGGAAGTCGGCGACGGCGGCGGCCATCACGACCGCGTCGGCGTCCGCGGCCGCCTTGAGCACCGCCTCGCGCAGCTGGACGGCCGTCCCGACCCGGACGACGTCCACGCCGGCGGGGTCCGGCAGGGCGGCGTTGGCGGCGACGAGGGTGACCCGGGCGCCGCGGGCGGCGGCGGTGCGGGCGAGGGCGTAGCCCTGCTTGCCGGAGGAGCGGTTGCCCAGGAAGCGGACCGGGTCGAGGGGCTCGCGGGTGCCGCCCGCGCTGACGACGACGTGCCGTCCGGCGAGGTCGGGCTCGCCGGCGCCGCGGGCGAGGACACGCCGGCACACCTCGAAGATCTCCGCCGGGTCGGGCAGCCGGCCCTTGCCGGTGTCGGCCCCGGTCAGCCGGCCGACGGCCGGCTCGATCACGACGGCGCCGCGGCGGCGCAGCGTCGCCACGTTCTCCTGGGTGGCCGGGTGCTCCCACATCTCGGTGTGCATGGCCGGGGCGAAGACGACCGGGCAGCGCGCGGTGAGCAGGGTGTTCGTCAGCAGGTCGTCGGCCAGGCCGTGGGCGGCCCGGGCGAGCGTGTCGGCCGTGGCGGGCGCGACGACCACCAGGTCGGCGTCCTGGCCGATGCGCACGTGCGGCACCTCGTGGACGTCGTCCCAGACCTCGGTGGAGACGGGGTGGCCGGACAGGGCGGACCAGGTGGCGGCGCCGACGAAGTGCAGCGCGGACGCGGTGGGCACCACGCGGACGTCATGTCCGGACTCGGTCAGCCGGCGCAGCAGCTCGCACGCCTTGTAGGCGGCGATGCCGCCGCTGACCCCCAGAACGACCTTGGGCTTGCTCACCGGGCCTCCCGCACTCGACACCCGTACGCCTCGGCTCGTCGGCGTACGCGTCCACTACACACCACGGGCCCGACAGTCGCGCTGCCGGGCCTGTGGAAAAACCTACCGCGATGTGCAGATACGACTTACTGACCCGGGCCCTCGACGGCCTCGGACGTCAGCAGACCCGCGTTGATCTCGCGCAGGGCGATGGAGAGCGGCTTCTCGTGGACGTGGGTGTCGACGAGCGGACCGACGTACTCGAGGAGGCCCTCGCCGAGCTGCGAGTAGTACGCGTTGATCTGGCGGGCGCGCTTGGCCGCGTAGATCACGAGGCTGTACTTCGAGTCGGTGGCCTCGAGGAGCTCGTCGATCGGCGGGTTGATGATGCCCTCGGGCGCGGAGATGGAAGAGGACACGCTCTACCTTCCGATGGATGGGAAAGAATCAGTCGCTGCGACGATCGTCACGGTGACCGTCACGATCACACGACGTCCATCAAGGCTAGCAGCTCGTGCGCCACGTCCTCGACGGAGGTGTTGACCAGGGTCACGTCGAACTCGGGCTCGGCCGCCAGCTCGACCTTCGCCGCCCGCAGCCGGTTCTCGATCACCTCCGGCGGCTCGGTGCCGCGGCCGGTGAGCCGGCGCACCAGCTCCTCCCAGGAGGGCGGGGCGAGGAAGACCAGCCGGCTGTCCGGCATGGACTCGCGGACCTGCCGCGCGCCCTGGAGGTCGATCTCCAGCAGCACCGGCACGCCCGCCTCGAGGTGCTCGAGGACGGCGGCACGCGGAGTGCCGTAGCGGTTGCCGGCGAACTCGGCCCACTCCAGCAGCTCGCCGTTGGCGATCAGCTTGTCCATCTCGTCGTCGGTGACGAAGAAGTAGTGGACGCCGTGCTGCTCGCCGGGGCGGGGCTTGCGGGTCGTCGCCGACACCGAGAGCCAGACCTCGGGGTGTTCCTTGCGCATATGCGCGACGACCGTGCTCTTGCCGACCCCCGAGGGGCCGGAGAGCACGGTCAGCCGCGGACGTGCGTCCGGGGGCACGGGGGAAGTCCCCCGGGGTGTTACAGCCATGCGGCGATTATTCCAGCAATCCCGCGGTGCCCGGGACCCACGTCCCGCATGGCCCCGGGCCCGGGGCCGGACTCAGGAGCCGGTGCTGCCGAACTCCCGCTCCAGGGACGCGATCTGGTTGGAGCCGAGGCCGCGCACACGGCGGCTCTCGGAGATGCCGAGCCGCTCCATGATCTGCTTGGCGCGGACCTTGCCCACGCCCGGCAGGGACTCAAGAAGGGCGGACACCTTCATCTTGCCGATGACGTCGTTTTCCTGGCCCTGCTTGATGACCTCGTGCAGGGAGGCGCCGGAGTGCTTGAGTCGATTCTTGACCTCGGCCCGCTCCCGGCGAGCCGCGGCGGCCTTTTCGAGCGCGGCTGCGCGCTGTTCAGGGGTAAGGGGCGGAAGAGCCACGCCTACGTCACCTCGGATGTCGAACTGTCGGATACGGACCGGTGAGGAACCTAGTCGCCCCACACCTGGGGAGGCGCGAGCAACACGCTTGCCCGCTCTCCCCCACTGCCTGGAGGGCGTGGGTTGGTGCCCTCACTCGACGGAGACTAGCGGTCAAGGGCGCTGGAGTCAGCGAGAACAGCGGAAAAGTCCTGGTCAGCCTCAGTCACGGCGGACATTTAGGACATACTGCCCCGGTTTTGAGGATGTATCCGGACTCAGGACGGTCCCGGACCCCCTTCCCCGGGCCTCACCGGACGGTCACGGCCTCCCGGATCTCCTGCGCGAACCGGTCCGCGGCGGTCCGCAGCTCGGACACGCCGGGACCGTGACGCAGAACACCCCTGCTGACGTTCGGGACCACGTTGCGCACCGCGTCCCCGAAGACCGCCGGAAGATCGGCCGGGGTCGCCCCCTGGGCGCCGATCCCGGGGGCGAGGAGCGGACCGTTGACGCCGAGGTCGTAGCGGGACAGGTCACCGAGAGTGGCGCCCACCACGGCCCCGAAGGAGCCCAGCGGCGTCTCGCCCGCGTTCTCCCGGGCCAGGTGCGCGAGCATGGTGGCGCCGACGTCACGCCCGTCCGGCCGCACGGCGTGCTGCACCTCGCCGCCCTCCGGGTTGGAGGTCAGCGCCAGCACGAACAGCCCGGCGCCGTTCTCCCGGGCCAGCCGCACCGCCGGTTCCAGCGAGCCGTAGCCGAGGTACGGGGAGACGGTCAGCGCGTCCGAGAAGAGCGGGGCGTCCTTGTGCAGGAACGACTCGGCGTAGGCGGCCATCGTGGAGCCGATGTCACCGCGCTTGGCGTCCATGACGACCAGCGCGCCGGCCGCGCGGGCCTCCGCCACCGCCGTCTCCAGCACCGCGACGCCCCGGGAGCCGAAGCGCTCGAAGAAGGCGCTCTGCGGCTTCAGCACCGCGACACGGTCCGCCACCGCCTCCACCACCGTGCGGCTGAACCGCTCCAGCCCGGCCACGTCGTCGTTCAGGCCCCACTCGGCGAGCAGGGAGGCGTGCGGGTCGATGCCGACGCACAGCGGTCCGCGCTCGTCCATGGCGCGGCGCAGCCGGGCGCCGAAGGGCTCCATCGGGCTCATGCCGTCTCCCCCGCCTTCTTCACGCCGGCGTTCTTCGCGCCGGGACTCTTCAGGTCGGGGCTCTGCTCGTCGGCGATTTTCTCGTCGGCGTTCTTCACATCCGCCTTCCTCACGTCCGCCTTCTTCACGTCGGCGCCGACCGCGTCGGCGAGGGTGGCGTACGGGCTGTTGCGCAGGCGCGCGGCGAGTCCCTTGTGGACGGCGCGGGCCCAGAAGGGGCCCTGGTAGACGAAGGCGCTGTAGCCCTGGACCAGGGTGGCGCCGGCGAGGATGCGCTGCCAGGCGTCCTCGGCGTTCTCGACGCCGCCGACGCCGACCAGGGTGATGCGGTCGCCCACGCGCGCGTACAGGCGGCGCAGCACCTCCAGGGACCGCGCCTTGAGCGGAGCGCCGGACAGACCGCCGGTCTCCCCGACCAGGGACGGCCGGGACCTCAGCCCCAGTCCCTCGCGCGCGATGGTGGTGTTCGTGGCGATGATCCCGTCCAGGCCCAGCTCGACGGCCAGGTCCGCGACGGCGTCGACGTCCTCGTCGGCGAGGTCGGGGGCGATCTTCACCAGCAGCGGCACCCGGCGGCCGGGCACGGCCCGGTCGGCGGCCTCGCGCACGGCGCGCAGCAGCGGGCGCAGCGCCTCGGTGGCCTGGAGGTTACGCAGGCCGGGGGTGTTGGGCGAGGAGACGTTGACGACGAGGTAGTCGGCGTACGGGGCGAGGCGCTCGGCCGACTTCACGTAGTCGGCGACGGCCTCCTCCTCCGGGACGACCTTGGTCTTGCCGATGTTGACGCCCACCACGGTCCGGAAGACCGGTGTGCGCGAGGCCAGGCGGGCGGCGACGGCCAGCGAGCCGTCGTTGTTGAAGCCCATGCGGTTGATCAGCGCCCGGTCCTCGACGAGGCGGAACAGCCGCTTCCTGGGGTTGCCCGGCTGCGGCTCGCCGGTGACCGTGCCGATCTCGACGTGGTCGAAGCCCAGCATGGACATGCCGTCGATGGCGACGGCGTTCTTGTCGAAGCCGGCCGCCAGTCCGAAGGGGCCGTGCATGCGCAGTCCGAGGGCCTCGGTGCGCAGCTCCTCGTAGCGGGGGGCCAGCGCGGCCGCGAGGAACGTGCGCAGCACGGGGACGCGCGCGGCCAGGCGGATCCAGCCGAAGGCCAGGTGGTGGGCGCGTTCGGGATCCATCCGCCGGAAGACAAGGCGGAAGAACAGCTTGTACATCTCTTGGGTCCTCTGGGTCCTCTGGGTCCTCATGAAGAGGGGGACACCGTTTCCGGTGTCCCCCTCGGGGCTGCTAGTCGCGGGCCGCGGTCAGGAATTCGGCGTGTTCCTGGAGGGAGCGCACGCCCACGTCGCCGTGGTTGAGGGCGTCGATGCCCTGGACCGCCGCGGCGAGGGCCTGGACCGTGGTCAGGCACGGCACGGACCGTGCCACGGCCGCCGTACGGATGTCGTAGCCGTCGAGGCGGCCGCCGGTGCCGTACGGCGTGTTGACGATGAGGTCGACCTCGCCGTCGTGGATGAGCTGGACGATGGTCCTCTCGCCGTTGGGGCCGGTGCCCTCGGACTGCTTGCGCACGATCGTGGCGTTGATGCCGTTGCGCTTGAGCACCTCGGCGGTGCCGGAGGTGGCGAGCAGTTCGAAGCCGTGGGCGACCAGCTCACGGGCCGGGAAGATCATCGAGCGCTTGTCCCGGTTGGCGACCGAGATGAAGGCGCGGCCCTTGGTGGGCAGCGGGCCGTAGGCGCCCGCCTGCGACTTGGCGTAGGCGGTGCCGAAGACCGAGTCGATGCCCATGACCTCGCCGGTGGAGCGCATCTCGGGACCGAGGACCGTGTCCACGCCGCGGCCGTGGATGTCGCGGAAGCGGGACCACGGCATGACGGCCTCCTTGACGGAGATCGGCGCGTCCAGCGGCATGGTGCCGCCGTCGCCGTTCTTCGGCAGCAGGCCCTCCGCGCGCAGCCCGGCGATGGTCGCGCCCAGCGAGATCCGGGCGGCGGCCTTGGCCAGCGGCACGGCGGTGGCCTTGGAGGTGAAGGGGACGGTGCGGGAGGCGCGCGGGTTGGCCTCCAGCACGTAGAGGATGTCGCCGGCCAGCGCGAACTGGATGTTGATCAGACCGCGCACGCCGACGCCGCGGGCGATGGCCTCCGTGGAGGCGCGCAGCCGCTTGATGTCGAAGCCGCCCAGCGTGATCGGCGGCAGGGCGCACGCCGAGTCCCCGGAGTGGATGCCGGCCTCCTCGATGTGCTCCATCACGCCGCCGAGGTACAGCTCCTCGCCGTCGTACAGGGCGTCGACGTCGATCTCTATGGCGTCGTCGAGGAACCGGTCGACCAGGACCGGGCGGGAGGGGCTGATCTCGGTCGACTCGGCGATGTACGCCTCCAGGCGCGCCTCGTCGTAGACGATCTCCATGCCGCGTCCGCCCAGGACGTAGGAGGGCCGCACCAGGACCGGGTAGCCGATCTCGTCGGCGATGGTCTTGGCCTGGGCGAAGGTGGTGGCGGTGCCGTGCTTGGGGGCGGGCAGGCCCGCCTCGGCGAGGACCCGGCCGAAGGCGCCCCGGTCCTCGGCCGCGTGGATCGCCTCGGGCGGGGTGCCGACGATCGGCACGCCGTTGTCCTTCAGCGCCTGGGCGAGGCCCAGCGGGGTCTGGCCGCCGAGCTGGACGACGACACCGGCGACCGGTCCGGCCTGCCGCTCGGCGTGCACGATCTCCAGCACGTCCTCCAGGGTGAGCGGCTCGAAGTACAGCCGGTCGGAGGTGTCGTAGTCGGTGGAGACGGTCTCCGGGTTGCAGTTGACCATCACGGTCTCGTACCCGGCGTCGGACAGCGCGAAGGAGGCGTGGACGCACGAGTAGTCGAACTCGATGCCCTGGCCGATGCGGTTGGGGCCGGAGCCCAGGATGATCACCGCGGGCTTCTCGCGCGGGGCGACCTCGGTCTCCTCGTCGTAGGAGGAGTAGAAGTACGGCGTCGCGGCGGCGAACTCGGCGGCGCAGGTGTCGACCGTCTTGTAGACCGGGCGCAGGCCGAGCGCGTGCCGCACCTCGCGCACGACGTCCTCGCGCAGGCCGCGGATCTCGCCGATCTGCTGGTCGGAGAAGCCGTGCCGCTTGGCCTCGGCGAGCAGCTCGCGGGTCAGCTCGGGCGCCTCGGCCAGCTCGTCCGCGATCTCCTTGATCAGGAAGAGCTGGTCGACGAACCACGGGTCGATCTTCGTGTACCGGAAGACCTCCTCGGGGGTGGCGCCCGCGCGGATGGCCCGCATGACCGTGTTGATACGGCCGTCGGTGGGCCGTACGGCCTGTTCGAGGAGGGCGTGCTTGTCGCCGGGCTCGCCGGTGAAGGTGAACTGGCTGCCCTTCTTCTCCAGGGAGCGCAGCGCCTTCTGGAAGGCCTCGGTGAAGTTGCGGCCGATGGCCATGGCCTCGCCGACCGACTTCATGGTGGTGGTCAGCGTGGAGTCGGCCTGCGGGAACTTCTCGAAGGCGAACCGGGGAGCCTTGACGACGACGTAGTCCAGGGTGGGCTCGAAGGAGGCCGGGGTCTCCCGGGTGATGTCGTTGGGGATCTCGTCGAGGGTGTAGCCGACGGCGAGCTTGGCGGCGATCTTGGCGATGGGGAAGCCGGTCGCCTTGGACGCCAGCGCGGACGAGCGCGACACGCGCGGGTTCATCTCGATGACGATGACCCGGCCGTCCTCGGGGTTCACCGCGAACTGGATGTTGCAGCCGCCGGTGTCGACGCCGACCTCGCGGATCACGGCGATGCCGATGTCGCGCAGGATCTGGTACTCGCGGTCGGTGAGCGTCATAGCGGGGGCGACGGTGATGGAGTCGCCGGTGTGCACTCCCATCGGGTCGAAGTTCTCGATGGAGCAGACGACCACCACGTTGTCGTGCTTGTCGCGCATCAGCTCCAGCTCGTACTCCTTCCAGCCGAGGATGGACTCCTCCAGGAGCACCTCGGTGGTCGGGGAGAGCGCGAGGCCGGTGCCGGCGATGCGGCGCAGCTCGTCCTCGTCGTGGGCGAAGCCGGAGCCGGCGCCGCCCATGGTGAAGGAGGGCCGGACGACGACCGGGTATCCGCCGAGCTCGTCGACGCCGGCGAGGACGTCGTCCATGGAGTGGCAGATCACCGAGCGGGCGGACTCTCCGTGCCCGGTCCTGCGCCGGACGGCCTCCACGACCTCCTTGAACTGGTCGCGGTCCTCGCCCTTGTGGATGGCCTCGACGTTGGCGCCGATCAGCTCGACGCCGTACTTGTCCAGGACGCCGTTCTCGTGCAGCTTGATGGCGGTGTTGAGGGCCGTCTGGCCGCCCAGGGTGGGCAGCAGGGCGTCGGGGCGCTCCTTGGCGATGATCTTCTCGACGAACTCCGGGGTGATCGGCTCGACGTAGGTGGCGTCGGCGATCTCGGGGTCGGTCATGATCGTCGCGGGGTTGGAGTTGACGAGGACGACCCTGAGGCCCTCCGCCTTGAGGACGCGGCACGCCTGGGTGCCGGAGTAGTCGAACTCCGCGGCCTGGCCGATGACGATCGGGCCGGAGCCGATGACCAGGACGGACTGGATATCGGTGCGCTTAGGCACGCTGGCCCTCCATCAGGGAGACGAAGCGGTCGAACAGGTAGGCGGCGTCGTGCGGGCCGGCGGCCGCTTCGGGGTGGTACTGGACGCTGAAGGCCGGCTTGTCGAGCAACTGGAGGCCCTCCACCACGTTGTCGTTCAGGCAGACGTGGGAGACCTCGGCACGGCCGAAGGGGGTGTCGGAGACCCGGTCGGTGGGGGCGTCCACGGCGAAGCCGTGGTTGTGCGCGGTGACCTCGACCTTGCCGGTGGTGCGGTCCTGCACCGGCTGGTTGATGCCGCGGTGGCCGTACTTCAGCTTGTAGGTGCCGAAGCCCAGCGCGCGGCCGAGGATCTGGTTGCCGAAGCAGATTCCGAACAGCGGGGTGCCGCGCTCCAGGACGCCCCGCATCACGGAGACCGCGTGGTCGGCGGTGGCCGGGTCGCCCGGCCCGTTGGAGAAGAACACCCCGTCGGGCCCGACCGCGTACACGTCCTCGGCGGTGGCGGTGGCGGGCAGCACGTGCACCTCGATGCCGCGCTCGGCCATGCGGTGCGGGGTCATGCCCTTGATGCCGAGGTCGACGGCGGCGACGGTGAACCTCTTCTCGCCGATCGCGGGGACGACGTACGCCTCCTTGGTGGCGACCTCGGCGGACAGGTCGGCGCCGACCATCTCCGGGGCCTGCCGCACCCGCTCCAGCAGCGCGGCGTCGTCCCCGACGGCGTCGCCGCTGAAGATGCCGACGCGCATGGCGCCGCGCTCGCGCAGATGGCGGGTCAGCGCGCGGGTGTCGATGCCGCTGATGCCGACGACGCCCTGGGCGGCCAGCTCCTCGTCCAGGGTCCGCTTCGCGCGCCAGCTCGACGGCACGCGCGCGGGATCGCGCACGACGTAGCCGGAGACCCAGATGCGCCCGGACTCGGGGTCCTCGTCGTTGACGCCGGTGTTGCCGACGTGCGGAGCGGTCATGACGACGACCTGGCGGTGGTACGAGGGGTCGGTGAGGGTCTCCTGGTAGCCGGTCATGCCGGTGGAGAACACGGCCTCGCCGAACGTCTCCCCCACGGCCCCGTAGGCACGGCCGCGGAAGATCCGGCCGTCCTCCAGGACGAGTACGGCGGGAGCCGCCCGGTGCCTGCGCGAGGCGGTCCCCTGGATGGAGGTGGTCATCGTTCGGCGCCTTCCGTGGTGTGCGTGTCGAGCTTCGTTGCGGTCAGGGCGTCGAGTGCCCGGACCCATTCGCCGTGTTCGGCCGCCCGGTCGGAGCGGAATCCGGAGTCGATCAGCCGTTCGCCGTGCTGCCAGGTCACGATCAGCAGGCCGCCCTCGGTGAGGACCTTGCCGGCGATGCCCTTGTCGAGCCGGGCCCCGCGCAGCTGTGCGGCCGGGACGAAGAAGTCGGTGGCTCCGGGGCGCACGACGTCCAGGCCGGCGTCGGTCAGGGTCAGCTCGGCGCGGCTGCGGGTGCCCAGACCGTGCGCCACGATGCGGTCCAGCCACTGTCCGGCGGTGGTGGAGCCGTGGTAGCGGCCGGTCATGGTCAGTTTCGCGGGGCCGGGGTCCTCGGGCGGGGCGGGCAGTTCGGGCAGGTCGCCCTGGAGGGTGGCCCGCCACTTCCAGCCCTCGCGCATCAGCCAGTACAGGAGGGCGACGAACAGGGCGAGGCCGACCAGCCAGCCGGCGCGGGCGGCCCAGTCGGTGACCGTCGCCGGCTTCTGTCCGGCGGCCAGTGCGGTCGCGGGTCCGGCCGCGAGCCAGGTTGCAGGTGTCACGTGAGCTTCCCGTCGACGAGCGTGGCCTTGCCCCGCAGCCACGTGTGGGTGACACGGCCCGGCAGCTCGCGTCCCGCGTAGGGGGTGTTGCGGCTGCGGGAGGCGAAGCCCGCGGGGTCCACCCGCCCACGGTATGCCGTGTCGACCAGGGTGAGGTTGGCGGGCTCACCTGCCGAGACGGGGCGTCCATGGCCGGCGGCCCGGCCGATGCGGGCCGGGGCGAAGGACATGCGGTCGGCCACGCCCGCCCAGTCCAGCAGACCGGTGTCGACCATGGTCTCCTGGACCACCGACAGCGCGGTCTCCAGGCCGACCATGCCCATGGCGGCGGCGGCCCACTCGCAGTCCTTGTCCTCGTGCGGGTGCGGAGCGTGATCGGTGGCCACGACGTCGATGGTGCCGTCGGCCAGCGCCTCGCGCAGCGCGAGCACGTCCCGCTCGGTGCGCAGCGGCGGGTTGACCTTGTAGACCGGGTCGTAGGTGCGCACCAGCTCGTCGGTGAGGAGCAGGTGGTGCGGGGTGACCTCGGCGGTGACGTCGATGCCGCGGGACTTGGCCCAGCGGACGATCTCGACGCTGCCGGCCGTCGACAGGTGGCAGATGTGGACGCGGGAGCCGACGTGCTCGGCGAGCAGCACGTCCCGGGCGATGACCGACTCCTCGGCGACGGCGGGCCAGCCGCCCAGGCCCAGCTCGGCGGAGACGACGCCCTCGTTCATCTGGGCGCCCTCGGTCAGCCGGGGCTCCTGCGCGTGCTGGGCGACCACGCCGCCGAAGGCCTTCACGTACTCCAGGGCGCGGCGCATGATCACCGCGTCGTCGACGCACTTGCCGTCGTCGGAGAAGACGGTGACCCCGGCGGCCGACTCGTGCATGGCGCCGAGCTCGGCGAGCTTCCTGCCCTCCAGGCCGACGGTGACGGCGCCGATGGGCTGCACGTCGCAGTAGCCGTGTTCCTTGCCGAGCCGCCAGACCTGCTCGACCACGCCGGCGGTGTCCGCGACCGGGAAGGTGTTGGCCATGGCGAACACGACGGTGTAGCCGCCGGAGGCGGCGGCGCGGGTGCCGGTGAGGACGGTCTCGGAGTCCTCGCGGCCCGGCTCGCGCAGATGGGTGTGCAGGTCGACCAGGCCCGGCAGGAGCACCTTGCCGGCGGCCTCGACGACCTCGGCGCCCTCGGCGCTCAGTCCGGTGCCGACCGCCGCGACGGTCTCGCCGTCGATCAGCACGTCCAGCGGCTCGCCGCCGAGCACCTTCGCACCACGGATCAGGGTCTTGCTCATGGGTGGGGTCACTTCTCCTCGGTGATGCGGGCGGGGGTGGCGGCGGGGACGTTCCTCGCGTCGAAGACGGCGCCGCCGAGCAGCAGGTAGAGCACGGCCATCCGGATGGAGACGCCGTTGGTGACCTGCTCGACGGCGGTGCAGCGGGCGGAGTCGGCGACCTCGGCGGTGATCTCCATGCCGCGGACCATCGGGCCGGGGTGCATCACGATGGCGTGCTCGGGCATCCGCGCCATGCGGTCGGCGTCGAGGCCGTAGCGCCGGGAGTACTCGCGCTCGGTGGGGAAGAACGCGGCGTTCATCCGTTCGCGCTGGACGCGCAGCATCATCACCGCGTCGGCCTTGGGCAGCGTGGCGTCGAGGTCGTACGACACCTCGCAGGGCCAGGACTCCACGCCGACCGGGAGCAGGGTGGGCGGGGCGACGAGGGTGACGTCGGCGCCCAGGGTGTGCAGCAGGTCGACGTTGGAGCGGGCGACCCGGCTGTGCAGCACGTCGCCGACGATCGTGATGCGCCTGCCGGACAGGTCCCGGCCGAGGCCCGCGTCCCGGCCGGTCAGCCGGCGGCGCATGGTGAAGGCGTCGAGCAGGGCCTGGGTGGGGTGCTGGTGGGTGCCGTCGCCGGCGTTGATGACGGCGGCGTCGATCCAGCCGGAGTTGGCCAGCCGGTAGGGGGCGCCGGAGGCGCCGTGCCGGATGACCACGGCGTCGACTCCCATGGCCTCGAGGGTCTGGGCGGTGTCCTTGAGGGACTCCCCCTTGGACACCGACGATCCCTTGGCGGTGAAGTTGATGACGTCGGCGGACAGCCGCTTCTCCGCGGCCTCGAAGGAGATCCGGGTGCGGGTGGAGTCCTCGAAGAAGAGGTTGACGACGGTGCGGCCGCGCAGGGTCGGCAGCTTCTTGATCGGCCGGTCGGCGACCCGGGCCATCTCCTCGGCGGTGTCGAGGATCAGGACGGCGTCGTCGCGGGTGAGGTCGGCGGCCGAGATGAGATGACGCTGCATCTGTCAGGCTCCGTAAGGCAGTTCAGTGGCAGGAGAGGGGGCCGGTGGTGCCCCCGGGGGCGCGTCCGGGCGCGCCGGGGCGCACGCGGGGGACGTACGGCGGGGAGGTACGGCCGGGGGTACGCGCGCGGCGGCTACGGCTGCCGCGCGCCCGGGGCGTCCGGCTTGGCGCCGAGCAGCACGGTGTCGCGGCCGTCCTCCTCGGCGAGCTGCACCTTGACCGTCTCCCGCAGCGACGTGGGGAGGTTCTTGCCCACGTAGTCGGCACGGATGGGCAGTTCGCGGTGGCCGCGGTCGACGAGGACCGCGAGCTGCACCGCGCGGGGGCGCCCGATGTCGTTCAGGGCGTCGAGGGCGGCGCGGATGGTGCGGCCGGAGAAGAGCACGTCGTCGACGAGGACGACCAGGCGCCCGTCGATGCCGTCACCGGGGATCTCGGTGCGGGCCAGCGCACGCGGCGGGTGCATGCGCAGGTCGTCGCGGTACATGGTGATGTCGAGCGAGCCGCAGGGGACCTTGCGCTCGGTGATCTGCTGGAGCTTGACGGCGAGCCGCTGGGCGAGGAAGACGCCGCGGGTGGGAATGCCGAGGAGCACCACGTCGTCGGCGCCCTTGGCGCGTTCGACGATCTCGTGGGCGATGCGGGTCAGTACCCGCGCGATGTCCGGCCCCTCGAGGACGGGCCTGGCATCGGACGCCTGGGTGTCGGCGTGCGTGTCCATTAAAAACGGACCTCCTTCTCCGCCTCACGGGACGGACCTTAAAGGACGTCGGAATTGCGCCATCCACGGTAGCAGGTGCCGCGGATGGCCCCGTTCACCCCCCTGGGGCCGGCCGGGCGCGGGCTTCGCGGAAGAGGCGGGGCGGACCGTTCGGCTTGACGCAGCAGAGTAACGCTGCGTAACCTCACAGTGAGTTACCAGCCGCGCGGTTCAACCCGCGTCGACACAGTGCCGGGGAGCTATATGTCCAGCGAATACGCCAAACAGCTCGGGGCCAAGCTCCGGGCGATCCGCACCCAGCAGGGCCTTTCCCTCCACGGTGTCGAGGAGAAGAGCCAGGGACGCTGGAAGGCGGTCGTGGTCGGCTCTTACGAGCGCGGCGACCGTGCCGTGACCGTGCAGCGCCTCGCCGAGCTGGCGGATTTCTACGGAGTCCCCGTGCAGGAGCTGCTGCCGGGCACCACGCCCGGCGGTGCCGCCGAGCCGCCGCCGAAGCTGGTCCTGGACCTGGAGCGGCTGGCCACGGTGCCGGCCGAGAAGGCGGGCCCGCTGCAGCGCTACGCGGCGACGATCCAGTCGCAGCGCGGTGACTACAACGGCAAGGTGCTCTCCATCCGCCAGGACGACCTGCGCACACTCGCCGTCATCTACGACCAGTCGCCCTCGGTCCTCACCGAGCAGCTGATCAGCTGGGGTGTGCTGGACGCGGACGCGCGCCGTGCGGTGGCGTCCCACGAGGAGGCCTGACGGGCCCGCGGGCCTGGCCCAATCCGAGCAGAAACGTGCCGCCGGGGTGGCCGGAACTTCACCGTTCCGGCCACCCCGGCGGCCGTCTGCGGCCCTGAACCGCCCCGGAGGCACCCGGGGAGCACGAGGACGCCGAGGGGCCCGCAGCGGCGCTGCGGGCCCCTCGGCGTCCTGTCCCGGCGTGGTGGGCGTCCGTCCTCGCGTACGCCCCCGCCTCAGGCCTCGCGGCCCTGCCGCGCCCCGCCGTCCGTTTCGCGCCGGAGGGAGGGCTTGAGGTCCTTCAGCCGGCCGAGCAGCCCGTTGACGAACGAGGGCGACTCGTCCGTGGAGAACTCCTTCGCCAGCTGCACCATCTCGTCCAGCACGACGGCGTCCGGGGTCTCGTCCTCCCAGATCAGCTCGTAGGCGCCCAGCCGCAGGATGTTGCGGTCGACGACCGGCATCCGGTCCAGCGTCCAGCCGACGGCGTACTGTGCGATCAGCTCGTCGATCCTGGTCGCGTGCTCGGCGTACCCCTCGACGAGCTGCATCGTGTACTCGCTCACCGGCGGCTGCCGGGTGTCGGTCCGCGCGTGCCGGATCCAGTCCGCGAGGACCGTGAGGACGTCGGCGCCGCGCTGGTCGCCCTCGAAGAGGATCTGGAAGGCGCGCTTGCGGGCCGTGTTACGGGCGGCCACGGTTAGCTGTTCACCCGGCCGAGGTAGTCGCTGGTACGGGTGTCGACCTTGATCTTCTCACCGGTGGTGATGAAGAGCGGGACCTGGATCTGGTGGCCGGTCTCCAGGGTGGCGGGCTTGGTGCCGCCGGTGGAGCGGTCGCCCTGCACGCCGGGCTCGGTCTCGGCGATGGTCAGCTCGACGGCGGCCGGCAGCTCGACGAAGAGCACCTCGCCCTCGTGCTGCGCGACGGTCGCGGTGAAGCCCTCGACCAGGAAGTTCGCGGCGTCGCCGACGGCCTTGCGGTCGATGTGCAGCTGGTCGTAGGTCTCCATGTCCATGAAGACGAAGTACTCGCCGTCCATGTAGGAGAACTGCATGTCACGCTTGTCGACGGTGGCCGTCTCGACCTTGACGCCGGCGTTGAAGGTCTTGTCGACGACCTTGCCGGAGAGCACGTTCTTGAGCTTGGTGCGCACGAAGGCCGGGCCCTTGCCGGGCTTGACGTGCTGGAACTCGACGACGGACCAGAGCTGGCCGCCTTCGAGCTTGAGCACCATGCCGTTCTTGAGGTCGTTCGTGGAAGCCACGGTTGCTTCAATCTCCTGGACTTACGTGGACGACCCCGGGGCACGCGCCTACAACGCGAGCAGCTCCTTGGTCGTGATGGTGAGTAGCTCGGGTCCGCCGTCCGCCTCGGGGCGTACGACGAGCGTGTCATCGATCCGGACACCGCCCCGGCCCGGGAGGTGGACCCCCGGTTCGACGGTGACCGGCACGCAAGCGTCCAGTTTACCCATGGCCGCGGGGGCCAACTGCGGGTCCTCGTCGATTTCGAGTCCCACGCCGTGCCCGGTGAGCGGCTGCAGCCCCTCGCCGTACCCGGCCGAGTCCAGTACCAGCCGTGCCGCGTGGTCCACGTCGCGGTAGGCGGCGCCGGGGGCCAGCGCCTCCCGGCCGGCGCGCTGGGCTGCGAAGACCAGGTCGTAGAGCTGGATCTGCCAGTCCGCGGGGGACGTGCCGATCACGAAGGTGCGGCCGATCTCGCAGCGGTAGCCGCGGTAGGCGGCGCCCAGGCACACGGAGAGGAAGTCGCCCTCCTCGACCCGGCGGTCGGTCGGGCGGTGGCCGCGCCGGCCGGAGTTCGGGCCGGTGGCCACCGAGGTGGGGAAGGCCGGGCCGTCGGCGCCGTGGTCGACCAGGCGCCGCTCCAGCTCGAGGGCGAGATGGCGCTCGGTGCGGCCGACGAGGATGGACTCCAGGAGTTCGCCCAGGGCCTGGTCGGCGATCTCGGCGCCGATTCTCAGGCAGGAGATCTCCTCCTCGTCCTTGACGACCCTGAGCTGCTCGACCGCGCTGCCGAGGTCGGCCAGCCGCAGCCCGGGGGCCACCGAGGCGAGGGCGCGGTGCCGGGCCACCGTGAGGTGGTGTTCCTCCAGGGCGAGCGAGTCGGCGCCCTGGGCTTTCGCGAGCCCGGCGGCGGCGACGGCGGGGTCGCCGCCCGGCTGGGGCAGCACCCGCACCCCCAGCGCCTCGTCGGGCCGCCCCTCGTGCGGCCGGTCGTCGGGTGGGCTCTGGCACACCAGGAGGTCCTCGCGCTTTCCGAGGAGCAGGACGGCACCCTGCGGGGCCGCGCCCGCCAGGTACCGCACATTGGCGGGACGAGTCACGAGCGCCGCTGCGCTGCCGCCCGCGTTGCAGCGCTCCCGTAGACGGGTTCGGCGGGCCGCGTACACCTCTGACATGACCCGAGCGTAAGAGCGCGGGGCCGAGATCGCCGTTCGGGAGGGGCCGAGTGGGTCTGCGAGGGGTTCCGCTCCTGCTGGGAGCGGCCGGAGCGGCACGGTCCGCCCCGGCCGCGGCGACGCGGGACTACCAGTTCGGCGGGCTGGCCATCGCCCGGGAGAGCACCTCGTCCAGGACCCGGGCGGTGGCCGGGACGTCGAGCTGGGAGTTGTCGATGATGGGCAGCCCGGAGCCGTACCAGCCGGCCATGCGGCCGTGGATGCGGGCGACCTCCTCGTCGCCGAGGCGGCGGTTGCCGGTGCGCTCGGCGTTGCGCTCCAGGACGACGTCCAGTCCGGGCAGCAGGACGACCGGGAGCAGGCCGGGCCCCACATGACGCTTCCAGCCGCCGAGGCCGACGACGGGGCGGTCCGGGAAGACGGCGTCGTCGAGGATGCAGGAGATGCCGTTGGCGAGGAAGTTCCGCGCGGCGAAGCCGCAGGTGCGGCGGGCCAGCCGGTACTGCGCCTCGGAGTGGTCGTTCCACCCCGACTGCGGGTCGGCGAAGCCGGAGCGGACCCACTCGCGCACGTCGTCCAGGCTGATGTGCGCGGTGGGGACCCGGCGGTGGTCCGCCCAGTATCTGGCGACGCTGGTCTTGCCCGCGCCCGCCGGCCCGATCAGCAGCACCGCGAGGGTGGTGGTGGCCGCGTCGGGGACCGTCTGCGCCGGGGGCGGGCTGGGCACGGCGACCGGGCCGCCCGGTGGCAGCCGTACGTGCCCGGTGGCCTCGGGGCCGGGCGCGGCCGGGGCGGCGGGCGGCGGAAGGGGCGCCGCGGGCGGGGCCGGTACGGCGGGCGGGGCCGGTACGGCGGGCGGCGGCGGTGGGGCGGAGGGGTGCGGCCCGGGCGGCGGGCCCGGGTGCCCGGGGGCCGCGGGCGGCGGCGGAACGGGGGCGGGACCCTGCTGGGCGCCCGGGTGGTGCGGACCCGGGTGCTGTGCGGCCGGCGACCAGCCGGCGGCCGGTCCCTGCCCCGGCTGATGGGGCGGCGGCAGCGGAGAACCCACTGCGTGCTGCATCCGGTGCCACTCCGTCTCGTCTGTCCGGTTCATCCGGTCCACCAGGCGACCGCGTTCACCAGGCGATCGCGGTGGGCGGCGGACTCGGGAGCCCGGCGCCCACCGAACGGTACCGTCCCCGGCCGCCCACCGGTGAACGGCCCGGGGCTGCCGGAAGTGCCCGCGCGACGGGACCGGCCGGAGGCGGCGGCGTCCCCCGGCCCCGGAGGCGCTCCCGCCCCCGCCTCCGGTGCTGCTGCCCCGCCTCAGGTGCTACTGGCCCGCCTCAGGTGCTACTGGCCCGCCTCAGGTGCTACTGCCCAGCCTGAGGTACTACTGCCCGACCTCGCCGTAGGCGGCGAGCAGCACGGCCGGGTCGGGGCCCTCCAGAACGGTGGGCTTGGCCAGGCCGTCCAGGACGACGAAGCGCAGCAGGTCGCCGCGGGACTTCTTGTCGACCTTCATGGTCTCCAGCAGCCTGGGCCACTGGTCGTGGCGGTAGTGCAGGGGGAGGCCGACCGATTCCAGGACCGTGCGGTGGCGGTCGGCCGTGGCGTCGTCCAGCCGGCCCGCCAGGCGGCCCAGCTCGGCGGCGAAGTGCATGCCGACCGAGACGGCGGCGCCGTGCCGCCACTTGTAGCGCTCGTTCTTCTCGATGGCGTGCCCGAGCGTGTGGCCGTAGTTGAGGATCTCCCTCAGGCCCGACTCCTTCAGGTCGGCGGAGACGACCTCGGCCTTGACCCGGATCGAGCGCTCGATCAGCTCGGCGGTGTGCGGTCCGGCCGGGGTGCGGGCGGCCCCGGGGTCGGACTCGATCAGGTCCAGGATCACCGGGTCGGCGATGAAGCCGGCCTTGATGACCTCCGCGAGGCCGGAGACGTAGTCGTTGACCGGCAGCGAGTCCAGTGCGGCCAGGTCGCACAGCACGCCCGCGGGCGGGTGGAAGGCGCCGACGAGGTTCTTGCCCTCGGCGGTGTTGATGCCGGTCTTGCCGCCGACGGCCGCGTCGACCATGGCCAGGACCGTGGTCGGTACGGCGATCCAGCGCACCCCGCGCAGCCAGGTCGCCGCCACGAAGCCGGCCAGGTCGGTGGTCGCGCCGCCGCCCACGCCGACGATGACGTCGGTGCGGGTGAACCCGGACTGGCCGAGGGCCTTCCAGCAGTAGGCGGCGACCTCGGCGGTCTTGGCCTCCTCCGCGTTGGGCACCTGGATGGCGACGGCCTGGTAGCCCTGCCCGGCCAGGTCGGCGCGGAGCGCCTCGCCGGTCCCGGTGAGCGCCTCGGGGTGCACCACCGCGACCCGCTTGGCCCGGTCTCCGATCAACCCGCCCAGCTCGCCGAGGAGCTGACGGCCGATCAGGACGTCGTACGGTGCGGTGCCCGCGGTGCCGCCGACGTGGATCCGGGTCACAGCCTCACTCATGCTTCCTTCAACTCCAGTGCGTCAAGGACGGCTCGGGTGACTTCCTCGGGGGTACGGCCGTCGGTGGCCACCACCGCGGTCGCGGTCTCCTCGTACAGGTGCCGGCGGGCCTCCATCAGCTCGCGCCACTGCTTGCGCGGGTTGACCGCGAGCAGCGGCCGGGCGACGTTCAGCCCGGTCCGCCGGACGGCCTCCTCGACGTCCATCGAGAGGTACACCACGCGCTGTCCGGCGAGCAGGGCGCGGGTGCCGGCGTCGAGGATCGCGCCGCCGCCCAGGGAGAGGACGCCGTCGTGCCCGGCGAGCGCGGCCCGCACCGCCTCCTTCTCCGCGGCGCGGAAGGCGGGCTCGCCGTCGTCGACGAAGATCTCGGCGATGGACCGGCCCTGTGCGGCCACGATGTCGTCGTCGGTGTCCCGGTAGCCGACGCCGAGGCGGTCGGCCAGCATCCGCCCGACGGTGGACTTGCCCACGCCCATCGGGCCGATCAGGACGACGACCGGCACGGCGCTCACCGGATGGCCAGGTGGTCGAGGTAGGACCGCACGTTGCGGCGGGTCTCGGTGACGCTGTCGCCGCCGAACTTCTCCGCCACCGCGTCCGCGAGCACGAGGGCCACCATGGCCTCGGCGACGATCCCGGCGGCCGGGACCGCCGAGACGTCGGAGCGCTGGTGGTGCGCCTGCGCCGCCTCGCCGGTGGCGACGTCCACCGTCCGCAGGGCCCGCGGCACGGTCGCGATCGGCTTCATCGCGGCCCGCACCCGCAGCAGCTCACCGGTGCTCAGACCGCCCTCGGTGCCGCCGGAGCGGCCCGAGACGCGCCGGATGCCCTCGGCGGTGCCCACGATCTCGTCGTGCGCCTGGGAGCCGGGCACCCGCGCCAGCTCGAAGCCGTCGCCGATCTCCACGCCCTTGATCGCCTGGATGCCCATGAGCGCACCGGCCAGCCGGGCGTCCAGCCTGCGGTCCCAGTGCACGTGCGAGCCCAGGCCGACCGGAACCCCGTACGCCAGCACCTCGACCACGCCGCCGAGGGTGTCGCCGTCCTTGTGGGCCTGGTCGACCTCCGCGACCATCGCCTTGGAGGCGTCCGCGTCCAGGCAGCGCAGCGGGTCGGCGTCCAGCCTCTCCACGTCGGCCGGCGTCGGGTACACGCCCCGCGGGGCCTTCACCGAGCACAGCTCCACGACATGGGAGACGATCTCGACGCCCGTCGTCTCCTTCAGGTACGACCGCGCCACCGCGCCCAGCGCCACCCGGGCCGCCGTCTCGCGCGCCGACGCGCGCTCCAGGACCGGCCGGGCCTCGTCGAAACCGTACTTCTGCATGCCGGCGAGGTCCGCGTGGCCGGGGCGGGGGCGGGTCAGCGGGGCGTTGCGGGCCAGACCGGCCAGGATCTCCGGGTCGACCGGGTCGGCCGCCATGACCTGCTCCCACTTGGGCCACTCGGTGTTGCCCACCATGACCGCCACCGGCGAGCCGAGCGTGAGCCCGTGCCGGACACCGCCGAGGAAGGTCACCTCGTCGCGCTCGAACTTCATGCGGGCGCCGCGCCCATAGCCCAGGCGCCGCCGTGCCAGGTGGTCCGCCACCATCTCCGTGGTGATCGGCACGCCGGCGGGAAGGCCCTCCAGCGTGGCGACGAGTGCGGGTCCGTGGGACTCCCCCGCGGTCAGCCAGCGCAACCTGCTCAACGGTGCTCCTCAGTGTTCGCGCCCTCGTACTGCCCTGCGTACGCGCGCCCTCGCGCGTGGTGACGGCTCCGCCGGGTGCGCGACCCCGGCCCGCCTCCCTACGATCCTCCCACGTCCGCCCACGGTGTCCGGCCGCCGGTCCATCAGTCGGACGGGCGCGGCACCGGCCGGCCGGTCAGGCCCGACGGGAGGCGAGGGCGCGCTCTCCGGCCTTGCGCATGGCCTCCAGCGGTGCCGGGGCGCGTCCGGTCATCGACTCGACCTGGAGGACGGCCTGGTGGACCAGGAGGTCCAGGCCGCTGACGACGGCGCCGCCGGCCATGGACCAGCGGGCCGCGAGGGCGGTGGGCCAGGGGTCGTAGAGCACGTCGAAGAGGGTCGCGGGGCGCTCGGGTACGGCGCCGGCCAGGGCGTCCGTGGTGCCCGCGGGGGTGGTGGCGATCACCAGGGGGGCCGTGAGGGCCCGCGCGGCCTCCGACCAGTCGGCGGTGCGGACGTCCACGTCCAGCCGCTCGCCCCACTGCCGCATCTCGGCGGCCCGGGCCTCGCTGCGGACGTAGGCGACGACCTCGCCGGTGCACACCCGGGCGAGGGCGGCCAGGGCCGAGGAGGCGGTGGCGCCGGCCCCGAGGATCGCGGCGGACGGGACCTCTTCGATGCCGTGCTCGCGCAGCGCGGCCACCATGCCGGGCACGTCGGTGTTGTCGCCCAGGCGCCGGCCGTCCTCGGTGAGGACCACGGTGTTGACCGCCTCCACCAAGGCCGCGGTCTCGCTCACCTCGTCCAGCAGCGGGATGACGGCCCGCTTCAGCGGCATCGTCAGCGACAGCCCCGCCCACTCCGGCCCGAGCCCCTCGACGAAGCCGGGCAGCGCCGCCTCGTCGATCTCGAACCGGTCGTACGTCCAGTCCGTCAGCCCCAGTTCCCGGTAGGCCGCGCGGTGCAGCACCGGGGAAAGGGAGTGGGCGATGGGCGAGCCGAGCACGGCGGCCCGGCGGGCGTCAGTTGCCCGAGCTGGCATTGAACTTGTCCTTGAGCTTCTGGAATTCGGCGTAGGTCCGGGCGAACTCGGTCTTGTTCATGCCGTCGGTCGCCACGAAGTAGATCCAGCCCTCGTCCGTGGGGTTCAGGGCGGCCCGCAGCGCCTCCTCGCCCGGGTTGCCGATCGGTCCCGGCGGCAGGCCCTTGTTGGTGTAGGTGTTATACGGGTTCTTGTTGCTGTTGATTTCCTTCTCGCTGATGTGGATCTTGCTCTCGCCCTTCAGGTAGTTGAAGGTCGAGTCGAACTGCAGCAGCTGGTTGGTCTCGGTGTTGGTGGGCTTGAGGCGGTTGTAGACCACCTCCGCCATCTTGCGGAAGTCGTCGTGCGTCTTGCCCTCGGCCTGGACGAGGCTGGCCACGGTGACGACCTGGAGCGGGTTCGCGAGGCCGAGCCCCTTGGCCTTGGCGGCGAGGTCGTAGCGGGCGTAGGCCTGGGAGGCCTGGACCACCATCTGCTTGAGCACCGCCTCGGGCTTCATGCCCTTGGCCGCGGGATAGGTGCCCGGGTACAGGAAGCCCTCGAGCGGGTCGATGATGTTGCGGTTGTCGTTCGCCCAGGCGGGCAGGCCGAGGCTCTTGTACTCCTTGGCGGCGGTCTTCTTGGTGGTGCCGCCCGCGAGATCGAGCTGCTTGTCGATCGCCGCGTACACCTGCGCGTTGCGCTCGCCCGGTCTGACCAGCACATTGCTCTGGCTGCGGGGGTCGAGCATGAGCGTCACGGCGCTCGCCGCGGACATCTCCTTCTTGAGCAGGTACGCGCCCGCCTGGATCTGCTTGCCCTGGGGGTTCTGCGACTGCGCGGCCACGAACGCGTCGACGCTCTTGACGACGCCCGCCTTCTTCAGCGCCCGGCCGATGTCGTACCCGCCGGCGCCCTGGGGGATCTCGACGGCCACCGTCTCGGCGGTGCCGTTGCCCGTGTAGTCGGGGGCCGCGCCGAAACGATTTTGGTAGAACGTGTATCCGTAGTAGCCGGCACCGGCCACACCGCCGCCGAAGACCAGCACGACGACCAGGCAGGCGCAGCCGTTGCGGCGCTTCTTGCCGCTCTTCCCCTTGCCGCCCGCGCCCTTCCTGCCGCTCCTGCCCTCGCCGCCCCGGCCCCTGCGGTCGCCGGGCCCGCGGCCGTTGCCGGGGTCGCCGGCGCCGGGCGTGTCGTCGCCCTCGTCGTCGCCGTCCGCGAAGAAGGGGTGGTCGTCCCCGCCGGACGCCGGCTCCGGGTCCCAGTCGGGCCGCGGCTCGGGCTCGGCCTTCCTGCGGGCCGGCGGTTCGGGCGGCGGGTAGGCGTCCGGCGTGCCGTAGAAGTCCGGCTGCCCGGTGCCGTAGGAGTCGGCCGGCCCGCCGTAGGGGTCGGCGGGGTCCGCCGGGTACGGGACCTGCGGCTGCGCCCCGGTGCTGTCCCAGCCGCCCTGCGGGTAGTGCTGCTGCTGCCCGCCGGCGTAGTGCTGGTCGTACTGCTGGTGGCCCTGGCCGTAGGGCTGGGGCTGCTGGTGGCCCTGGCCGTAGGGCTGGGGCTGCTGCTGGTGGCCCTGGTCGTCGTAGGACGGGTATCCGCCGCCGTAGCCGGGCTGCTGCTGGTGGCCCCACTCGCCGTGCGGCGCCTGCTGCGGCTGCTGGGGATGCTGCTGCGGCCGGCCGTAGGAGGACTGCGGGCCTTCGTGGGCCTGCTGTCCTCTCCATCCGCCGTCCCCGTACAACGGGTCCTCCGGATGCCACGGTTCGGAGCCTGGGCCCCGGCCATACTCAGTCATCGATCCCCTAGAGCCGCGAGGCGGCGGTCACGCGGCGTGCACCCGGCTCCCGTCCCGCCTCTTGCTGTGCGCCGGCTGTTCGAACGCCGCCGCATCGCGCGGAACGTTACCGTATCGCGATCAGATGACCACTTCGACGCCCTCACCGGGTGGTTTATCTGACACCCGTTCGGATTCCAGGGCTTGCTGCAGGATGATGACGGCGGCGGCCTGGTCGATCACGGAGCGTCCCTTCCGGGACGACAGCCCGGAGGCGCGCAGCCCCTGACCGGCCGTCACCGTCGTCATGCGCTCGTCCACCAGGCGGACCGGCACCGGCGCGATGCCCTTGGCGAGTTCACCGGCGAAGGCGCGGACCTTCACCGCCGCGGGCCCCTCGCCCCCCTTCAGGGAGCGCGGGAGACCCACGACGACCTCGATCGGCTCGTACTCCTCCACGAGCTGCCGCAGTCTGCGGTGGGCGGCCGGGACGTCGCGCCCGGGGACGGTCTCCACCGGGGTGGCGAGGATCCCGTCGGGGTCGCACGAGGCGACCCCGATCCGGGCGTCCCCGACGTCGATCGCGAGCCGGCGTCCTCTGCGCATCTGCACCGTTTCCTTACCGGTCCCTACCGGGCCGTCACTTGGCGGTCTCGGCGACCAGGCGCTCCACGGCCTGCGCGGCCTCGCCGACGGCGGCCGGGTTCTGGCCGCCGCCCTGGGCGACGTCCGGCTTGCCGCCACCGCCGCCGCCGAGGGTCTTGGCGGCCGTGCGCACCAGGTCGCCGGCCTTCAGACCACGCTCGCGGGCGGCCTCGTTGGTGGCGATCACGGTGAGCGGCTTGCCGCCGGTGACCGTGAACAGGGCCACCACCGCGGCCCGTCCGCCCTGGATGCGGCCGCGCACGTCGAGCACCAGCCGGCGCAGGTCGTCCGGCGTGGTGCCGTCCGGCACCTGACCGGTGACCACGGCCACGCCCCGTACGTCCCGGGCGGACTCGGCGAGACCGGCGGCGGCCTGCAGCACCTTCTCGGCGCGGAACTTCTCGATCTCCTTCTCGGCGTCCTTCAGCTTGCCGAGCATGGCGGAGACCTTCTCCGGCAGCTCCTCCGCGCGTCCCTTGAGCAGCTCGGTCAGCTGGTTGACGACCGTGTGCTCGCGGGCGAGGAAGTTGTAGGCGTCGACGCCGACCAGGGCCTCGATCCGGCGCACGCCGGAGCCGATCGAGGACTCGCCGAGCAGCTTCACCAGGCCCAGCTGGGCGGTGTTGTGCACGTGCGTGCCGCCGCACAGTTCCTTGGAGAAGTCGCCGATGGTCACGACCCGGACGCGCTCGCCGTACTTCTCGCCGAACTCGGCGATGGCCCCCTGCTTGCGGGCCTCGTCGATGCCCATGACGTCGGCGCGCACGTCCAGGTCGCGGGCGAGCACCTCGTTGATCTTCTGCTCCACGTCGGTCATCACGGACGCCGGCACGGCGGACGGGGAGCCGAAGTCGAAGCGGAAGCGGCCGGGCTGGTTCTCGGACCCGGCCTGCGCGGCCGTGGGACCGAGGGCGTCGCGCAGCGCCTGGTGGGTCAGGTGCGTGGCCGAGTGGGCGCGGGCGATGGCCTTGCGGCGGCGGACGTCGATCGAGGCGTGCGCCTTGGCGCCCACGGTCACCTCGCCGACCTGGACGACGCCCTTGTGGACGTAGACGCCCGGGACCGGCTTCTGGCAGTCGCGGACCTCGATGACGGCACCGGTGTCGGTCCTGATGCGGCCGGTGTCGCCGATCTGGCCGCCGCCCTCGGCGTAGAACGGGGTGCGGTCCAGGACGACCTCGACCTCGTCGCCCTCGGTGGCGGCCGGCGAGGGGACGCCGTCGACCAGCAGGCCGACGACGGTCGACTCGCCCTCGGTGTCGGTGTAGCCGATGAAGTCGGTGGCACCGGCGGCGTCGGCGATCTGCCGGTAGGCGCCGAGGTCGGCGTGGCCGGTCTTCTTGGCCTGGGCGTCGGCCTTGGCGCGCTCCCGCTGCTCCTTCATCAGGCGGCGGAAGCCCTCCTCGTCCACGGACAGCCCCTGCTCGGCGGCCATCTCCAGGGTGAGGTCGATCGGGAAACCCCAGGTGTCGTGCAGCAGGAAGGCCTTGTCGCCGGACAGGACCGTGCCGCCGGCGGCCTTGGTCTCGCTGACGGCGGTGTCCAGGATGTTGGTGCCGGCCTTCAGCGTCTTGAGGAAGGCGTTCTCCTCGGCGAGGGCGACCTTCTCGATGCGCTCGCGGTCGGTGACCAGCTCCGGGTACTGCTGCCCCATCATGCCGATGACGACGTCGATCAGGTCCTTGACGACCGGGCCGGTGGCGCCGAGCAGGCGCATGTTGCGGATGGCGCGGCGCATGATGCGGCGCAGCACGTAGCCGCGGCCCTCGTTGCCCGGGGTGACGCCGTCGCCGATGAGCATGGTGGCGGTGCGCATGTGGTCGGTGACCACGCGCAGCGAGACGTCCGAGGCGTGGGCGTCGCCGTAGGCCACACCGGTCAGCTCGGTGGCCTTGTCGATGACGGCCATGGAGGTGTCGATCTCGTACATGTTCTGCACGCCCTGCAGAATCATGGCGAGCCGCTCGAGGCCCAAGCCGGTGTCGATGTTCTTGCTCGGCAGTTCGCCGAGGATCTCGAAGTTGTCCTTGCCTGTGCCCTCGCCGCGCTCGTACTGCATGAAGACGAGGTTCCAGATCTCCACGTACCGCTCGTCGTTGACGGCGGGGCCGCCCTCGGCGCCGAACTCCGGGCCGCGGTCGTAGTTGATCTCGGAGCAGGGGCCGCAGGGTCCGGGGACGCCCATGGACCAGAAGTTGTCCTTCATGCCCAGGCGCTGGATGCGCTCGGCCGGGACGCCCACGACGTCGCGCCAGATCTGCTCGGCCTCGTCGTCGTCCTTGTAGACGGTGATCCACAGACGGTCCGGATCGAGGCCGTAACCGCCCTTGTCCTGGGGCGTGGTGAGCAGCTCCCAGGCGAGCTTGATGGCGCCTTCCTTGAAGTAGTCGCCGAAGGAGAAGTTGCCGCACATCTGGAAGAACGTGCCGTGCCGCGTGGTCTTGCCGACCTCTTCGATGTCGGGGGTGCGCACGCACTTCTGCACGCTGGTGGCGCGCGGGAAGGGCGGCTTGACCTCGCCCAGGAAGTAGGGCTTGAAGGGCACCATGCCGGCCGGGACGAGCAGCAGAGTCGGGTCGTCCGCGATGAGCGACGCCGAAGGGACGACGGTGTGCCCGCGCTCCTCGAAGAAGCTCAGCCAGCGGCGGCGGATCTCAGCCGACTCCATCAGTGGTCCTCATTCCGGTTGTACGAGTGCGTCTGGTACGTCGGGTCACCGGCGTACTTCGGGCTGGTGCGGTTCTCGATGGCGGTGTACCGCCGGGGCGCCGGGAGTTCGCGGTCGGCGGGGGCGCCGATGCCGAGCGCGTCGCCGAGTTCGGCCTCCCGCTGGGCCATGTGGTCACGGACGTCGACCGCGAAGCCCACCGCGCGGTCCTTGATGCGGTGACCCGCCTCGAGCGCCTTGTTCGCCGCGGTCACGGCGAGGGACTCGGGGGTCAGCTGCCGCAGTTTGCGGTTGACTTTGGTGGTGGCCCAGACACCGGCGGCGACACCGGTGCCGAACCAGAACGTACGGCGGAACATCGCTAGTCCTTACTTCTCCCGGTTGTTCCGCTTCCCCCGCCGGGCGGCCGGGACGGTGCGGCCCACGATCACGGTACGCCTGGAGGTTCCGGCGGGCACGTCCTCCGCCTTGCGGGCGCCGAGGGCCCGGCGCACGCCGTAGCCGAAGGCGGCGACCTTGACCAGGGGGCCGCCGAAGGTGGAGGCCACGGTGGTCGACAGCGCCGAGGCGTTGGAGGTGACCTCCTGCACGTCGGAGGCGATCGCGTCGACGCGGTCGATCTGGGTCTGCGCGGAGCGCACCGCCTGTGAGGCGTCCGCCAGCAGCGGCACCGCCTGGTCGGTCACCTCCGCCACGAGCCGGGTGGTCGCCTTGAGCGTCCGGGCCAGCCTCGCCAGCACCACGGCGAGGAAGGAGACCAGGATCGCCCAGAACACGGCCACCAGGATCCCGGCCACCTCTCCACCGGACACTGTGCGCACCCGCTCCCTGAACCTGCAGTGAACATCGGAACCAAAGAATCAGTCCCCCGAGCCTATCGCGCCCGGGGTGGAGCCCCGTACCGGATTACCGCCCGCGCGCGGCGGGGACCGGGGCACACGCGTGAGCCCGCCGTCTCCCCGCCCTGGGGCGGGGAGACGGCGGGCTCACCCGGGATGGTGCTACGGCCTGCCGGTGATCAGCGGGCGTAGTACTCGACGACGAGCTGCTCGTCGCAGATCACCGGGATCTCCTTGCGGTTCGGCTCGCGGTCCAGGCGGAACGCCAGGGCCTTGAGGTTCACCTGGAGGTAGCGCGGGGTCTCGCCCTCGGGGGCGAAGCCACCCTCACGGGCGATCTGGAAGAGCGTCTTGTCCTTGGAGCGGTCGCGGACCTGGACGACGTCGTCGGGGCGCACGCGGAAGGACGGCTTGTCGACCTTCTGGCCGTTGACCTGGATGTGGCCGTGGACGACCATCTGGCGGGCCTGGTAGATCGTGCGGGCGATGCCCGAACGCAGGACCAGCGCGTCGAGACGGCGCTCGAGCTCGATGATCAGGGCCTCACCGGTCTTGCCCTGAACCTTGGAGGCACGCTCGTAGGCGCGGACGAGCTGGCGCTCGGACACGTCGTACTGCGCGCGCAGACGCTGCTTCTCGAGCAGACGGACCTTGTAGTCCGAGTTCTGCTTGCGGCCGCGGCCGTGCTCACCCGGCGGGTAGGGGCGGGCCTCGAAGTACTTGACGGCCTTCGGGGTCAGCGCGATACCGAGGGCGCGCGACTTCTTGACCTTGGGGCGGGACTGGTTCGCCACTGTCTTCCTTTTCCTAGTTTCCGGCTCGTCAGTGTTGAGGGAGGTCGCATCCGCAGCCGGGGAAACCCGCCGGGTCCGCGTGGGACCTGCCGGGCAGCCGCTCCCCTGGTCTGGGCACATACGTGCAGCACGCGAGTGGCCCACCTACCGGCCCCGGCTCGGCCGGGCGGTGGTGGGCTGCCCGCGACACCGATCGACGGTGCGCGACGCTCCTGGATTCCGCCCCTGGGGGCCGGAGTCCGGCTGGGTGTCCCGCTCTGACGCGCCGACCGGAGCCGGACACGGGACGCAGCACTTCGCAGCAGTCTACAGGGTGCTCAGGGCCGCTTCCGCCCGAGGTGCTTGCGGGTCCACTCGACCGCGTCGGCATACCGCGCCTCGGCGCCGTGCCGGCCCGGGGCATAGTACTCGCGGTCCTTCAGGGCGTCCGGGGCGTACTGCTGGGCGGCGATGCCCTCGGGCAGGTCGTGCGGGTAGACGTAGCCCTGGGCGTGGCCGAGCTTGGCGGCGCCCTTGTAGTGGCCGTCGCGCAGATGGGGCGGCACGGGTCCGGCCAGTCCCTTGCGCACGTCCTCCAGGGCGGCGCCGATCGCCGTGGTCGCCGAGTTGGACTTGGGGGCGAGGGCCAGGGCGATGGTGGCGTGGCTGAGGGTGAGCGCGGCCTCGGGGAAGCCGATCATGGCGACGGCCTGGGCGGCGGCGACGGCGATGGGCAGCGCGTTGGGGTCGGCGAGACCGATGTCCTCGCTGGCGGAGATCATCAGCCGGCGGGCGATGAAGCGGGGGTCCTCGCCCGCCTCGATCATCCGGGCCAGGTAGTGCAGCGCCGCGTCGACGTCGGATCCGCGGATGGACTTGATCAGGGCGCTGGCGACGTCGTAGTGCTGGTCGCCGTCGCGGTCGTACTTCACCGCGGCCCGGTCGACGGTCTCCTCCAGCGTGGTCAGGCCGATCTCCGTCTCGCCCTTGTCGAGCGCCGCGCCGGCGGCGGCCTCCAGCGCGGTCAGGGCCCGGCGGGCGTCGCCGCCGGCGATGCGCAGCAGGTGGTCCTCGGTGTCCTCGGGGAGGGCGACGGTGCCCTTCAGGCCGCGCTCGTCGGTGAGGGCGCGGCGCAGCAGGCCGCGGACGTCGCCGTCGGTGAGCGGTTCCAGGGTGAGCAGCAGGGAGCGGGACAGCAGCGGGGAGATCACCGAGAAGTACGGGTTCTCGGTGGTGGCCGCGATCAGGGTCACCCAGCGGTTCTCGACGGCGGGCAGCAGCGAGTCCTGCTGGGCCTTGCTGAAGCGGTGGATCTCGTCGAGGAAGAGGACGGTCTCCTTGCCGTACCCGCCGGAGGCGCGGCGGGCGCCGTCGATGACCGCGCGGACCTCCTTGACGCCCGCGGTGATCGCCGACAGCTCCACGAAGCGCTTGTTGGTGGCCTTGGAGACGACATAGGCCAGGGTGGTCTTGCCGGTGCCGGGCGGGCCCCACAGGATCACCGAGGAGGGTCCCGCCGGTCCGCCCGCGCCCTCGCCGACGAGCCGGCGCAGCGGCGAGCCGGGCTTGAGCAGGTGCTGCTGGCCCACCACCTCGTCGAGGGTGCGCGGGCGCATGCGGACCGCCAGGGGGCTCGCGGCCGGGTCCTTCTCCTGGCGGTCTTCGGCGGCGGCGGTGAACAGGTCGGGCTCCACGCTGAAACCCTATGGCACACCACTGACAACGGGGCCGGGGCCCCGGCCCGGCCCGCGGTCCCGGGGCGTCAGGCCCAGAGGGTCGCGCCCCAGCGGGTCAGGATCAGCATGACGATCACACCGCAGTGCGTGACCGGCAGGACCCAGGTGAACTCGGAGAGGAAGTTCTTCACCGGGCGCGGCGCGGGCAGGAAGTCGTTGCGGACGTTGAACGAGGTGACGTACCAGAACATGACGATCGTGGCGACCCAGGCCAGCGAGCACCACAGGCACAGCGCGTTGATCCGGTACAGCGACTGGAACTGCAGCCAGGTGACGAAGCACACGCCGAAGAGCGTGCCGAAGTTGAAGGTCAGCCAGTACCAGCGCGGGAAGGTCGCGCGGGCCAGCAGGCTCATGCCGACGCAGATGACGATGCCGTAGCAGACCAGGCCCAGCAGCGGGTTGGGGAACCCGAAGACCGAGGCCTGCTTGCTCTCCATCACGCTGCCGCAGGAGATGATCGGGTTGATGCTGCAGCTCGGGGTGAAGGTCTTGCCGCTGAGCTTGCCCTCGAGGATCTTCTGCTTGTCGATCGTGATGATCCAGGCGGCGAGCAGTCCGGCCGCCCCGGTGATCACCAGCAGCAGCGCGAAGGCGCGGCTGCCGCCCACCGTGCGCGGTCCGCGCACCGCGTGCTCCGGCTCGGGGTCGGGCTCGGTGGAGACGTCCCTGACTGTCGTCTTGCTCATCACGCCGATTCCGTCACTAGTGGGTCGGGCCCGCTTCGGTCAGGGCCATTGTGCCGCACCCACGGCCCTGTCCACCGGCCGGTGGACACCAGGGGATACGTACGACGGGCCCCGAACGTTCGGTTCCGGCCGCTGCCCGGCCGCTGGCGGCCCCTGCCCCGGCCGGGGCGCGCGTGCGGCGCCCGCGCCCGGAATTCGCCCGGCGGAGCGGATCGACGGCCGCCGGGTTGACGCTCCGCGCGGCCTCGCCGGCCGCCGGGCACCGGACACCGGGCACCGGACCACCGGACACCGGCTCGCGTAACCCGCCGGCGGAAGCCGGCGCCCGGCTCGGCCGGCCGGGGAATCGGCCGGATCCCGTGCGTGGGGGCGCCGCGCCCGCCGGCACGGCCGGCGCCGCGTTCCGGCCGCCTCAGCCGAGCCGCGACTCCAGTTCCGCCACGATCTCGTTGACGCCGATCGCCGTCTGCTCGCCGGAGTCCATGTCCTTGAGCTGGACCACGCCCTCGGCGAGGTCGCGCTCACCGGCGACGAGCGTGTACCGGGCGCCGCTGCGGTTGGCGCTCTTCATGGCGCCCTTGAGCCCCTTGTGGCCGTAGGAGAAGTCGGCGGCGATGCCGACCCGGCGCAGTTCCGTGACCTTGCCGAACAGCACCCGCCGCGCCTCCTCGCCGAGCGGGACGGCGAACACGCTGGTGGACGCGGGCAGCCGCAGCTCCACGCCCTCGGCCTCCAGGGCCAGGACGGTGCGGTCCACGCCCAGCGCCCAGCCCACGGACGGCAGCGCGGGGCCGCCGATCATCTCCGACAGCCCGTCGTAACGGCCGCCGCCGCCCACCGCGGACTGCGAGCCCAGGCCGTCGTGGACGAACTCGAAGGTGGTGCGCGTGTAGTAGTCCAGACCGCGCACCAGCCGGGGGTCGTCCTCGAAGGAGACGCCCGCCGTGGTGATCAGCTCGCGGACCTCCTCGTGGTACGCCTTGCAGGCGTCGCACAGGTAGTCGCGCAGCAGCGGGGCGTCCGCGAGCTGCTTCTGGACGTCCGGCCGCTTGTCGTCCAGCACGCGCAGCGGGTTGATCTCCGCCCGGCGCAGGGTGTCCTCGTCCAGGTCCAGGCCGCGCAGGAAGTCCTGCAGCGCGCCGCGGTACACCGGACGGCACTCCTTGTCGCCCAGGCTGTTGAGCAGGATGCGGAAGCCGCTCAGGCCCAGCGAGCGGTACGCCTGGTCGGCCAGGATGATCAGTTCGGCGTCCAGCGCCGGGTCCTCGGCCCCGATCGCCTCCGCGCCCACCTGGGAGAAGTGGCGGTAACGGCCCTTCTGGGGGCGCTCGTAGCGGTAGTAGGAGCCGGAGTACCAGAGCTTGACGGGCAGGTTGCCGGCCTTGTGGAGGTTGGCCTCCAGGGCGGCGCGCAGCACGGAGGCGGTGCCCTCGGGGCGCAGGGCGAGCCGGTCGCCGCCCTTGGTCTCGAAGGCGTACATCTCCTTGGTCACGATGTCCGTGGACTCGCCGACGCCGCGCGCGAACAGCTCCACGTTCTCGAAGCCGGGTGTCTCGATGTATCCGTAGCCGGAGTTGCGCAGCGGGGCGGCGATCGCCTCACGGACCGCCAGGTACTTCGCGGAGTCCGGCGGGATCAGGTCGTACGTGCCCTTGGGGGCCTTGAAGGTGCTCACGGAGTCTCTCGTCACATTCCTCGTCGGGGAGCGGCGTCCGCGTCCGCTCCCGGGCCGGCCGCCACCTGCCGCAGATAGGGGTTGGTGGCGCGCTCCCGGCCGATGGTCGTCTGGGGGCCGTGGCCGGACAGCACCACGGTCGAGTCGTCGAGCGGCAGGCACACGCGGGCCAGCGAGTCGAGCATCTCGGCCATGTCACCGCCGGGCAGGTCGGTGCGTCCGATGGAGCCGGCGAACAGCAGATCCCCGGAGAACAGGACCTGCGGGATGTCCGCGGCCTCGGGCATCCGGAACGTCACCGACCCCTTGGTATGGCCGGGCGCGTGCGCGACGGAGAACTCCAGGCCCGCCAGCTCCAGTCGGGAGCCGTCGGCCAGCTCCCTGACGTCGTCCGGCTCCCCCACGGCCAGCTCGCCCAGCAGGGGCATGCCGATGGAGCGGCCGAGCGCCTTCTCGGGGTCGCTCATCATGTACCGGTCGGCCGGGTGGATCCAGGCCGGTACGTCGTGTGCGCCGCACACCGGGACGACCGAGGCCACATGGTCGATGTGGCCGTGGGTCAGGACGACCGCGACGGGCTTGAGCCGATGCTTCCTCAGCGCTTCCCCGACGCCGTCGGCGGCCTGGTGGCCGGGGTCGATGATCACGCACTCCTCACCGGCGGCGGGGGCGACGAGATAGCAGTTCGTCCCCCAGGCCCCGGCGGGGAACCCGGCAATGAGCACGATCGTCCTTCGTTGTGTCGATACGGGATGACATCGGGCGGCTGCGCCTGCCGTCAGAGCCTACCGGCGCTGCCGGATCCTCAGCGAACCCATATACGGTACGGGGCACACGCAGGCGGCCGGTCCGTTCGACCCGTGCGGGCCGGCCGCACATCAGACGCATGAGGAGAGAACCCGGTGGTCAGCCAGGAGCAGCGGCGGCGTCAGCTCGCCCGGGAGAAGTTCTTGCGGCAGCAGCAGCGGCGCACCGCCGCGCGGCGCAAGGCGCGGATGCGCAACTCCGTGATCGCGTCCGTGCTCGGTGTGGTCGTCATCGGAAGCGTGGCGCTCTACACGACCGGGGTCCTCAAGGACGGCAAGGACGGCAAGGCCAACGCGAGCGCGAAGGTCACCCCCAGCGCCGCCGCCACCAGCAAGGCTCCCGACCCGTGCGCGAAGCCGGCCGCGGGCTCGGTGAAGAAGCTGAGCTGGAAGAACGAGCCGGCGATGAAGATCGACACCTCGGCGAAGTACACCATGAAGCTCGCCACGACGTGCGGTGACATCGACATCGCCCTGAAGACCTCCGCCGCGCCGCACACCGTCAACTCCTTCGACTTCCTGGCCGGTCAGGGCTTCTTCGACCACACCAAGTGCCACCGGCTGACCACCAGCAACATCTATGTGCTGCAGTGCGGCGACCCGACGGCCAGCGGCAGCGGCGGCCCGGGGTACACCATCCCGGACGAGAACCTGAAGGACGCGAGCCTGAAGGGCAACGTGTACCCGGCCGGCACGGTGGCGATGGCGAACACCGGGCAGAAGCACACCGGCGGCAGCCAGTTCTTCCTCGTCTACCAGGACAGCCCGCTGCCGCCCAGCTACACACCGTTCGGCACGATTTCCGCCTCCGGGCTCCAGGTCCTGAAGAAGATCGCCGCGGCGGGCGAGAACACCGGCGGCGGCGACGGAGCGCCCAACGCGACGGTGGTGATCAACAAGGCCTCGGTCACGAAATCCTGACCGTCAACCTGCGAAATTTCGGTCGCGCTGGATGCGGACAGGCAACCCGCCGTTCGCCTATGTTGGCGGTGACGAAACTGTGGACGATGCCCGGGGGAGCTTCGAGGCCCCTCGCAGGCATCATGTGGAGGAGGCGCTGTGAGCAGCGACCCGTGGGGCCGCGTCGACGAGACGGGGACCGTGTACGTGCGTACGGCCGACGGCGAGCAGGTCGTCGGTTCCTGGCAGGCCGGCTCCCCCGAGGAGGCGCTGGCCTACTTCGAGCGCAAGTACGAGGGCCTGGTTGTCGAGATCGGCCTCCTCGAGAAGCGGGTGAAGACGACCGACCTGTCGGCGAAGGACGCCCAGGCCGCCATCGCCCATCTGCGCGAGCAGGTGGACGCGCACCACGCGGTCGGCGACCTGGACGCGCTGCGCGCCCGCCTGGACAAGCTGGTCGAGACCGTGGAGTCGCGGCGCGAGGAGCGCAGGGCCCAGCGTGCCCGGCAGGCGGACGAGGCACGGCACGCCAAGGAGGCGCTGGTCGCCGAGGCGGAGCAGCTCGCCCAGTCCGACCAGTGGCGGGCGGCCGGTGAGCGGCTGCGCGCTCTGGTGGACACCTGGAAGGGGCTGCCGCGCCTGGACCGCAAGTCCGACGACGAGCTGTGGCACCGGTTCTCGCACGCCCGGTCGGCGTTCTCCAAGCGGCGCAAGGCCCACTTCGCGCAGCTCGACGCGCAGCGCGAGGAGGCCCGCAGGACCAAGGAGCGGCTGGTCGCCGAGGCCGAGGCGCTGTCGGGCTCGACGGACTGGGGTCCGACGGCGGCCCGTTACCGCGAGCTGATGGCGGAGTGGAAGGCCGCCGGCCGCGCCCAGCGGGAGCACGAGGACGACCTGTGGAACCGCTTCCGCGGCGCGCAGGACGTGTTCTTCGCCGCCCGCGGCGAGGTGTTCGCCGAGCGGGACGCCGAGCAGGCGGAGAACCTGAAGCTGAAGGAGGAGCTGGCCGAGGAGGCCGAGCGGCTCCTGCCGATCACGGATCTCAAGGCCGCCCGCGCCGCCTTCCGCTCGATCAACGAGCGCTGGGAGGCCATCGGCCATGTGCCGCGGGACGCGCGTGCGCGGGTCGAGGGCCGGATGCACACCGTGGACCGGGCCATCCAGGAGGCCGAGGAGGCCGAGTGGCGCCGGACCAACCCGGAGGCGCGTGCGCGTGCCGAGGGACTGACCGGTCAGCTTCAGGCCGCGGTGGACAAGTTGACGGGCCAGATCGAGCAGGCGCGTGCCCAGGGCAACGCCTCCCGGGCCGACAAGCTCCAGAAGGAGCTGGAGGGCCGGCAGGCACTGCTGGACCAGGCGCTGAAGGGTCTGCAGGAGTTCGGCGGCTGAGGGCCGCGCAGAACGGCGTGGAGGGCCTCCGCACGGTACCTGCGGAGGCCCTCCGGCGTTCGGGCAGACGGCGGGCGTGGCCGGGCGGCGCCACGCGGGGCGGGACACCGCCGTGCGGCCGGGCGGGCGTGGCCGCCGCCGTTACGCGGCCGGACGGCGTGACCAGCCGCCACCACGCGGCGGGGCGGGCATGAGCAGCGGCCGCCACCACGCGGCCGGGCGAGCACGCGTGGCCAGCCGCCGCCGTGCGGCGGGGCGGGCGTGGCCAGCGGCCGCCACCACCACGGGGCAGGGCGAGCACGCGTGGCCAGCCGCCACCACGCGACCGGACGCGCGTGACCGGCCGCCGCCATGCGGCAGGGCGGGCGTCGCCGGGCGGCACGAGGCGGCCAGCCGGGCGTGGCCGGCCGCCATGCGACGGGGCGGCGTCGCCGGGCGGCGCCCGCGGCGGGGCGGGCGTGACCAGCGGCCGCCACCACGCGGCCGGGCGAGCACGCGTGGCCAGTCACCACCACGCGACCGGACGGCGTGACCGGCCGCCGCCATGCGACGGGGCGGCGTCGCCGGGCGGCGCCCGCAGCGGGGCGGGCGTGACCAGCGGCCGCCACCACCACACGGGGCAGGGCGAGCGCGCGTGGCCAGCCGCCACCACGCGACCGGACGCGCGTGACCGACCGCCGCCATGCGGCAGGGCGGCGTCGCCGGGCGGCACGAGGCGGCCAGCCGGGCGTGACCGGCCGCCATGCGGCCGGACCGTGACCGGCCGCCACCACGCGGCCGGGCGAGCGCGCGTGGCCGCCCGCCGTCACGCGGCGGGCGGGACGGGTGCGGGTGTTTCGCGCCCGGTCCGGTCAGGTCCGGCTGCGCGCCGAGGTCACCCGGTACACGTCGTAGACGCCCTCCACGCCGCGCACCGCCTTCAGGACGTGTCCCAGGTGCTTGGGGTCGCCCATCTCGAAGGTGAAGCGCGAGGTGGCGACGCGGTCGCGGGAGGTCTGGACGGCCGCGGACAGGATGTTGACGTGCTGGTCGGACAGCACCCGTGTGACGTCCGACAGCAGCCGGGAGCGGTCCAGGGCCTCGACCTGGATGGCGACCAGGAACACCGAGGACTGCGTGGGCGCCCACTCGACGTCGAGGATCCGCTCGGGCTCCCGCGACAGTGACTCCACGTTGACGCAGTCGCTGCGGTGAACCGATACTCCGCTACCGCGCGTGACGAAGCCGATGATCGGGTCGCCGGGCACCGGGGTGCAGCAGCGGGCCAGCTTGACCCAGACGTCCTCGACGCCCTTGACCACGACGCCCGGGTCGGCGCTGGAGCGGCGCTTGCGGCTGCGTCCGCGCGACGGCGGAACGCTCTCGTCGATCTCCTCGGTGGCCGCCTCCTCGCCGCCGAGCGCCTGGACGAGCTTCTGCACGATGTTCTGCGCGGAGACATGGCCCTCGCCGATGGCCGCGTACAGCGCGGAGATGTCCGAGTAGCGCATCTCGTGCGCCAGGGTGACCAGCGAGTCGCCGGTGAGGATGCGCTGGATCGGCAGGTTCTGCTTGCGCATCGCGCGGACGATGGCGTCCTTGCCCTGCTCGATCGCCTCGTCCCGGCGCTCCTTGGAGAACCAGGCGCGGATCTTGTTGCGGGCGCGCGGCGACTTGACGAAGCCCAGCCAGTCCCGGGACGGGCCGGCGCCGGCCGCCTTGGAGGTGAAGACCTCCACCAGGTCGCCGTTGTCGAGCGTCGACTCCAGCGGCACCAGGCGGCCGTTGACCCGCGCCCCTATCGTGCGGTGGCCGACCTCGGTGTGCACCGCGTAGGCGAAGTCCACCGGGGTCGCGCCCGCCGGCAGCGCTATGACGTCGCCCTTGGGGGTGAAGACGAAGACCTCGTTGCGGGACAGGTCGAAGCGCAGCGACTCCAGGAACTCGCCCGGGTCCTCGGTCTCCTTCTGCCAGTCCAGCAGCTGCCGCAGCCAGGTCATGTCGTTGATGGCGGAGCTGTCCTTGCCGGACCTGCCCGCCGGCTTCGGCGCGTCGGTGCGGACCTTGGAGGCGCCGGCGACGGCGTCCTGCTTGTACTTCCAGTGCGCGGCGATGCCGTACTCGGCGCGGCGGTGCATGTCGAAGGTGCGGATCTGCAGTTCGACCGGCTTGCCGTTGGGACCGATGACCGTCGTGTGCAGCGACTGGTACATGTTGAACTTGGGCATCGCGATGTAGTCCTTGAACCGGCCGGGGACCGGGTTCCATCGCGCGTGCACGGTGCCGAGGGCGGCGTAGCAGTCGCGGACCGTGTCGACGAGGACGCGGATGCCCACCAGGTCGTAGATCTCCGCGAAGTCGCGGCCGCGGACGATCATCTTCTGGTAGACGCTGTAGTAGTGCTTGGGGCGCCCGGTGACGGTCGCCTTGATGCGGGCGGCGCGCAGGTCGGCCTGGACCTCGTCGGTGACGATCGCCAGGTACTCGTCGCGCTTGGGGGCGCGCTCGGCGACCAGGCGGACGATCTCGTCGTACATCTTGGGGTAGAGGATCGCGAAGGCGAGGTCCTCCAGCTCCCACTTGATGGTGTTCATGCCCAGGCGGTGGGCGAGCGGCGCGTAGATCTCCAGGGTCTCGCGCGCCTTCTTCTCCTGCTTCTCCCGCTTGAGGTAGCGCATGGTGCGCATGTTGTGCAGGCGGTCGGCGAGCTTGATGACCAGGACGCGGGGGTCCTTGGCCATGGCGACGACCATCTTGCGCACGGTCTCCGCCTGCGCGGCCTCGCCGAACTTGACCTTGTCCAGTTTGGTGACGCCGTCGACGAGCAGCGCGACGGTGTCGCCGAAGTCGCGGCGGAGCTGGTCGAGGCCGTACTCGGTGTCCTCGACGGTGTCGTGCAGCAGGCCGGCCATCAGGGTGGCCGGGTCCATGCCCAGTTCGGCGAGGATGGTGGTGACCGCGAGCGGATGCGTGATGTACGGGTCGCCGCTCTTGCGCTTCTGGCCCCGGTGCCAGCGCTCGGCGACCTGGTAGGCGCGCTCGATCTGGCGCAGTGTGGCGTTCTCGATCTTGGGGTCGTTGCTGCGGACTATGCGCAGCAGCGGTTCCAGGACCGGGTTGTACGGGTTCGCGCGCTGGACGCCGAGGCGGGCCAGACGGGCGCGGACACGGTTGGAGGAGCCGGAGCGGGCGGGCTGGCCCGCGGCGGTGCGCACCGGGGGGGCCGGCTTGGGACGCGCGGTTTCGGCACTCTTCTCGACGGGCGCGGACTGGGCGTGCTCGACCGTGCCCCGGGTGTCGTTCTTGGCGTGGGACACGCTGGGCGCGGGCTTCGCCGCGGACGCCGAGGCGGGCTCGGGCTTGGCGGCGGTCAGTGGCTGGGCCTCGTCTGGCAAGAGGGCTCCTCGTGCGCGATCCGGGTCCCCCGGTCAGGCTCCGGAGGTCCCATGGTAGCGATCCTGGGCCCCAGGATCGCCTTCAGCCCGATGTGGGGCCGGTACACAGGAGAAACACGGGAGACGGGCGCCGGATTCCTCCGGGCCCGTCTCCGGTACGTCCGTCCCCGCGGACGCCGCTGCGTGCCGCTGCTCGGGCGCCGCGGCGTGCCGGTGCTCAGATCCGGAGCAGGGCCTCCAGCGGGGCTCCGTTCAGGGTCGGCTCCAGGCGGTCGCGGCCGCCGAGGAAGCCCAGTTCCATGAGGACGGCCAGGCCCGCGACCTCGGCGCCGGCCCTGCGGATGAGCTGTATCGAGGCCTCGGCGGTGCCGCCGGTGGCGAGCACGTCGTCGACGACCAGGATGCGGTCCTCGCCGGTCAGGTCCTCGGCGTGCACCTCGATCTCGGCGGAGCCGTACTCCAGGTCGTAGGCCTGGCGCAGGGTGGCCCCGGGGAGCTTGCCCGCCTTGCGCACCGGAATGAAGCCGAGGCCCGCCCGGACGGCGACCGGGGCGCCGAGGATGAAACCGCGGGCCTCCAGACCGACGACCTTGGTCGCCCGGGTGCGCACGGCGATCTCCGCGAGGGCGCCGGTGAGCGCCGTGAACGCCGGCGGGTCCGCCAGGAGCGGGGTGATGTCCTTGAACATCACGCCCGGCTCCGGGTAGTCGGACACGTCACGGATCCGGCTGAGCAGCAGCTCCTGGATGCCGGTCATCCCGGTCACCGGCGCTTGCCCGAGGGGCGGCCGCGGCCCCGGCCGCGGGAGGCGGGCTGGTGGCGCGGGCCGACCACGGCGGGCGCCGCGTCCCCGGGCTCGTCGCCGTACGCGGCGCCCGGGCCCTCCGCCGGCACCGGCTCGCCCTGGCTGCCGGCCTGCGCCCGCTTGGCCAGGACCCGCTTGCGCAGCGCCTTCATCTGCGGCTCGCGCTCCTTGAGGTCGGCGACGAGCGGCGTGGCGATGAAGATCGAGGAGTACGCGCCGGCCGCGAGGCCGACGAACAGCGACAGCGAGATGTCGTTGAGCGTGCCGGCCCCGAGGAAGCCGCCGCCGATGAACAGCAGGCCCGCGACCGGCAGCAGGGCGACCACCGTGGTGTTGATGGAGCGCACCAGGGTGCCGTTGATCGAGCGGTTGGCGATGTCGCTGTAGGTGAAGCGGGTCTGCTTGGTGATGTCCTTCGTCTGCTCCTTGAGGCTGTCGAAGACGACGACCGTGTCGTAGAGCGAGTAACCGAGGATCGTCAGCAGACCGATGACCGTGCCGGGGGTGACCTCGAAGCCGACCAGGGCGTAGATGCCCGTGGTGATCGTGATGTCGTGGATCAGGGCGACCAGCGCGGCGACGGCCATGCGCCACTCGAAGGCGATCGCCAGGTAGATCACGACGAGGATCATGAAGATCGCCAGGCCTTCCCAGGCCTTGTTGGCGATCTGCTCACCCCAGCTCGGACCGACCAGATCGGCGTTGATCTGCTCGGAGCCGACGTTCAGGTCCTTGGCCAGGGTGTCCTTGATGGCGTCGGACTTGCCGGTGTCGATCCCGGCGATCTGGATGCGCAGCGCGCCGGTGCCGAGCTTCTGCACCACGGCGTCATGGCCGGAGGCCTGCTCGGCGTAGGTCTCGGCCTGGGCCACGGAGACGCTGGTCTTCGGGGTGGTGAAGACCGCTCCGCCCTGGAACTCGATGCCCATGTTCAGGCCGCGCACCGCCAGGCCGACGATGGCCGTGATGGTGATCAGGATGGAGATGCCGTACCAGATCTTGCGTTTGCCGACGAAGTCGTAGCTGATCTCGCCGCGGTGCAGTCGAGCGCCGAGGTTGCCGAGTTTCGACATCGCTCAGGCCTCCTTCGGGTCGACAGGGCCGGCGGTCGGACCGGCGGGACGGCGGGTACGGCGCAGCGGCGGCTTGGCGCCCAGGCTCTTCGGGTCGAGCCCGGACCACTTGTGGCCGTTCGCGAAGAACTTGCGGCGGGCGAGGAGCGTCATCAGCGGCTTGGTGAACAGGAAGACGACGACCACGTCCAGCAGGGTGGTCAGGCCGAGCGTGAACGCGAAGCCCTGGACCTTGCCGACGGTCACGATGAACAGGACGGCGGCGGCGAGGAACGACACGAAGTCCGACACCAGGATGGTGCGCCGGGCGCGCGGCCAGGCCCGCTCGACGGCGGGACGCAGCGTGCGGCCCTCGCGGATCTCGTCCCGGATGCGTTCGAAGTAGACGATGAACGAGTCGGCGGTGATGCCGATGGCGACGATGGCGCCGCAGACCGCCGGCAGGTTCAGCGCGAAGTGGATGGTCGGGCCCAGCAGGGCCATGATCACGTAGGTGAGGACCGCGGAGACCGTCAGGGACGCCACGGCCACGAGCGACAGACCGCGGTAGTACACCACCAGGTAGAGGACCACCAGGGCCAGCCCGATCGCGCCGGCGATGAGGCCCGCCTGGAGCTGCTCGCCGCCGAGCGCGGCGGTCACCGTGGTGACGCTGGACTCCTTGAAGGTCAGCGGGAGCGCGCCGTACGACAGCATGTTGGCGAGGCTCTGCGCCTCCTGCTGGGTGAAGCGGCCGGAGATCTCCGCGTTACCGCCGGCGATGGCCGTCTGCACGAACGGGTGCGAGACCACCTGGTCGTCGAGAACGATCGCGAACTCGTTCTGCGGGGTGGTCTTCTGGGACAGCTTGCCGGTGATGTCGGCGAACTTGCTCGAGCCCTTGGAGTTGAAGGTCATCTGGACCTGCCAGCCGCTGGCGCCCTGGGTGTCGAAGACCGCCTGGGCCTTCTTCACGTCCTGGCCGTCGACCGCGACCGGTCCGAGCAGGAACTTGCTCCAGACCTTGTCGTCCTGGCCGCAGGCGACGGTGGGCTCGTCCGGCTTGGCGCCCTTGCCGGCGGAGGCCTGCTCGGCGGGCTTGGTGCAGTCGAGGGCGGCGTAGCGCGCCTGGAGGTCGGCGGAGGCGCTGCTCGCCGAGGGGGAGGGAGTCGCCGACGGCTTGCCGCCCGGGGAGGCGGACGCGCTCGGCGAGGGGCTGGAGCCGGCCTTCAGGGCGTCGGTGACGGCACGGCCCTGCGAGGTCTGCGACGCCTTGGGAGACGCGGTGGCGGGCGAGGACGCCTTCGACTGCGGGGTCGAGCCGGCGGAGGCGCCGGCGCTCGGCTTGGGCGAGGAGCTGCCGCTGGGGGTCGCGCCGGGCGACGGGCTCTGACCGGTGGCGCCGGAGACCTCGCGCTGCAGGACCGGGCGGAAGTACAGCTTGGCGGTGGTGCCGACCTGCTCCTGCGCCTCCTTGGAGTTCGTGCCGCGCGGGATGTTGACGATGATGTTGCGATCGCCCTGGGTCTGGACCTCGGTCTCCGACACGCCCAGACCGTTGACACGGCGGTTCATGATGTCGACCGCGGTGTCCATGTTGGCCTTGTTGATGGCGTTGGGCTGCCCCGGCTGGTTGACCGCCGTCAGCGTGATGCTGGTTCCACCGGCGAGGTCGATACCGAGACGGGGGGTGGTGTGTCCCGAGGCGAACATTCCGCCGGTGAGCGCCACGATGGCGATCAGGATGAGGGCCAGCGAGCGCCCCGGCTTGCTCTGGGCGCTCGCGGTCCGGCCCCTCTTAGGTGCTGCCACCTTCTCGTACTCCCTCTCGGGCCGCTCCGCGCCGGTGGGCGCGGTCGGCCGTGACATGGTGTCGGGCTGTTCCGTGCGGGAAACAGGCACGCCTGGTGGTGCCCGGGGCGGGACTGTGCCGCGCGCGCACCACCGGGGCGTGACTACTTCGCGCCGGAGTCGCCGTCGGTCTTCTTGGGCTCGTCCTGCGCCTTGGCCTCGGTGGCCCCGGTGGCCTCAGGGGCATCGGTGGTCTCGGCCGCACCGGTGCCGTCCTCGGCGTCCTTCTTGCCGAGGTCGATCTTGTCGTCGGAGGCGGCGGCAGCGGCGGAGTCGTCGGTCCCGTCGGTGCCGGTGAGGGAGGAGGCGTCGTCCGGAACGATGTCCGTGTCGGACTTCAGGTCGTGCTCGACGCCGTGGACGATGCGGTTGTACTCGTCGTCGGACAGCACGGTCGCGATCGCGTTCTTGGCGAACAGCAGGTCGACGCCCGGCCCCGCGTCGAGGAGGACCGTGTCGTCGTTGACCTCCTTGACCGTGGCGTACATGCCCCCGATGGTGCGGATTCCGCTGCCGGGCTGCATCTGGTTCCGCATTTCGGCGGCCTGCTGCTGCTTGCGCTTGGCCGACCGGGTCATCAGGAACATGGCCCCGATGAGCACGATGAACGGGAGGAGGGTCACGAGACTCACGGGTCGGTACTTCCTTCACACGACCGCGACGGTGAGCGGCCTGATGGTTGGGGGTATGCGTGCCGTCTGCAAGGGCGGCATCGGCGGAGTCTAAGCGAGTCCGCGCGCAAGGAACAACGCTCAGCATGGCACCTGGGTTCCGCCCCGGGCCAATGGCGCCGCCGTCACGCCCCGAACAAGTCCTGTTGTCCGTTTCCCGTCGCGGCCGGGCGCGGCGGGGTCAGGCCCAGGTGCGCCCAGGCGGCGGGGGTGGCGACCCGTCCGCGCGGGGTGCGGGCGAGCAGGCCCTCCCGGACGAGGAAGGGCTCGGCGACCTCCTCCACCGTCTCACGCTCCTCCCCCACCGCGACGGCGAGCGTCGACAGGCCGACGGGGCCGCCGCCGAACAGCTTCAGCAGCGCCTCCAGGACGGCCCGGTCGAGCCGGTCGAGGCCGCGGGCGTCCACCTCGTAGACCGCGAGGGCGGCCGCGGCGATCTCGCGGGTGACGCGTCCGTCCGCCTTGACCTGCGCGTAGTCGCGGACGCGGCGCAGCAGGCGGTTGGCGATACGGGGGGTGCCGCGGGAGCGGCCGGCGATCTCGGCGGCGCCGTCGGTGTCGATCTCCACGTCGAGCAGGTGCGCCGAGCGGTGCACGACCCGCTCCAGCTCGGCGGGCTCGTAGAACTCCATGTGGGCGGTGAAGCCGAAGCGGTCGCGCAGCGGGGGCGGCAGCAGGCCCGCGCGGGTGGTGGCGCCGACCAGGGTGAAGGGGGGCAGTTCCAGGGGGATGGCGGTGGCGCCGGGGCCCTTGCCGACGATCACGTCGACGCGGAAGTCCTCCATCGCCATGTAGAGCATCTCCTCGGCGGGCCGGGACATGCGGTGGATCTCGTCGAGGAAGAGGACCTCGCCCTCCTGGAGCGAGGAGAGGATGGCCGCGAGGTCGCCGGCGTGCTGGATGGCGGGGCCGGAGGTGATGCGGATGGGGGCGCCCATCTCGGCCGCGATGATCATGGACAGGGTGGTCTTGCCGAGGCCGGGGGCGCCGGACAGCAGCACGTGGTCGGCGGTGGCGCCGCGCGCGCGTGCGGCGCGCAGCACGAGGTCGAGCTGTTCGCGGACCTTCTCCTGGCCGATGAACTCGCCCAGTTCCTTCGGGCGCAGGGCGGCCTCGACGGCCTGGTCCTCGCGGTCGGCGGACGCACCGACGAGCCGCTCCGGGGCGGGGCTGTCGGTGGTGTCGTCCCAGTTCATGGAATGTGCCTCGATCGTCGTGGGGTCAGCGGGCGCGGTTCAGGGTCTGCAGGGCAGCCTTGAGCAGCCGGCCCACTTCCGGGGTGCCGCCGGCCTCCTCGGCCCGCGGGGCGACGGCGGCGACGGCCTCGTCGGCCTCCCGGGTGGCGTAGCCGAGGCCGACGAGGGCCGCGTGCAACTGGTCCTGCCACCCCTGGGCGGCGGGCGCGCCCGCGGCCGGGGCGCCGAGGGGCTCGCCGAGGCGGTCCTTCAGCTCCAGCAGCAGCTTCTGGGCGCCTTTCCTGCCGATGCCGGGCACGGCGGTGAGGGCCTTCTCGTCACCGGTGGCGACGGCGCGGCGCAGTGCGTCCGGGTGGTGCACGGCCAGCATGGCCTGGGCCAGCCGGGGACCGACTCCGCTGGCCGTCTGGAGCAGTTCGAAGGTCTGACGCTCGTCGTCGTCGGCGAAGCCGTACAGGGTGAGGGAGTCCTCGCGGACGACGAGTGAGGTGTGCAGCCTGGCGGGCTGCCCGACGCGGAGCGTGGACAGCGTGTTCGGCGTGCACTGGACGGCCATGCCGACGCCGCCGACCTCGACGACGGCCGCGTCGGGGGCGAGTGCGGCGACCGTGCCGCTGACGAAGGCGATCATGCCGTACGGCCTTTCGATGCGTTGACGGTGTGGCGGGCGACCGCCTGCTGGAGCCGGTTCTGGGCGGGGGCGCGCCAGATGTGGCAGATGGCGAGTGCGAGGGCGTCGGCGGCGTCGGCCGGCTTCGGCGGTGCGCCGAGCCGGAGCAGCCGGGTGACCATGGCCCCGACCTGGGCCTTGTCGGCGCGACCGCTGCCGGTGACGGCGGCCTTGACCTCACTGGGGGTGTGCAGCGCGACCGGGATGCCGCGACGGGCGGCGCACAGCATGGCGACGGCGCTGGCCTGGGCGGTACCCATGACGGTGCGCACGTTGTGCTGGCTGAAGACGCGCTCGACGGCCACGAACTCCGGACGGTGCTCGTCCAGCCACTGCTCGACGCCCTGCTCGACGGCGAGGAGGCGGTGGCTGAGATCGGCGTCCACGGGCGTGCGGACGACGCCCACTCCCAGCATGGCCAGCGGGCGGCCCGCGACGCCTTCGACCACGCCGACACCGCACCGCGTGAGCCCGGGGTCCACACCCAGTACGCGCATCTCGCTCCGCCACCCCCACTGTGCCGACTCGGGCCTTCCGGGTCGCTGGTGTGCCAGGTTATGCGGCGGCACCGACAACGCGTCCTCGCCCCCGGCCCAGCTGATCACGCCCAGGTAAAGGATCACAACGTATCAGGCGAGGATGACCGGGAAAGTCGGGGAATGCCCGGTATGCACAGCGGATTCTCGATTGCCTCCGGCGCTTGATCACTTATAGGTTCCCGAACTGCCGTACGAGAGACCGTCGTTCGGCCGATCCCGGACAGCGTTCGGGTCGATCAGTGACAACAGAACAAGAGAATCGGGGAACCCATGCGCTCGATGGCGAAGATCGCCGTGACCGCGTCCGTGCTGCTGGCCGGTGTGGCCGTCGCGACTCCCGCGCAGGCCGCCACGTCCGCGTCCGGCCTGACGAAGGGCCGCAGCGGCTGCTTCAACTACTCGTACGGCGACGGCATTTCGACCACGACCGTGTACTTCCACAACATCTGCGACCACAAGGCGACGATCAACATCTGGTGGAAGGACGGCAAGGTGGAGTACATGAAGGCCGCGACCGTCAAGGCCGACGGCAAGGGCCACCTGAAGCACACCGGCTCCGTCAAGTCGATCGACGGCTGATCCACGCCGCCTGACCGACGGCTGATCCACGCAGCCTGAACGACGGATGGCCCGCCGAAGAGCTTTCGGCGGGCCATTCGGCTTGCTCAGGCGTCGACCTTCTCCATGATCTCGTCGCTGACGTCGAAGTTGGCGAACACGTTCTGCACGTCGTCGCTGTCCTCGAGCGCGTCGATCAGCTTGAAGATCTTCTTGGCGCCCTCCTCGTCCAGCTCGACCTGCATGGTCGGGACGAAGTTGGCCTCGGCGGAGTCGTAGTCGATACCCGCCTCCTGGAGCGCGGTGCGCACCGCGACCAGGTCGGTGGCCTCGCTGATCACCTCGAAGGACTCGCCGAGGTCGTTGACCTCCTCGGCGCCGGCGTCCAGTACGGCGGCCAGCACGTCGTCCTCGGTCAGCTCGCCCTTGGGGACGATCACCACGCCCTTGCGGTTGAACAGGTACGACACCGAGCCCGGGTCGGCCATCGAGCCGCCGTTGCGGGTCATGGCCACGCGGACCTCGCTGGCGGCGCGGTTGCGGTTGTCGGTGAGGCACTCGATGAGCACCGCGACGCCGTTCGGCCCGTAGCCCTCGTACATGATCGTCTCGTAGTCGGCGCCGCCGGCCTCGAGGCCGCCGCCGCGCTTGATCGCCGAGTCGATGTTCTTGTTCGGGACGGACTGCTTCTTGGCCTTCTGGACGGCGTCGTAGAGCGTCGGGTTGCCGTCGAGGTCGACGCCGCCCATGCGGGCCGCGACCTCGATGTTCTTGATCAGCTTCGCGAAGAGCTTGCCGCGCTTGGCATCGATCACGGCCTTCTTGTGCTTCGTCGTGGCCCATTTAGAGTGGCCGGACATCTGCCTGTCTCCTTCGCGTAACCCATCTCTGCAACGAACGCAGGAATCCTACAAGGACTCCGCCGCCCGGTCGGCGCGCACCATGTCCACGAACAGGGCGTGCACGCGGTGGTCGCCGGTCAGCTCCGGGTGGAACGACGTGGCGAGCGCGTTGCCCTGGCGGACGGCGACGATGTGGCCCTCGTGCTCGGCGAGCACCTCGGTCCCGGCGCCGGCGGACTCGACCCAGGGGGCGCGGATGAAGACGCCCTCCACAGGATCGCCCTCGACGCCGGCCACGTCGACCGCTGCCTCGAAGGACTCGTTCTGCCGTCCGAACGCGTTGCGGCGCACGATCATGTCGATGCCGCCGATGGTCTCCTGACCCGAGCGCGGGTCGAGGATCTTGTCGGCCAGCATGATCATGCCCGCGCAGGTGCCGTAGACGGGCATGCCCTCGCGTACCCGCGCGCGCAGCGGGTCCATCACTCCGAAGAGGACGGCGAGCTTGGAGATGGTGGTGGACTCGCCGCCCGGGAGGACGAGGCCGTCGACCTCGGCGAGCTCTTCGGGGCGCCGCACCGGCCTGGCCACGGCGTCGGCCGCGGCCAGGGCGATGAGGTGCTCCCGTACGTCGCCCTGGAGTGCCAGGACGCCAATGACGGGTGCGTCAGTCATGTTTGTGGTGTGGTTCCTGATCAGAGGCCTTGAGCGGCCCGGCGGCGGCCGGCGGTGACGGGGGAGCCGGGGCGGCTCACCAGCCGCGGTTGGCGTAGCGCTCGGTCTCGGGGAGGGTGTCGCAGTTGATGCCGACCATGGCCTCGCCGAGGTTGCGGGAGGCGTCCGCGATGATCTTCGGGTCGTCGTAGAAGGTGGTGGCCTTCACGATGGCGGCCGCGCGCTTGGCGGGGTCGCCGGACTTGAAGATGCCGGAGCCGACGAAGACGCCCTCGGCGCCGAGCTGGCGCATCAGGGCGGCGTCGGCGGGGGTGGCCACGCCGCCGGCGGAGAACAGCACCACGGGGAGCTTGCCGAGCTCGGCGACCTCCTTGACCAGCTCGTACGGGGCGCGCAGCTCCTTGGCGGCGGCGTACAGCTCGTGGTTGTCGAAGCCGCGCAGCTTCGCGATCTCGTTCTTGATCTGGCGCAGGTGGCGGACCGCCTCGACGACGTTGCCGGTGCCCGCCTCGCCCTTGGAGCGGATCATGGCCGCGCCCTCGGCGATGCGGCGCAGGGCCTCGCCGAGGTTGGTGGCGCCGCAGACGAAGGGGGTGGTGAAGGCCCACTTGTCGGAGTGGTTGACCTCGTCGGCCGGGGTGAGGACCTCGGACTCGTCGATGTAGTCCACGCCGAGGGACTGCAGGACCTGGGCCTCGACGAAGTGGCCGATGCGGGACTTGGCCATGACGGGGATCGACACCGCGTCGATGATGCCCTCGATCATGTCCGGGTCGGACATGCGGGCCACGCCGCCGTCCTTGCGGATGTCGGCCGGGACCCGCTCCAGGGCCATGACGGCGACGGCGCCCGCGTCCTCGGCGATCTTCGCCTGCTCCGGCGTGACGACGTCCATGATGACGCCGCCCTTGAGCTGCTCGGCCATGCCGCGCTTGACGCGTGCGGTGCCGGTCTCGGGGGTCCGGGCGGAGTCGGGAAGCGTGGTGGACACGGGTGACCTCACTCGATGCAAAAGAGGGTGTGATGCACGTGTGAGGAAACGCGAGTGGACCAGTCCACGGCAAGGGCCAATGAGGAGCCGGTGGATCCTTTTCCCGTGGCGCGTCCGTTTCGCGCCACGGCGTGGGGCGCCCGCCTACCGGTCCCCGTCCGCCCGAAGGGCCGCGTTCAGGGCGGTGTGGGCGGTGAACGGCGCGTCGGCGGAGATCAGCAGCCTGCGGGCGGTGACGGTGGAGCCGTCCCGCAGCCGCAGCCGCACCGGCTCCCGCAGGGCCACCGCGATGTCCGCGGCGCCGGCGACGGTGCACACCACGTCACCGTCGGCGCCGGGCACCGGCCGGACACCGCGCCCGCGAGCGGAGACCGGCTGCCTGCGGACCGAGCGGACGGCGCTCAGCGGGAGCACGATCTCGTCGAAGAGCCCGGCCCGGATCCTCAGCGTGCCATCGCCGAGCCGGTGCGGGTTGCGCCGGGTGACGGCGAGGAAGAACAGGACCAGATCCATCATCGCGGCCAGCCAGAGCAGGTGGAAGGCCTGCCAGGCGGGTGGGATCAGCGCGACATCCATGAGGGCTTCGACCAGCACCTCCATGACGACGAAGGCGCACACCGTGCTCCGCAGGGTCCCCGAGTGCCCGATCACGACCTCGCCGGGCCGGGCCAGGGGGCGCCTCGTCAGCCAGGCCGTCAGGTCGCGCAAGGCCGATCCGAGCAGCTCCCGCGCTCCCGTCGTCGCCACCGTGATCGCCATGTCGCCTCCCGCGGACGTGTCCGGTCGTACCGGACTCGATCACAGCAGGAAAACCACGCCCGGTGACAGCACGGCGCCGGACATCCCTCGGCCGGAAACGGCCGGTGGGTCAGACCGCCGAGCGCTCCGCCAGGGCCGCCGGAGGTTCGTCGTCCATCTCGAAGGCCAGGGGGAAGGGCGCGTGGCCCGCCAGGCGGAACCAGCGGACCTTGCGGTGCTCGCGGAGCCTGCGGGCCGCGCCGACGGCGTCGTTGTGGAAACGGCGGGCCATGGGTACCCGGCGCACCGCCTCGGTCAGTTCGCGCGCCGCCTCCTCGCCGCCCGGGGCCTCGCGGACCGCCTCCACCTGCTGGGCCTCGGCGAACACCGCGCGCAGCGCCTGGCTCAGCTCGCTCTCGGCGACCTCCCGCTGGTCCTCCTCGGCCTGCCGGGCGGCGTGCGCGGCCTCGTAGAGCACGATCGAGGCGGCCGGGTCCAGCACTCCCGAGGTGGCCAGCTCCTGGGTCACCGAGGCGCGGCGCAGCAGCTGCGCGTCGAGCGCGGCGCGGGCGGCGTCGATGCGGGCGTGCAGCCGGTCCAGGCGTCCCGCCGTCCAGCTGAGATACAGGCCTACGACGACGAGCGCGACGAGGATCCAGATGAGGGTTGCAGTCACGGGCGGCAAGGCTAGCGGCCCGCCGGACCGCCCCCGCACGCCGCCCCGCACGGCCCCTGGGCCGGGCGGCCGGGGCGGCAGCGGCGCCATTCGCGACCCGCCCGGCCCGGTGCGGCCGGGCCCGGCAGCGCCGCCGTCCCCACACGCCGCCCGGCCCGGTGCGGCGGGGGCGCCAGTGCCGCGGTCCTCCGCACGCCGCCCGGCCCGGTGCGGCTCCGCCCGGCGCTGCTTGCGGCGCGTACGTCGCCGCAGCAGCGGCCCGGCCGGCCGCCGCGCCCGCGGCCCCCGCCCTGCCCCAACGCCGGCGCGCGACCACACCCAGCGCCACGCGGGGCCCGGGCGGGCCCGGGCCCCCAGGGGGCTCGGTCGCGGGCGAGGCCGGCCCTGGCGGGCGACCACGGTCAGCCCGACGCCGGGCCGCCCGCGCCGGGCCCGCCCGTGCTGCGGGCCGGGCGCGCGATCAGCCGCGGGCCAGTCCCAGCCGCGCCCGCGCGGGCCGGACGCACGATCATCCCCGGGCGAAGCCCGACCCCGGCGGGCGACCACGATCAGCCCCACACCAGGCCCGCCGCGCCGGGCCCGCCCCCGCCGCGGCCCGGGCGCGCGATCAGCCGCGGACCAGTCCCAGCCGCGCCCGCGCGCCCGTCGCCCAGGTCAGCCGCGGACCAAGCCCAGCCGCCCCCGCGCGCCCGTCGCCCAGATCAGCCGCGGGCGAAGCCCGACCCCGGGGAGCGATCAGGATCACCCCCGAGCCAGGCCCGCCCCCGCCCGCAGGCCGGGCACGCGATCAGCCGCGGACCAGTCCCAGCCGCGCCCGCGCGCCCGTCGCCCAGATCAGCCGCGGGCCAAGCCCAGCCGCCCCCGCGCAGGCCGGAGCCACGATCAGCCCCGGGCGAAGCCCGACCCCGGGGAGCGATCAGGATCACCCCCGAGCCAGGCCCGCCCCCGCCCGCAGGCCGGGCGCGCGATCAGCCGCGGACCAGTCCCAGCCGCGCCCGCGCGCCCGTCGCCCAGGTCAGCCGCGGGCCAAGCCCAGCCGCCCCCGCGCGCCCGTCGCCCAGGTCAGCCGCGGGCGAAGCCCGACCCCGGGGAGCGATCATGATCACCCCCGAGCCAGGCCCGCCCCCGCCCGCAGGCCGGGTGCGCGATCAATCGCGAGCCAGTCCCAGCCGCACCCTCAGACCCGTGTCAGTCGCAGGCATGGCCAAACCACCCCCGCGAACCCGTCGCACAACCCAGCCGCAGCCCCAGCCCATCGCCCCCGCCAACCCGTCGTGCACGTCAGTCGCGGGCCAAGCCCAACCGGGCTCGCAGACCCGTCGCGCGGTCGTCGGCGGCCACCGCTGCCGCGCCCGCCGTCACCGTCTCGTAGACGGAGAGGATGTCCGCGCCCACCGTCGACCAGTCGAAGCGGCGCACATGGGCGCTGCCCCGGTCGCTCAGCTCGGCCCGGCGCTCCGGGTCGGCCAGCAGCCGTACCGCCGCGTCGGCCAGAGCGTCCGCGTCCTCGTTGGCGAACAGCTCGCCCGCCTTGCCCTGGTCCAGCACCTGGGCGAAGGCGTCCAGGTCGGAGGCGAGCACCGGCGCGCCCGCCGACATCGCCTCGACCAGGATGATGCCGAAGCTCTCGCCGCCCGTGTTGGGCGCCACGTACAGGTCGACGCTGCGCAGGAAGCGCGCCTTGTCCTCGTCGCTGATCATGCCGAGGAACTCCACCCGCGCCCGTAGTTCCTCCGGCAGCGAGGCGACCGCCTCCTCCTCGTCGCCGCGGCCGGCGACCAGCAGCCGGGTGGCCGGGCGGGCGGCGAGGATCTTCGGCAGGGCCCGCATCAGCACCGGCAGGCCCTTGCGGGGCTCGTCGATGCGCCCCATGAAGCCGATCGTGTCGCCCTGCCACTCGGGCCGGGGCTCGGCGCGGGCGAAGAAGTCGACGTCGACGCCGTTGGGGATGACCACCGCGTCGCCGCCGAGGTGCTCGACGAGCGTACGGCGGGCGTACTCGCTCACCGCGATCCGGGCGCTGATCTTCTCCAGGGCGGCCTGGAGGATCGAGTACGCGGCGATCATCGCCCGCGAGCGGGGGTTGGAGGTGTGGAAGGTCGCGACGATCGGCCCCTGGGCCGCCCAGCAGGCCAGCAGGCCCAGCGACGGCGAGGTCGGCTCGTGGATGTGGATGACGTCGAAGCGTCCCTCGTGCAGCCAGCGCCGGACCCGGGCCGCGGACAGCAGGCCGAAGTTCAGCCGGGCCACCGAGCCGTTGTACGGCACCGGCACCGCGCGGCCGGCCGAGACGACGTAGGGCGGCAGCGGGGTGTCGTCGTCGGCGGGGGCGAGCACCGACACCTCGTGGCCGAGGCCGATGAAGTACTCCGCGAGGTCGCGGATGTGGAACTGGACGCCGCCCGGGACATCCCAGGAGTAGGGGCAGACGATGCCGATCCTCACGGGCGCTCCCCGTCCCCGGCGCGCGGCCGGAGGTCCGCGGTCCACAAGCGCTGCAGCATGTGCCAGTCCTCCGGATGGTCGGCGATCCCCGTGGCGAAGGCGTCGGCCAGCGCCTGTGTCATGGAGGACGTCTTCTCCGCGCGGGTGCCTGACTCGGGTACCTCGATCGGGGGATGCACCCGGCCCCGCATGACGGGCGAGTCGTCGTACCAGAGCGTGACGGGCAGCAGCAGGGCGCCCGTCTGCTGGGCGAGCAGGGCGGGTCCGGCCGGCATCCGGGCCGTCTCGCCGAAGAACCGGACCTCGACGCCCGAGGCGGACAGGTCGCGGTCGGCGACCAGGCAGACCAGGCCGCCGTCGCGCAGCCGCCGGGCCAGGGTGCCGAACGCGGAGCCGCCGCTGTGCGGCAGGACCTCCATGCCAAGGCCCTCGCGGTAGGCGACGAACCGGTCGTAGAGGGTCTCCGGCTTCAGGCGCTCGGCGACCGTGGTGAAGGGGATCCCCAGCTCGGTGGTGACCCAGGCGCCGGCCAGGTCCCAGTTGGCCAGATGGGGCAGGGCGAGGACGACGCCGCGGCCGGCGGCGAGGCCGTCGGTGAGATGGTGCAGGTCCTTGGGGTCGAAGCCGGCGCGGACGCGCTCGGGGCTCCAGGCGGGCAGCCGGAAGGACTCCATCCAGTACCGCAGGTAGGAGCGCATGCCGGCGCGGGACAGCTGTGCCAGCCGCTCGGGGCCCGCGCCCGGCACCACGCGCGCGTAGTTGGCCTCCAGTCGCCGCACGCCCTTGCCGCGCCGCTTCCAGGCGAGGTCGGCGATGGTGCGGCCCAGGCGCACGGCGGCCGGCTCGGGGAGCTTCTTCACGGTGCTCCAGCCCGCGCCGTACAGGGCGTCGGTGAGGCGCTCGCGGGCGCTCATTTCGCCGCCTCGCTCCCCCGGCTCTCGTGCCGGGCCTCGGCGGCCTCCGCCTCCGCCGACTCCCGCCGCACGGTGACCACGCGCTGGATCAGGGTGACCAGGCTGCCGACGGCGACGATCCACAGGGCGACGGGCAGCAGGTACTGGATGCCGGGCACACCGAACTTGTGCAGCCCCGCGAAACCGGCCGCGACCAGCGAGATCACCAGGCGTTCGGCACGTTCGACCAGTCCGTTGACGGCGACCGGCAGGCCGATGGACTCGCCCCGCGCCTTGGTGTACGACACCACCTGGCCGCTGGCCAGGCAGAAGATCGACACCGCGCACAGCACGTTGTCGTCGCCGTGACCGGCGTACCACAGGGCGAAGCCGCCGAAGATGGCGCCGTCGGCGACGCGGTCGAGGGTGGAGTCCAGGAAGGCGCCCCACCGGCTGGAGCGGCCGAGCTGGCGGGCCATGTTGCCGTCGACGAGGTCGGAGAACACGAACAGCGTGATCACGACCGTGCCCCAGAAGAACTCGCCGCGGGGGTAGAAGACCAGGGCGCCCGCGACCACTCCGGCCGTGCCGATGAGCGTCACCGTGTCGGGGCTGACGCCTCTGCGGATGAGAAACGCGGCGAACGGTGTGAGGACACGCGTGAAGAATGCACGCGCGTACTTGTTCAGCATGGCCTTCCCGAGGGTCGGTGTGGCGGGCGGCCCCTGCTGGCCACCGGCTGGCCCATCGTAGCCACGCGCGCGCGTGTGCGACGGCCGGGCACCCGCACCCCCCGCGAGCAGCGGCGGCGCGGCCCGCGCGGGTGCCGGTGCGGGGCGGGATCGGGTCCTTCGTATGGACGCAGCGTGACGGGAGTGGAAAGCTCGAACCATCGCGGGCGTCGCGGGAGCCGCCGGTGACGCGGTGCCGCGTGTCCGCGCCCACAGTGACCTCACCGTCAACGGGAGGCAGGACCATGGGCGACAAGGCGCACACACACCCCGGAGCCGCCGGCAGGGCAGTGGCGGCCGACCACCCCGCGTCCGTACGGAATGTGGTGCTGGTCGGCCACTCCGGATCGGGCAAGACGACTCTGGTGGAGGCCCTCGCGCTGACCGCGGGGGCGGTGAACCGGGCGGGCCGCGTCGAGGACGGCGGCTGTGTCTCGGACTACGACGACATCGAGCACCGGCAGCAGCGTTCGGTGCAGCTCTCGCTGGTGCCGGTCGAGTGGAACGGCACCAAGGTCAACCTGCTGGACACCCCCGGTTACGCCGACTTCGTCGGGGAGCTCAGGGCCGGTCTGCGAGCGGCGGACGCGGCCCTCTTCGTCGTCTCGGCCTCGGACGGCGTGGACGGCTCCACCCGCATGGTCTGGGAGGAGTGCGCGGCCGTCGGGATGCCGAGGGCCATCGTGATCACGCACCTGGAGGCCGCCCGGGCGGACTTCGAGGAGATGACACGGGTGTGCGCCGAGGCCTTCGGCGCGGACGACCCGGACGCGGTGCTGCCCCTGTACCTGCCGCTGCACGGCCCGCAGGGCCCGGACGGGCACGCGCCCGTGACCGGTCTGACCGGGCTGCTGACGCAGAAGCTGTTCGACTACTCCTCCGGCGAGCGCAAGGAGTCCGAGCCGGACGGGGACCAGCTCCCGCGGATCGAGGAGGCCCGCAACCGGCTCATCGAGGGGATCATCGCCGAGAGCGAGGACGAGACGCTCATGGACCGCTACCTCGGCGGTGAGCAGGTCGACGTCGAGACGCTCGTCAAGGACCTGGAGCGGGCCGTGGCACGCGGGGCCTTCTTCCCCGTACTGGCCGCCGCGCCGGCCGCCGAGGGCGGCAAGCAGGGCATCGGCACGGTGGAGCTGTTGGAACTGGTCACCGGCGGGTTCCCCACCCCGCTGGAGCGGGAGATGCCCGGGGTGACCACCGTCGACGGCAAGCCGCGCGAGCTCAAGCCGTGCGATCCGGACGGGCCGCTGGTCGCCGAGGTCGTGAAGACCTCCTCCGACCCCTACGTCGGCCGGATCTCGCTGGTCCGGGTCTTCTCCGGCACCCTGCGCCCCGACGAGACGGTGCACGTCTCCGGGCACGGGCTGTCCGACCGCGGGCACGAGGACCACGACGTCGATGAGCGGATCGGCGCCCTGTCCATGCCGTTCGGCAAGCAGCAGCGCCCGGTGCCGCACGTCATCGCGGGCGACCTGGCGTGCGTGGCGAAGCTCGGCCGCGCCGAGACCGGCGACACGCTGTCCGCCAAGGACGACCCGCTGCTGATGGAGCCCTGGCAGATGCCCGACCCGCTGCTGCCGCTGGCCATCCAGGCGCACAGCAAGCCGGACGAGGACAAGCTGTCCCAGGGCCTGTCGCGGCTGGTCGCCGAGGACCCGACGATGCGCCTGGAGCAGAACCAGGACACCCACCAGGTCGTGCTGTGGTGCCTGGGCGAGGCGCACGCGGACGTCGCCCTGGAGCGGCTGCGCAGCCGGTACGGCGTCCAGGTCGACGTGGTGCCGCACCGGGTGTCGCTGCGCGAGACGTTCGCGAACCGGGCAGCGGGACGCGGCCGGCACGTCAAGCAGTCCGGCGGGCACGGGCAGTACGCCATCTGCGAGATCGAGGTGGAGCCGCTGCCGGGCGGATCGGGCATCGAGTTCGTCGACAAGGTCGTCGGGGGCGCGGTGCCGCGGCAGTTCATTCCTTCGGTGGAGAAGGGCGTGCGGGCGCAGGCCGCCAAGGGGGTCGCCGCCGGATATCCACTGATCGACGTGCGGGTCACGCTGCTGGACGGCAAGGCGCACTCGGTGGACTCCTCCGACGCCGCCTTCCAGACGGCGGGCGCGCTGGCGCTCAGGGAGGCCGCGGCCGACGCGAAGATCCATCTGCTGGAGCCGGTGGCCGAGGTGACCGTGCTGGTCGGGGACGACTATCTGGGCGCCGTGATGAGCGACCTGTCGGGGCGGCGGGGCCGGGTGCTGGGCACCGAGCAGGTGGGCAACGGCCGCACGCTCGTACGGGCGGAGGTGCCCGAGATCGAGATCGGCCGCTACGCCGTCGACCTGCGGTCCCTGTCGCACGGCACGGCCCGCTTCGACCGCCGGTACGTGCGGCACGAGCCGATGCCGCCGCAGGTGGCCGAGCGGGTGCGCGAACAGGAGCGGGAGGCCTCGTAGTCGGCGCGCCCGGCGCACAACCGGGCGGTCGCGCGGGGGCGATGAGACCTTCGCCTCCGCACGGGCGGGCGGCTTCGGCCGTCCGCCCTCCCCTGCCGGTGGGTGCGGATACGCTGATGACCTGATCAACAGGTGTGCGGGGCAGGGAAGTCGGGAAGGCCGCAAGGGCAGGTGCGGCGGCAATGGGGGCGGCAGTGACGGACGGATTCGATTTCAGTCCCGGGGCGCAGGTGCCCCTGTCCGGTGCGGCGGGGCAGACGGCGGCGACCTACGCGCTGGCCGCGGCGGCGTACCGGGACGACGAGGTCACCAAGATCAAGGACGCCGACAACGAGTGGCACCAGTCCACGGTCACCCCGCCCCGCTCCTGGGCGAGGATCCTCCGCCCCAAGTTCGGCGAGGCGTACTCCCGCGCGGTGATCGACCGCATGCTGGGCGCGGAGCGCAAGCCGCTCATCCAGTCCTTCGGGCTGGAGCCCCAGGTGGTCGTGGAGCACTGCCTGGCCGCCCACCGCATCCGCCGCGAACGCGACAACTGGCTCACAGCGGTGACCGTGCTGTGCGGGGTGCTGTTCCTGCCCGGCTTCCTGGTGTGGCTGATGGTGTTCACCCTGCGCTCCACCGTCGCCCGGCGGGAGGACCGGCGCACCGGCGCCCTCGGCACCGTCCTGCTGGTGGCGATGGGCGCACTCGCCGTGCTCTTCCTGGTCAAGATGCCGTTCCACGGCTTCTGGGCGTGGTACGGGCGGGCGGCGGTCGTGATGCCGGTCGTCGGCTGGTTCTGGGCCAAGCAGATCTGCGAGCGCACGGCGCGCGACCTCAGGGAGCGCTGGGACGGCCTGCTGTCGGGCGGCGGCGTCGGCGCCAAGATCCCCGAGGCGGTGCCCGGCAGCCCCGGCGACGCGGCCGAGCAGATCCGCAAGGAGCTGGCCCGGCTCAGCGCGGAGCAGCGGTCCAACTCCGTCTTCTACGCCGGGCCCAAGGGCATACTCGGCATGGGCACGCGCTGGGGCAGCTGGCAGCTGGCCGAGGACCTGGTCTCCGCGGAGCCGGGCAAGGACTTCCACCCGTTCCGCAGCTGGGACGTCATCGTGGCGATCCAGGGCGGCCTGGCCATGCTGGAGCGCACGCCGATCAACACCGGCGGCTTCCCCAAGCCGTCCATCACGCACTGGATCGTCACCCCGATCGGGGAGGGCGCCAAGGAGGTCTCCCGGCCGAGCGGCACGGACGTCGACGCGTACACGGTCAGGTCGCACGCGATACAGGAGATCTGCAACAAGCAGCAGTTCGGCAGCGGCGACCGGCACTACCTCGGGGTGCAGTGGACGCTCTGGGACGGTCATCTGGTGATCACCATGCTGATCACGGTGACGGTGCTGCACGACACCCTGCGCATCGAGGTCACCGGCCATGCGCTGGGCCCCGTCAACCCGCTGTTCAACGAGAAGCCGGCGGCCAAGGAGAAGGAGGTGCAGAAGGCGGTCCGGTTCTGGGAGACCCGCAAGGTGAGGCTCCCCCTGGTCGACGCCGACGAGGTGGTACGGCTCGCCGCCCGCGCCCCGCTCACCGCCTACCCGCCCCTGCTGAACTGGCTGGGCGGCAGCCTGACCCTGCCGGAGCCCTTCGGCCTGCGGCACGCCTGGGCCGACCAGCCCTGGCGGCACCGCTTCATGGCCGACGACGCGCTGCGCGCGGCCACCCCGGTGCTGCGGGTGGTGCACGCCGCGGCGATCAAGGTGCTCAGGGAGAACGGCGTGGATGTCGAGAAGTTCGGCAGCCGGTCGGGCATCCTCAGCGGGGCGGTGCAGGAGGCCTCGCCCAGGAAGGCCGACGTCTACGACGCGTGAGGGCCGCGGGGGCGGGCGGGCGGGTTCGGCGCCCGCCCGCGGCGCTCATGCCGCCGGCCACGCCTCCGCGAGCATCTTCCGTGTGTCGGCGAGCAGTTGCGGCAGCACGCGGGTGTGGCCGACCACGGGCATGAAGTTGGTGTCGCCGCCCCAGCGGGGCACGATGTGCTGGTGCAGGTGGGCGGCGATGCCGGCGCCGGCCACTGAGCCCTGGTTCATGCCGATGTTGAAGCCCTGGGCGCCGGAGGCGGAGCGCAGCGCCCGCATGGCCTGCTTGGTCAGCTCGGCCAGTTCGGCGGTCTCCGCCTCGGTGAGGTCGGTGTAGTCGGCGACGTGCCGGTAGGGCACGGTCATCAGGTGGCCGCCGTTGTACGGGTACAGGTTGAGCACCGCGTACACCTGCTCGCCGCGCCGGACGATCAGGCCGTCCTCGTCGGACTTGGCCGGGATGGAGCAGAAGGGGCAGCCGTCGCCGGCCCCCGGACCGGTCGGCTTGTTCTCGCCCTGGATGTAGGCCATCCGGTGGGGCGTCCACAGGCGCTGGAACGCGTCCTGCGTCCCCACTCCGATCTGCTGTTCCGGCTCACTCGTCATGCTAGGCAGCATATGGCTTCGGCGCCGGGGACAGGGCAAGGCCCCCGATGAGAGGGGATCACCGGGGGCCTGCGCGGCCGGGCGGCCGCCGCCGCACCGCCGCCCGCGTCGTCGTGCCTCAGACCTGCGTGCGCTCCTCGACGACCTTCACGATCTTCTCGATCGCCTCGCCGACCGGGATGCCGTTCTCCTGGGAGCCGTCGCGGTAGCGGAAGGAGACGGCGTTGTTCGCCATGTCCTCGTCGCCGGCGATGACCATGAACGGCACCTTCTGCTTCTGCGCGTTGCGGATCTTCTTCTGCATGCGGTCCGAGGAGGAGTCGACCTCCACCCGCAGACCCCGGCGCTTGGCGTCGGCGGCGAACTTCTGCAGGTACTCCACGTGCGCGTCGCCGATCGGGATGCCGATCGCCTGCACCGGCGCGAGCCACGCCGGGAAGGCGCCCGCGTAGTGCTCCAGGAGCACGGCGAAGAAGCGCTCGATGGAGCCGAACAGCGCGCGGTGGATCATGACCGGCCGCTGCTTGGAGCCGTCGGCGGCCGTGTACTCCAGGTCGAAGCGCTCCGGCAGGTTGAAGTCGAGCTGGATCGTCGACATCTGCCAGGTGCGGCCGATGGCGTCCTTGGTCTGGACGGAGATCTTCGGCCCGTAGAAGGCGGCACCGCCCGGGTCGGGTACCAGGGGCAGCCCCTGCTTCTCGGCGACCTTGCGCAGCGTCTCGGTGGCCTCTTCCCAGGCCTCGTCGGAGCCGACGAACTTCTCCGGGTCCTTGGTGGACAGCTCCAGGTAGAAGTCGGTCAGGCCGTAGTCGCGCAGCAGGTCCAGGACGAAGGTGAGCGTCCTGTCGAGCTCCTCCGACATCTGCTCGCGGGTGCAGTAGATGTGCGCGTCGTCCTGGGTGAAGCCGCGGGCCCGGGTCAGGCCGTGCACCACGCCGGACTTCTCGTACCGGTACACGGTCCCGAACTCGAACAGGCGCATCGGCAGTTCGCGGTACGAGCGGCCGCGCGCGTCGAAGATCAGGTTGTGCATCGGGCAGTTCATGGGCTTGAGGTAGTAGTCCACGCCCTCGTCGAGCTGCATGGGCGGGTACATGCCCTCGGCGTACCAGTCCAGGTGGCCCGAGGTCTCGAAGAGCTTCCCCTTGGTGGCGTGCGGGGTGTAGACGAACTCGTAGCCCTCCTCCTCGTGACGGCGGCGCGAGTAGTCCTCCATCACCCGGCGGACGATGCCGCCCTTGGGGTGGAACACGGCGAGGCCGGAGCCGATCTGCTCGGGGATGGAGAACAGGTCGAGCTCGCTGCCCAGCTTGCGGTGGTCGCGCTTCTCCGCCTCGGCGAGGAAGTCCAGGTACGCCTTCAGCTCGTCCTTGGACGGCCAGGCGGTGCCGTAGATGCGCTGGAGCATCGGGTTCTTCTCGCTGCCGCGCCAGTAGGCGGCCGCGTTGCGCATCAGCTTGAACGCCGGGATGAGCCGGGTGGAGGGCAGGTGGGGACCGCGGCACAGGTCCTTCCAGCACACCTCGCCGGTCTTGGCGTCCAGGTTGTCGTAGATGGTCAGCTCGCCGGCGCCGACCTCGACGTCCGCGCCGTCGTCGTGCGAGGCGGAGCCCTTGAGGCCGATCAGCTCCAGCTTGTACGGCTCGCCGGCCAGCTCCTCGCGGGCGGCCTCGTCGGTGACGACGCGGCGGGAGAAGCGCTGACCGCGCTTCTGGATCTCCTGCATCTTCTTCTCGATGGCCTTGAGATCCTCGGGCGTGAACGGCCGGTCCACGTCGAAGTCGTAGTAGAAGCCGTCCTTGACGGGCGGGCCGATGCCCAGCTTGGCCTCGGGGAAGATCTCCTGCACGGCCTGTGCCATGACGTGCGCGGTCGAGTGGCGCAGGATGTTCAGACCGTCCTCGGAGGAGATCTCCACGGGCTCGACGACATCGCCGTCCGCGACCTCGTGGGCGAGGTCCTTCAGCTCGCCGCCGACGCGCGCGGCGACGACCGAGCGCTCGCCGGCGAAGAGGTCGGCGGCCGTGGTGCCCGTCGTCACCGTGCGCTCTTCCCGCTCGGAATCGCGTTGGATGATCACACGGACGTCTGACACCGGTCTCTCCTGACTGCAGGTGGGTGCGGCGCCATACCGGGAGCGCGCGCATGAGTGGGATCGTACCGAGCCGGGGCCGCCGACCGCGAAACGGTTACGCTCGGTTCACTCTCCGTCGCAGTCCTCGCCGCTGACCGCCTCCTCGAAGTAGTCGAGGTCCTCCTGCATCGACTTCACCAGCCGGTCCCGTTCCTCGTCGTCCACCTGCACCGGAACGACACCGGAGGCGCCCGTCAGCCGGCGGAAGCCGCCCCTGCTCTCCAGCCGCCCGAGGACCCGCACCGGCAGCCCGACCAGGTGCGCGTGCCCGGCGATCCGGTAGTCCTCCTCGTCGAGGGTCACGCGGACGTAGGGCACCTCGGCGCCGGCGAGCACCCGCAGCCGTACGGTGCCCTCGCCGCGCGGCTGGGATCTGCGCATCCGCACCACGGTGCCGGTGATGCGCACCGGCATGGAGGGCTCCGCGCGCAGGTAGCGGGCGCCGGCCTCGCGCAGCACGGGCAGGTCGCCCGGGGTGAACTCGACGGCCTCGGCGGCGGCCGCGCAGTCCTGGGGAACCCCGGCGGCGGGCGCCCAGGCGACCGCGATCCGGGCGCCCTCGGTGCCGCGCACGAACGCGACGAGCGCCTCGGTGAGCTCGCGGCTGGCGCCCGCCCGGACCGCGCCGTCGAAGGCGTCCATGGCGCCGGTGGCCCGCTGGTAGTCGATGGCCTCGCGCACCGCGTACACGGCCTGGTGCAGCCGGACGGCGAGCGGGCGTCCCGGCTCGACGGGCACGAAGGCGGTCAGACGGCGGCCGTCGGCGGCGGAGCCGACCAGCACGTGCTCCAGGGAGGCGGTGGCCGCGCGGCGGTGGCGGGCGCCGTGGTAGCCGGCCCGCGCGCGGGTGGCGAGCGCGGCGGCGAGGAGCATCTGCCGGGCGGCGGAGCGCAGCCGTTCCTCGACGGTCCAGGGGGCCGCGTCGGCGGGGCCGCCGGGCACGTCCCGCCACCAGCGGATCTCGTCGCTGGGCAGGGAGAGCGCGAGCAGCACCTCGCGCGCGGAGGGGGTGCCGCTGCGGGCCAGGGCGTCGAGCGCCTCGCCGAGCAGGTCGTCGCTGTCGGGGAAGGCGCGGCTGACGGGCACCAGCAGGCTGGTCACGGTGGGGCCGGGTCCGGGCGGAGTCCAGCGGCCATAGCGTCCGGCGGCGCCGCCGCGCCGCTGCCAGCCGTGCCGGTGCAGCAGGGCGGCGAGGACGGCGGGGTCCACGGCTCCGGGCTCGGGGGGCCGGTGCCAGGAGGTGTCCACGGGGTGCGGCCGGGCCGGCCGCAGGGGTTCGTCGAGGGGGCGGTGCGTCACGGTCTGCCTCCGGTCCCGACCCGCGTCATGATCTCGCACAGGGCCCGGTCGTCGAAGATGCGCGAGGTGGGGATCCGCACGGTGGTGCGGTGCCGGCCGGTGACCGGGTGGCCGGCGAGGTTGACCCAGTAGCAGCAGTGCCTGAGGTCGAGCCGGTCGTGTCCGGCGCGCAGCCACTGGTCCTGCGAGCGGGGCACGATCATCACCACCAGGATCTTGTGCACGGTCACCGGGGTGCGGGCGAGCTTGGCCAGGTGGTCGTTGTCCAGCGTGAAGGAGAAGAACCGGCCCGGGGGGCTGGGCGGCACCTGGTAGGTGCACTTCAGCTGCACTTTGATGGTCACCTCGTCGTCGACGGTGTGCCCGGGCGCGCTGTGGCTGACGTGCCAGTCGATGCCGTTGTCGGGAAAGGGCTGCGACAGTGAGCAGCCGGCCGCGGCGGCGACCGCGTGCAGATAGCCGACCTGCAGTGTCTCCATGCAGGCGGTGGTGGCGAGGGTGCCGCGCAGGGGGCCCGCACGCTCGGGCAGCAGCCCGCCCCGCTCGGGCTGCGCTATCGCCATGGCCAACAGCCTTCCAAGCCGGAGGAATTGCCGGGTGAGTCCCGGTCATGGGCCTGTGAACTGCAAAGACCCGTATTCCTGTTGTGTCCTTCCGGCGTACGGCGCAAACAGCCCGGGTATCACCGAACGGGCAGCGGACGGCACGTCAGCTGCTCTGGGTGAGCGAGGAGTTGTGGTCGACATGACGTGCTGCTGGTACGAGGGGCCGCTGGCCGCCTTCGACACGGAGACCACGGGCGTCGACGTCGAGACCGACCGCATCGTGTCGGCCGCCGTCGTCGTCCAGGACGCCCCGGGCTCCCGGCCGCGGGTGGCCCGGTGGCTGGTGAACCCGGGGGTGCCGGTGCCGCCGCAGGCGACGGCGGTGCACGGGCTGACGGAGGACCATCTCCAGCGCAACGGGCGCTGGCCGGCCCCGGTGATGTACGAGGTGGCCGAGGCGCTGGCCGAGCAGGCCGCCCTGGGCCGTCCGCTGGTGGTGATGAACGCGCCGTTCGATCTCACGCTGCTGGACCGGGAGTTGCGCCGGCACCGGGCGTCCTCGCTTCAGCGGTGGTTCGAGACGTCGCCGCTGTGCGTGCTCGATCCGCGGGTGCTGGACAAGCATCTGGACCGCTACCGCAAGGGCCGGCGCACGCTCACCGACCTGTGCGCGCACTACGAGGTCGTCCTGCAGGACGCGCACGACGCGGCGGCGGACGCGCTGGCCGCGCTGGAGGTCGTGCGGGCGCTGGGGCGGCGGTTCGCGGCGCGCCTGGACCGGCTGACCCCGGCCGAGCTGCACACCCTGCAGACCGGCTGGCACGCGGCGCAGGCGCGCGGGCTGCAGGCGTGGTTCACCCGCAGCGGGGCGGAGGAGACGGTGGACCCGGCGTGGCCGCTGCGGCCCGAACTGCCGGCGGCGGCCTGAGCGGGGCGTCCGCGCCGGCCGGTGCGGACAACACGATGGCGGCTCCGTCCGCGCGGTGCGCAGATCTGAGCCGCCATCGACAGCGTGGGCGATACTGGGATCGAACCAGTGACCTCTTCGGTGTGAACGAAGCGCTCTCCCGCTGAGCTAATCGCCCGGGAACGCACTGAACCATACAGGCCCGGGCGGCCCGGGTTCAAACCGTTTCCAGGTGCGCGGCCAGTCCCCGCCGCCCGGAGGCCATCATCAGGCGGTGGTTGGCGCGGAAGACGGGGCGTCCCACCGCGGCGAAGCGCCTGAGCAGCGGTTTGTCCAGGTCGGCGGTCTGCTCGTAGCGGGCCAGGGTGCCGCCGCCGCGGGCGGTGAGCGTCCAGCGGGCCCGGCCCCGCAGATCGCCGCTCAGCGCGGCCTCGAGGACGCCGGCCGCCGGATCCCGGCGCAGCTCGCGCAGGGTGAAGGTGAGGTCGTACGGCAGCAGGGAGCGGACCCGCACCACACCGGCGGTCGCGCCCGTGCGCCGCACCTCGCGCACCTGGGGCCACCACAGCGGGTAGTCCTCCACCCGTTCCAGTGCCGCGTACACGGCCGCGGGCGGCGCGGGCAGCGCCCACAGGCTGAGGAAGCGGTAGTGCGTCCGGTCCATGGCCCTCCAGTCTGCCCGCGGGTCCGGGGAGCGCGACCGGGCGCCCGCTTCTGAGTACGCGTACTCATGCCCTGCCGAGTGACGTGGACCACACTGGGCGCGGGGGGGCCCCCCCCCCGCCGGGGGGCCCCCCCCCCCGGCCGCCCCCCCCCCCGCCCCCCCCCCCCCCCCCCCCCCCCCCCCGCCCCCCCCCCCCCCCCCCCCCCCCCC
>NZ_JBJDQT010000014.1:0-173817 GCF_044903565.1 Streptomyces sp. NPDC004065 | reverse complement strand
AGCAGCGGCAGCGGGTCGGAGGCGGTGACCAGCTCCCGCAGCGGGTACCGGGCCAGCACCGCGTCCACCTCCGGCGTCAACGCCGCCGCCAGCCGTGCCGCGGCGGACCGCTCCTCGTCCCGCAGGGCCGCCACCGCGGCCAGGACGGCCTCCCGCTCCTCGCCCTCGGGCACCCCCTCGGCGGCCCGTTCGTACAGGCGTGCGCCCTCCTCCAGGACCAGGCCGGTGTCCAGGCCGGCCGGGATCTTGATCCGCGCGTGGTGCCGCCAGGTGGTGACCGGGTCGCCCCAGGCCTCGACGGTGTAGGTCCACCGGCCGGGCTCGCCGGCGGTCACGGTGGCGCCCCAGCGGTCGGTCCCGGGCGCCAGCTCGCGCATCGGCGTCCAGGGGCCGGGACGGCCCTCGGGGTCACGCAGGACGACATTGGCGGCCACGGCGTCATGGCCCTCCCGGAAGACGGTGGCCGAGATCTCGAACGACTCGCCGGTCACCGCCTTCGCCGGCCGGCGGCCGCGCAGCACCACGGGCCGGACGTCGAGGACGGGGATCCGGCCCACGGCGGTACCGCCGTCCGCCGGGCCCGGCCCGCCGGCCGCGCCGGTCGAGCCCCGGGTGCGGGAGGCGCCGCTCGCGCCGTCCGTGCCGGTCCTGCCGGCCGTACCGGCCGTACCGGCCGTACCGGCCGTACCGGCCGTACCGGCCGTACCGGCCGTACCGGCCGTACCGGCCGTACCGGCCGTACCGGCCGTACCGGTCGTACCGGTTCTGCTTCTGGTGCCGGCCGTGCCGGCCGTGCTGGTCGTCGGGGGTGTTGCCGAGTGGTGCGTGGCGGGCATGACCGCTCCTGTCCGCGTCAACGAGGGTGTGGGCGGATGTCGGTGGGGAGGTGGGTCCTGCGTGGTCTACCTGTGGGGTGTACGTGGTCTACCTGTCGGGTGTACCCGGTGGAGCCTTCCCACCCTATTCGGGTGAGCAATCCGGCACTTTGTTAACTACTCACGCGTATGTCCACGCACAAGACCGGCCACTCCGGACAAGGGCGGGAGAGCACCCCCGGCGCCGCTCGGGATCGCCGGACGCCAGCGGCGCCGGCACCGACACCGGTACCGTCGATAGTGACGGGACGCACAGCGCCGTGCGTCCATCCAGCGAACGCGTCACGCCGAGGTGGAATGTGAAGGCGATCCGTAGGTTCACCGTCCGTCCCGTTCTCCCCGAGCCCCTGCGCCCGCTCAGTGAGCTGGCCCGCAACCTGCGCTGGTCCTGGCACGCGGAGACGCGTGATCTGTTCCAGTCCGTCGACCCGGACCACTGGGCCTCCTCGGGCGGCGACCCGGTGCGCCTCCTCGGCAGCGTGAGCCCGGCGCGGCTGGCCGAGCTCGCCGAGGACCGCCGCTTCCTGCGCCGGCTGACCGCGGCGGCCGACGACCTGCGCGACTACGTCAGCGGCGACCGCTGGTACCAGGCCCAGCCCCCGGGCCTGCCGGCCGCCGTCGCCTACTTCTCGCCCGAGTTCGGCATCACGGCCGCCCTGCCCCAGTACTCCGGCGGCCTCGGCATCCTCGCCGGCGACCACCTCAAGGCGGCCAGCGACCTCGGCGTGCCGCTCATCGGGGTCGGCCTGCTCTACCGGCACGGATACTTCCGCCAGACCCTGTCCCGGGACGGCTGGCAGCAGGAGCACTACCCGGTCCTCGACCCCAACGAGCTGCCCGTCACCCAGCTCAAGGAGGCCGACGGCAGCGCGGCCCGGGTCTCCCTCGCGCTGCCCGGCGGCCGGGCGCTGCACGCCAGGATCTGGCTGGCGCAGGTCGGCCGGATCCCGCTGCTGATGCTGGACTCCGACGTCGAGGAGAACGACCTCGGCGAGCGCGGGGTGACCGACCGGCTCTACGGCGGCGGCAGCGAGCACCGGCTGCTCCAGGAGATGCTGCTCGGCATAGGGGGTGTGCGGGCGGTGCGGACGTACTGCCGGCTCACCGGGCACCCCGGACCGGAGGTCTTCCACACCAACGAGGGACACGCCGGCTTCCTCGGCCTGGAGCGGATCGCCGAGCTGTGCGAGCAGGGCCTGGACTTCGACGCGGGCCTGGAGGCGGTGCGCGCGGGCACCGTGTTCACCACCCACACCCCCGTCCCCGCCGGCATCGACCGCTTCGACCGGGAACTGGTCGCCCGCCACTTCGGACCCGACGCCGAGCTGCCGCACATCGACGTGGAGCGGATCCTCCAGCTGGGCATGGAGACCTATCCGGGCGGCGAGCCGAACCTGTTCAACATGGCCGTGATGGGCCTGCGGCTCGCCCAGCGCGCCAACGGCGTCTCCCTGCTGCACGGCAAGGTCAGCCGGGAGATGTTCCGCGGACTGTGGCCGGGATTCGACGCCGACGAGGTGCCGATCACCTCCGTGACCAACGGGGTGCACGCCCCGACCTGGGTGGCTCCGGAGGTCTTCCGGCTGGGCGCCCGCGAGATCGGCCCGCAGCGCACCGAGGACGCGCTGAGCGTGGGCGGCTCCGAACGCTGGGACTCCGTCGCCGACATCCCCGACCAGGACATCTGGGAGCTGCGCCGCGGTCTGCGGGAGCAGCTGGTGGACGAGGTGCGCCGGCGGCTGCGGGCGTCCTGGCGGCAGCGCGGCGCGGCTACGGCCGAGCTGGGCTGGATCGACGGCGTGTTCGACCCCGACGTGCTGACCATCGGCTTCGCGCGCCGGGTCCCCTCGTACAAGCGGCTGACGCTGATGCTGCGCGACCGCGACCGGCTGATGGACCTGCTGCTGCACCCCGAACGCCCCCTCCAGATCGTCGTAGCGGGCAAGGCGCACCCGGCGGACGACGGCGGCAAGCGGCTCATCCAGGAGCTGGTGCGGTTCGCCGACGACCCGCGGGTGCGCCACCGGATCGTCTTCCTGCCGGACTACGGCATGGCGATGGCGCAGAAGCTCTACCACGGCTGCGACGTGTGGCTGAACAACCCGCTGCGCCCGCTGGAGGCGTGCGGCACCTCCGGGATGAAGGCCGCGCTCAACGGCTGTCTGAACCTGTCCGTGCTGGACGGCTGGTGGGACGAGTGGTACCAGCCCGACTTCGGCTGGGCCATTCCGACGGCGGACGGCGCGGGCACGGACCCCGACCACCGCGACGACGTGGAGGCCGCCGCCCTGTACGACCTGCTGGAGCAGCGGGTCGCCCCCCGGTTCTACGAGCGCGGGAGCCTCGGGCTGCCCGAGCGCTGGATCGAGATGGTCCGCCGGACGCTGACGCTGCTGGGGCCCAAGGTGCTGGCGGGCCGCATGGTCCGGGAGTACGTGGAGCGGCTGTACGCCCCGGCCGCGCACGCCCACCGGGAGCTGGACGCGGACGCGGCGCGTGAGCTGGCGGCCTGGAAGGCGCGGGTGCGGGCGGCCTGGCACGAGGTGACCGTCGACCACGTGGAGACGTCCTCGCCGGTCGCCGAGAACGTCCCGGGCTCCGCGTCCACGGGCACCGCCGAGCTCGGCACCACCCTGGGCCTGCGGGTCCGGGTCGGACTCGGCGGGCTCGGCCCGGAGGACGTGGAGGTGCAGGCGGTCTCGGGCCGGGTGGACGAGGAGGACCGCATCACCGACGCGTGCACGGTCCCGCTGAAGCCGATGGGCGCCCCCGACCACGAGGGCCGCTGGGTCTACGAGGGCCCCCTCACCCTGGACCGCACGGGTCCCTACGGCTACACGGTCCGCATCCTGCCGTCCCACCGCCTGCTCGCCTCGAGCGCGGAGATGGGCCTGCTGGCCGTGCCGTCCGAGGAGACGGGAGAGGGGGCCGGGGTCCTGATGCGGTGACCGCCGCCCGCGCCGCGCCCGGTCAGTCCTCCGCGAGGCCCGCGGTCAGTCTGCGCAGGGTGGTGCCGCAGCGGCGCGCGTAGGCGTGCTGGAGGCCGCGGGTGGCCGGGCCGCCCGCGCGGGCGTACCACTTGGCGGGGCGGCTGAAGGCGGTCACGGTGAGCCAGACGGTGCCGTCGCCGGTGCGGTCCACGACGAAGGACTCCTCGCCGGTCTCCGGATGGCCGGGCAGCGTCCCGTACGCCCAGCCGGCGCGGCGCTGCTCCTCCACCGTCCAGACCACCCGGCAGGGCGCCTTGATCACACCGGCCAGGCTGACCGTGACGTCGACGCCGGGCGCGGCGCGCTCGGCGCTCGCCTCGATGCCCACGCCCATCGCGCGGTGCATCTCCCAGGTCAGCAGGGCCTGTGACGCCCGCCGGAACACCTGATGCCCCTCGCCGATGCGCGTGCGCACCTGCATGCGGTGGAAGCCCGGCGGGCAGGGGGAGGCGCCGTCGCGGGTGACCCCGACCTCCGCGTAGGTGAAGTCCTGTGCAGACATGCGACCCAAGCGTAGGACGGCCCCCGGGAGAGTGGTCCTCCCGGGGGCCGTCCCCGTCATCGTGTCCCGGCCGGCGTCAGCTGACGTTGACCGCGGACCAGGCAGCCGCCACCGCGTTGTACTCGGTGCTGCCGGAGCCGTACAGCGCCGACGCGGCGTTCAGCGTCGCCGTGCGGGCGCCCTTGTAGTTGGTGGTCGAGGTCATGTACGTGGTCAGCGCCTTGTACCAGATCTGCAGCGCCTTGGCGCGGCCGATGCCGGTGACGGTGGAGCCGTTGTACGTCGGCGAGTTGTAGCTCACGCCGTTGATCGTCTTCGCGCCGCTGCCCTCGCTCAGCAGGTAGAAGAAGTGGTTGGCGACGCCGGACGAGTAGTGCACGTCCTTGTTGCCGACGGAGGAGGACCAGTAGTCGGCGGAGCCGCCGTCCTTGCTGGGCTTGTCCATGTAGCGCAGCGGGGTGCCGTCGCCGTTGATGTTGATCTTCTCGCCGATCAGGTAGTCACCCTTGTCGGACGTGTTGTTGGCGTAGAACTCCACGCCGGTGCCGAAGATGTCCGAGGTGGCCTCGTTCAGGCCGCCGGACTCGCCGGAGTAGTTCAGGCCCGCGGTGTTGGAGGTGACGCCGTGGCTCATCTCGTGGCCGGCCACGTCCAGCGACGTCAGCGGGTGGTTGTTGCCGGAGCCGTCGCCGTAGGTCATGCAGAAGCAGCCGTCGTCCCAGAACGCGTTGACGTACTGGTTGCCGTAGTGCACGCGGCTGTAGGCGGCCACGCCGTTGTTCTTGATGCCGTTGCGGCCGAAGGTGCCCTTGTAGAAGTCCCAGGTGACCTGGGCGCCGTAGGCGGCGTCCGCGGCGGCCGTCTGGTCCGCGGTGGAGCTGGAGGCGGCGCCGGTGCCCCAGACGTCGTCCGCGTCGGTGAACAGGGTGCCCTGGGAGGTGCTGGAGCTGTGGGCCTTGTTGTACGTCTTGTGGCCGCCGCGGGTGGTGTCGTACAGCTGGTACGTCGAACCCGACTTGTAGGTGCTGAGGGTGACGGTGCCGGAGTAGAGCGTCTTGCCGGTGCCGGTCTCCACGCCCTGGTACTCGTGGAGCTTCTTGCCGGTGACCGCGTCGGTGATGACGTGCAGCTGGTTCGGGGTGCCGTCGTCCTGGAACCCGCCGACGACCGTCTCGTAGGCGAGGACCGGCGTGCCGCTGCCCGCCCAGATGACCTTGCGCGGGGCCTTGCCGGCGGCGGGCTTCTTTGAGCCGGCGGCCTCGGCCGCGGTCAGCGCCTGCTTCTCGGCCTTGGCGGTGGCGATCTTCGGGGTGAGCGAGGCCACCTTGATGGCCGCCTTGGTGGCTCTGGTCACGCCCTCGGCCCTGCCGGCCCCGGAGGTGTGGACGATCAGGTCGCCGCCGAGGACGGGCAGTCCGGCGTAGGTGCGCTCGTAGCGGGTGTGCACGGTGCCGTCGGCGTCCTTGACGACGTCCTTGACGACCAGCTTCTCCTTCGCGCCGAGGCCTATCCGCTCGGCGGTGGCCGCCGCGCCGGCCTGGGCATCGGCTATCAGGGAGGTGCGGGCCGCGGCGGACAGCGCGGTGGGGGCGGCGGCGAGGGAACCCCGGCCGGCCGTGTCGGCCGCGGGCTGGGCCGAGGCGCTGGTGGTCAGCCCGGTGCTCAGCAGGGCGCCGGCGGCGACGGCGGTGGCGATGGCCAGGGTGGTGCGCTTGTGACGCGCGTAGCGGGGAGTCACACAAGCTCCTTATGTGGGGGAGCCCGGTCGGGCGTGGGGTTGCCGGACCGGATCGAGGGGCGGGAGTGCAGTGCTCGTGCGGCGGTGTCAGGAAGAGTGACACCTAGGACGCGTACATGTCATGACCCCGAAGTGATGTTGGCCAAAAAATGACTGTCCGGAATATGTTTCGGCAGCGTGAACGGGCGCCGTCCCAGGGCTTGGACCTCCGGGACGGCGCCCTGACTCGGGGTGCGCGAGGGGGCTGCGGACGGCTTACGGGAAGGTCAGCTTCCAGCCGTCGATGTAGCCGGTGTCGTACGTGTAGACGTCCTGCACCCGCAGCTTCCAGGTGCCGTTGGCGGTCTCGGAGGACGCGTTCACGGTGTACGTCGCGTGCACGTCGTCCGCGGAGTCCGAGCCGCTGGAGTTCTTCAGCCGGTAGGCGGTGCCCGACGGGCCGATGAGGTCGACCACCAGGTCACCGCGGTAGGTGTGCACGATGTCGACCGAGACCTGGAGGTTCGAGGGGGCGTTGCCGGTCCTGCCGGTGACGCTGATGGAGGAGGTGACCGCCGAGCCGTGGTCCGGGATCGACACGTTGCCGGTGTTCTCGAACGACGTGCCGCCGCCTCCGCCGCCGCCGGAGCGCGAGCCGACCGCGACGGCCGCCCAGGCGTCCTGCACCGCCTTGTACTCGGTGCTGGAGGTGCCGTACAGCTCGCCCGCCGCCGCCAGCGTGCCGGTGCGGGCGGCCGCGTAGTTGGTGGTTGAGGTGAACTTGGTGGTCAGCGCCCGGTACCAGATCTGCAGCGCCTTGTCCCGGCCGATGCCGGTGACCGGAAGCCCGTCCGCGGTGGGCGAGTTGTAGCTGACGCCGTTGATGACCTTGGCGCCGCTGCCCTCGCTCAGCAGGTAGAAGAAGTGGTTGGCGATGCCGGACGAGTAGTGCACGTCCTTGTTGCCCACGCCCGAGTACCAGGAGTCGGCCGAGGCGCCGTCCTTGCTGGGCTTGTCCATGTAGCGCAGCGGGGTGCCGTCGCCGTTGATGTCGATCTTCTCGCCGATGAGGTAGTCGCCGACGTCGGAGGCGTTGTTGGCGGAGAACTCCACGCCGGTGCCGAAGATGTCCGAGGTGGCCTCGTTCAGGCCGCCGGACTCGCCGGAGTAGTTCAGGTCCGCGGTGTTGGAGGTGACGCCGTGGCTCATCTCGTGGCCGGCCACGTCCAGTGAGGTCAGCGGGTCGGTGTTGCCGGAGCCGTCGCCGTAGGTCATGCAGAAGCAGCCGTCGTCCCAGAACGCGTTGACGTACGAGTTGCCGTAGTGCACGCGGGAGTAGGCGGCCGCGCCGTCGTTGCGGATGCCGTTGCGGCCGAAGGCGCTCTTGTAGAAGTCCCAGGTGACCGCCGCGCCGTAGTGCGCGTCGGCGCCCGCGGTGGCGGCGTTCGACGTGGTGCCGTTGCCCCAGGTGTCGCTGGACTGCGAGAACAGCGTGCCGGTGCCGGACGAGCCGTGGTTGAGGTTGTACGTCTTGTGGCCGCCGCGCGACCCGTCGTTGAGCGTGTACGTCGAGCCGGACTGGGTCGTCGTCAGCGTGACCTGGCCGCTGTACTGGGTGTTGCCGATGCCCGTCTCGACGGCCTGGTAGCGGTACAGCTCCTTGCCGGTGGTCGCGTCGGTGACGACGTGCAGCCGGTTCGGGGTGCCGTCGTCCTGGAAGCCGCCGATCACCGTCTCGTAGGCCAGCACCGGCTTGCCGCTCGCCGCCCAGATCACCTTGCGGGAGGACTGGTCCACCGCGGCCCGGTCGGCGCCCAGGGCCTTGGCGCGCTGCACCGCCTGCTTCTCGGCGGTCGCCTTCGCCACCTTCGGAGTCAGGCTCGCGACCTTCACGGCCGCGTTCGTCGCCTTCACGACGCGCTGGGTCTGCCCCGACTTCGCGGTGTCCACGACCAGGTCGCCGCCGAGGACGGGCAGTCCGGCGTAGGTGCGCTCGTAGCGGGTGTGCAGGGTGCCGTCGGCGTCCTTGACGACGTCCTTGACGACCAGCTTCTCCTTCGCGCCCAGGCCGAGGTCCTTCGCCGTGCGCGCCTTGGCGCCGTCGGCGTCACGGACCAGCTCGGCGCGCTGCGAGGGCGTGAGCTTCACGGCGACGTGGGCCGGGTTGATCTTCCCTGCCTGCGGAGCCCGCGCGGGGGCGGCGCTGGCGGCGCCCGTCTGGACGGCCGCGGCGATCAGCGCGGCGACGCCGGCGAGGGCCAGACCCGCGGTGCGGCGGGGGGTGGTGTGGGAGGTGCGTCTGCGAGAGCTTTGGCTACTCAACACTGACTCCTTCTGCGTGGCCGCGGGTCGCGCGGCCAGGGGAGATCCGGACGGGGTGCGCCGCCCGGGCAGAACAGGTCGTAACGCGGAACCAGGTGCTCGTGTGCCGGCCCGCGCACAGCCGTCGAACGTGGGGTGCTGTGGGGTGGCTGTGAGCGGCCGAGGGGAAGAGTGACAGGAGATCACGCTCCTTGTCAGGAGCGCGTCATCAACTTGGCCGGAAATCGTTCGTTGTCCGGATGTTCCTGTTCGCTATGCGGACGGGTTCGGTTCGCGGTCGCGACGGAGCAACGCGACGGCGGAACTCACCGGCCGGTCAGTCCGCCGGCGGCCCGGCGGCCGGGTGTCCGCGGGGATGGGTGTCCGCGGGGGACGGGTGTCCGGGGCCTCCCGGCCGCCGCTCGCCGCGCGGGTCAGGCCAGGCTGTCCCGCCAGGCGCGGTGCAGGTCCGCGAACCGGCCGGTGCCGGCGATCAGTTCCTCGGGGGTGCCGTCCTCCACGATCCGGCCGTGCTCCATCACCAGCACCCGGTCCGCGATCTCCACGGTCGACAGCCGGTGCGCGATCACCACCGCCGTACGGCCCCGCAGGACCGTGGCCATCGCCCGCTGCACCGCCCGCTCGCCGGGGACGTCCAGGGAACTGGTCGCCTCGTCGAGGATCAGCACGGCCGGGTCCGCGAGCAACGCCCGGGCGAACGCCACCAGCTGGCGCTGTCCCGCCGAGATGCGTCCGCCCCGTTTGCGGACGTCGGTGTCGTAGCCGTCGGGCAGCGCGGCGATGAAGTCGTGCGCGCCGATCGCCTTCGCCGCCCGCTCGATCTCCTCGCGGGTGGCGTCCGGGCGGCCGATGGCGATGTTCTCCGCGACCGTGCCGGAGAACAGGAACGCCTCCTGGGTCACCATGACCACCCCGCGCCGCAGCTCCGGCACCGCGAGGTCGCGCAGGTCCACCCCGTCGAGCAGCACCCGCCCGCCGGAGGGGTCGTAGAACCGGGCCAGCAGCTTGGCCAGGGTCGACTTGCCCGCGCCGGTCGAGCCGACCACCGCGACGGTCTGCCCGGCCGGGACGGTCAGGTCGAAGCGGGGCAGCACCTCGCCGCCGGTGCGGTAGCCGAAGCGCACGCCGTCGAAGACCACCTCACGACCGGGGTGCTCGGAGGCGAGCGGCGGCAGCCGCCGTGGCGTGGCCGGTTCCGGGACCGAGGGTGTCTGCGCCAGCAGGCCGGCGATCTTCTCCAGCGAGGCCGCCGCCGACTGGTAGGAGTTGAGGAACATGCCGAGCCGGTCGATCGGGTCGTACAGCCGGCGCAGGTACAGCACCGCCGCCGCCAGCACACCCAGCTCCAGCGAGCCGTCCGCCACCCGGTGGGCGCCCCACAGCACGATCACCGCCACGGCCGTGTTGGCCACCAGCCGGGAGCCGACGACGTAGCGGGCCATCTCCAGCATGGCGTCGCCGTTCGTCCGCTCGTGACGGCGGTTGAGGACGCGGAAGTCCGCCTCGTTGGCCGCCTCGCGGCGGAACGCGCGCACCGGGCGGATGCCGTTCATCGTCTCCACGAACTTCACGATCACCGCCGCGATCGCCGTGGACCGCTGTTCGAACACCCGCCCGGCGCGCCGCCGGTAGACCCGGATCAGCCCGTACAACGGGACGAACGAGGCCACGGCGACCGCCCCGAGGCCCAGGTCGAGCCAGAGCAGCAGCGCCGAGATGTAGACGAAGGACAGGATGACGGTGACCAGCTCCTGCAGCCCCTCGTCGAGCAGTTCGCGCAGCGACTCCACGTCCGTGGTGGAGCGGGAGATGAGCCGGCCCGAGGTGTACCGCTCGTGGAAGTCCACGCTGAGCGCCTGCGCATGGCGGAAGATACGGCCGCGCAGGTCCAGCAGCACGTCCTGGTTGACGTGGGCCGAGGCCGTGATGAACGCCCACTGCAGCGCCCCGGAGGCGAGCGCGCACAGCAGATAGCCGGCCGCCACCGCCAGCAGCGGCCCGCGGTCGTGGTCCCGGAACGCCGGTACGGCGGTGTCGAGGGCGTACGCCACCAGCAGCGGGCCCGCCTGCACGGCCGCCTGCTGGAGCAGCAGCAGGAGCGTGGTGCCGGCGACGCGCGCCTTCATCGGGGCGAGCAGCGAGCGCAGCAGGGCGCCGGTGGCGCCGGGCGGCGTGGGCAGGACGTCCCGGTCGAACGGGTCGCCGCCGTCCTGGGGGCGGGGGAGGTCCTCCTCGCCGGCGGTGGCCGGAACGGATGCCGTGGGGGCCGTCATCGGTCGTCGTCCTCCTGTTCCCCCGACATGAGGTGGGCGTACTCGGCGTTGGCGCGCAGCAGCTCGTGATGGGTGCCCACGGCGGCGATCCTGCCCCGGGAGAGCAGGGCGACCCGGTCGGCGAGCAGCACCGTGGAGGGGCGGTGCGCCACGATCAGGGCGGTGGTGCCGGCGAGGACCTGGCGCAGCGCGGCCTCCACCGCGGCCTCGGTGTGCACGTCCAGGGCGGACAGCGGGTCGTCCAGGACCAGGAAGCGCGGGCGGCCCACCACCGCGCGGGCCAGCGCGAGCCGCTGCCGCTGGCCGCCGGACAGGCTCAGGCCCTGCTCGCCCACCTGGGTGGCGGTGCCCTGCGGGAGGGTGTGCGCGAACTGGGCCTGGGCCACGGACAGCGCGCGCTCCAGCTCCTTCGCGCCGGCGCCCTCGCCGGCACCCATGAGAACGTTGTCGCCCACGCTCGCCGAGAACAGGGTGGGCTCCTCGAAGGCGACGGCCACCAGCGCGCGCAGCTCCTCGCGGGCCAGGGCGGTGATGTCCCGTCCGTCGAGCGTGATGCGGCCCGACGTCACCTCGTGCAGACGCGGGACGAGCGCGGTGAGGGTCGTCTTGCCGCTTCCGGTCGCGCCCACCAGGGCCATCGACTCGCCCGGGCGGATGTGCAGGTCGACGCCGTCCAGCACGGGCGGGGTGCCGGGCGGGGCGTCGGGATAGCGAAAGCGCACGCCCTCGAAGCGCAGCCCGCCGTCCGGGCGCGGCGCGAGGGCGGCGGCGGACCGTGCGGCGCCCGCCGCGGCCGTACGGACCTCCGCGGATCCGGCGATACGGGCGTCCGCGGGCCCGGTCCCGGCCGTACGGGCGTCCGCGGACCCGGCCGTACGGACCTCCGCGCGCTCGGTCCCCGCGCCGCTCTCCGGCTCGGCGTCCATCACCTCGAAGTACCGCTCCGTCGCCGTCGCCGCCTCCTGGCTCATCGCCAGCAGGAAGCCGATCGACTCCACCGGCCAGCGCAGGGCCAGCGCCGTGGACAGGAAGGCGACCAGGGTGCCCGCCGACAGCGAGCCGTCCGCGACCTGCACCACGCCCACCACCAGCGCCGCCCCGATGGCCACCTCGGGCAGCGTCATGATGACCGCCCAGATGCTCGCCAGCAGCCGGGCCTTGCGCAGCTCCGTGCCGCGCAGGGTGCCGGACAGCTCGCGGAAGGCGCGCGCCTGGCTGCGGTGCCGGCCGAAGCCCTTGATGACGCGGATGCCGAGCACGCCCTCCTCGACCACCGTCGTCAGATCGCCCACCTGGTCCTGCGCCAGCCGCGCCACCTCGGCGTACCGCTTCTCGAAGTAGGCGCACATGACGACCACCGGCACCGCGGGCCCGAGGATCACCAGTCCGAGCGTGAAGTCCTGCAGCAGCATCACTCCCACGCCGACCAGGATCGTCACGCCGTTGACCAGCAGGAACGTCAGCGGGAAGGCGAGGAACATGCGCAGCAGCATCAGGTCCGTCGTGCCCCGGGACAGCAACTGTCCGGACGCCCAGCGGTCGTGGAAGGCGACCGGCAGTCGCTGCAGATGGCGGTAGAGGTCCGCCCGCATCTCCGCCTCGACGTGCGACAGCGGACGCGCCACCAGCCATCGCCGCAGCCCGAACAGCACCGCCTCGGCCAGCCCGAGCAGCAGCAGGTACAGCGCGCCGAGCCACACGCCCGACGGGTCGTGGCCGGCGACCGGCCCGTCCACCATCCACTTCAGCACGAGCGGGATCGCCAGCCCCACGCAGGAGGCGACGATCGCGACGAGTGCGGCGACGAGCATCCGGGCGCGCACCGGCCGTACGTACGGCCACAGCCGCAGCAGGGTGCGCACGGCCGACCGGCCGGCCGGGCCGGCGCGGTGCTCGGCGGCGTCGGCGGTGTCGGCGGCGTCGGCGGTGTCGGTGGCGTCGGTGGCGTCGGGTGTCGTGGGCATCAGGAGCGAGACTACGGAACGGCACTGACATCGCCCACCGAGTTTCGGCCGGGCCCGCCTCCGCCGCTGGTCCTACGACCTGCGCGTTCGGCCGTACGGTCGCGCACCTGCTCCGCGCCCCGGCCCGCGCCCCCGGTCCGTGCCCCACCCGGCCCGCGCCCCCGGTCCGCGCCCCACCCGGCCGCGCCCCTCAGTCCGCGACCCTCAGCAGCAGCACCGACCGGGCCGGGACCGTGACGGCCGCGCCCGACCGGTGCACCGCACCCGGCGGCCGTGCCTGCTCCTCCCGCGAGGTGTCGACGACCACCTCGTAGTGCTCGGCCCAGGGCGGCCCGGGCAGCACGAACCGCACCGGGCGCTCCCCGGCGTGCAGCACCGCGAGGAAACTGTCGTCGCAGACCGCCTCGCCGCGCTCGTCCCGGCCCGGGATGTCCCGGCCGGACAGGTACATCCCGAGGGTGGCCGCGGGGGCGTACCAGTCCCCTTCCGTCATCTCCGAGCCGCGCGGGGTGAACCAGGCCAGGTCCCGCAGCCCGTCCGCCGAGTGCGCGCGCCCGGAGAAGAAGGCCCGGCGGCGCAGCACGGGGTGGCGGTGGCGCAGGGCGAGGAGCCGGGCGGTGAGGTCGAACAGGGACCTCCACCCCGGTTCCTGGAGCAGGGACCAGTCCAGCCAGCCGATCTCGTTGTCCTGGCAGTAGGCGTTGTTGTTGCCGCCCTGGGTGCGGCCCAGCTCGTCGCCCGCCACCAGCATCGGCACCCCCGTGGACAGCAGCAGCGTGGTCATCAGGTTGCGCAGCTGCCGGCGCCGCAGCGCCCGGATCCGCTCGTCGTCGGTCTCGCCCTCCGCGCCGCAGTTCCAGGAGCGGTTGTCGTCCGTGCCGTCCCGGTTGCCCTCGCCGTTGGCCTCGTTGTGCTTGTGCTGGTAGGAGACCAGGTCGCGCAGGGTGAAGCCGTCGTGCGCGGTGACGAAGTTGACCGAGGCGTAGGGGCGGCGCCCGCCCCAGGCGTACAGGTCGCTGGAGCCCGACAGCCGGTAGCCCATCTCCCGCACGTCCGGCAGGGCGTGCCGCCAGAAGTCCCGCACGGTGTCCCGGTAGCGGTCGTTCCACTCCGTCCACAGCGGCGGGAACGCCCCCACCTGGTAGCCGCCCGAGCCGACGTCCCAGGGCTCCGCGATCAGCTTGACCCGCCGCAGCACCGGGTCCTGGGCGATCACGGCGAGGAACGGGGAGAGCATGTCGACGTCGTGCATCGAGCGGGCCAGCGCGGCGGCGAGGTCGAAGCGGAAGCCGTCCACGCCCATCTCCGTCACCCAGTACCGCAGCGAGTCGGTGATCAGGCGCAGCACGTGCGGCTGGACCACGTGCAGGGTGTTGCCGCAGCCGGTGTAGTCGGCGTACCGGCGCGCGTCGGGCTGGAGCCGGTAGTAGCGCTGGTTGTCGATGCCCTTCAGGGACAGCGTCGGGCCGTACTCGTTCGCCTCCGCGGTGTGGTTGTAGACCACGTCGAGGATCACCTCGATGCCGGCCGCGTGCAGCGCGCGCACCATCCGCTTGAACTCGCCGACCTGCTCGCCCCCGGTGCCGGAGGCCGCGTAGCCGGCGTGCGGGGCGAAGTAGCCGATGGAGTTGTAGCCCCAGTAGTTGCGCAGGCCGCGGCGCAGCAGGTGGTCCTCGTGCGCGAACTGGTGCACGGGCAGCAGCTCCACCGCCGTCACGCCCAGCTTCACCAGGTGCTCGATCGCGGCGGGATGGGCCAGGCCCGCGTACGTCCCGCGCAGCTCGGCGGGTATGTCCGGGTGCAGCCTGGTGAACCCGCGCACGTGCAGTTCGTAGATCACCGAGTCGGCCCACGGCGTCTTCGGGCGCCGGTCGTCGGACCAGTCGTCGTCGTCGTGGACCACGACGCCCTTGGGCACGTGCGGCGCGGAGTCCCGCTCGTCGCGCACGGTGTCGGCGACCGACTGGTCGGGCCAGTCCCGTACGTGGCCGTAGACCTCCGGCGGCAGCGCGAACTCGCCGTCCACCGCCCGGGCGTACGGGTCGAGCAGCAGTTTCGCCGGGTTCCAGCGGGCGCCGGTCCAGGGGTCCCAGCGGCCGTGCACCCGGTAGCCGTAGCGCCGGCCGGGCATCACGCCGGGGACGAAGCCGTGCCAGATCTCGTGCGTCAGTTCGGTCAGCGGGGCGCGGGTCTCCCGGCCGGACGCGTCGAAGAGGCACAGCTCGACCGCCTCCGCCCCGGCCGCCCAGAGGGCGAAGTTGGTGCCCGCCACCCCGTCCGGGCCGGTCCGGAAGCGGGCGCCCAGCGGCGTCGGCGCGCCCGGCCACACGGGCGCCGCGGGCGGTGGCGCGGCGCGGCGCGCGCCGTTCACGACGGCGGACGGGTGTCCGTCCGTGGCGGCGCGCCCGCCCGCCACCGCCTCCTGTTCGGCTGCGCTGGACACCTGGTCGGCCCCTTTTTTCGGCTCGTTCGCCTCCGGGGCGCCACGGCCGACGCGGCTCGGTGACGGGCGCGGCTCCCCATCGCGTTGTCCCTCCCCAGTGTTCTGCCCAGAGCGTGGCTCGCACTCACGTTTCCCGGGAGCGGGGCCGGTCGTTGGGAAGTGTGTGAGGGATGTGACTGGGCGCGCACGGCGCGTGAGGGCCGCACTGGCCGCCGTACTGACATGGGCGGGGCTGCTGGCCGGTGCCGCCGGCTGCACCTCGGGCGGCTCGCCCGATCTCGGCGGGATGTTCGGCAAGCAGCGGGCCCCGGAGGACGTCGTCAGGGTGTCCCCGGACGACGGCAGCAAGGGGGTCCGCCCGGACGGGAGGCTGCGGGTGCGGGCCACCGAGGGGCGTCTGCAGTCCGTCCAGGTCGTCAGGTCCCAGGACGCGCAGGACACGCCCGTCCCCGGGCACCTCTCCCGCGACGGGCGGACCTGGCGGCCCGACGACGACCGGCTCGCCCTCGCCGCCAGGTACACGGTCGACGCGGTGGCGGTCGACGGCGACGGACGCCGCTCCGCCCGCCACACCACCTTCACCACCTACGTCCCCGACGAGCGCTTCATCGGCTACGTCACCCCGGAGAACCGCTCCGTGGTCGGCACCGGGATGATCGTCTCCCTGTCGTTCAGCCGGGCGATCGAGCACCGTGCCGCCGTCGAGCGCGCGGTGCGCGTCACCGCCCGGCCCCCGGTGGAGATCCGTCCCCACTGGTTCGGGCGGGACCGCCTGGACTTCAGGCCCCGGCACTACTGGCGGCCGGGCACGCGGGTGACCGTCGAGCTGCGGCTGAGGGACGTCGAGGGGGCGCGGGGCGTGTACGGGCTCCAGTACAAGACCTTCTCCTTCACCGTCGGCCGCAGCCAGGTCTCCCTGGTCGACGCGGCGGCGCACACCATGCAGGTCCGGCGCGACGGCGAACTGCTGGCGACGGTGCCCATCACGGCCGGGGCGCCCGGGACCACCACGTACAACGGGAAGATGGTGATGATGGAGATGCTCGACGTCACCCGCATGAACAGCCGCACGGTCGGCTTCGGCGGCGAGTACGACATCCCCGACGTCCCGCACGCCATCCGGCTGACCGGCTCCGGCACCTTCGCGCACGGCAACTACTGGTCGACGCCCGACCCGTTCGGCCATGTCAACGTCAGCCACGGCTGCGTGGGCCTGAAGGACGTCAGGGGCGGCGGCTCCGACACCCCGGCGGGCTGGTTCTTCGACCGCAGCCTGGTCGGCGACGTGGTCGAGGTCGTCCACAGCAACGACAGGCAGGTCGCTCCCGACAACGGCCTCGGCGGGTGGAACATGGGCTGGGAGGAGTGGAAGGCGGGCAGCGCCGTCAACTGAGCGGCCGGCGCCACACGTTGGGAGGATGTGAGGACCGTGTCCGGTGGCTGTTGAAGTTGGGACGGAACAGTGACAATTGCCTGACATCCTGCCCCTGACCTTGTGGTTAATATGCGCCAGAGTGCGCGGGGAGCGCCGGGGCGCGGGCCCTTCCGGCCCGGGGAGGGGAGACCAACTTGAACGTGCGGCCGATATGGGGGGCGTCGGTTGACGCGCGGCGACACGGGGCACGACGGGGGAGCAGGGGGCTGCTGGCGCTGGTCTCCGGCGTGCTGGTGCTCGCCGTCACCGCGTGCGGCGGCGGGGACTCCGGCGGGGCGTCCAGCGCCGGCAAGGGCAAGAACGCCGGCGAGGCCGGGAGCGGGCAGTCGCAGGCGGTGGTGACCATCGCGCCCAAGGACGGCGCCAAGTCCGTCGACACCAGCGGGGCGCTCAAGGTCAGCGCGAGCAAGGGCACGCTCACCCAGGTGGTCGTCAAGGACGCCAAGGGCGGTGTGATACCCGGGAGGATAACCGGCGGCACCTCCTGGACGCCGGAGACCCACCTGGCCGCCTCGACCAAGTACACCGTGCACGCGGTCGCCAAGGACTCCGCGGGCCGCCAGGCCGCCGAGGACTCCAGCTTCACCACGCTCACGCCGAAGAACACCTTCGTCGGCTACTTCACGCCCGAGGACGGCTCCACCGTCGGCGTGGGAATGCCGTTCTCCGTCCGCTTCACCCGGGGCATCACCCACCCCGACGCCGTGAAGCGGGCCGTCCGGATCACCACCGAGCCGGCCGTCGACGTCCAGGGCCACTGGTTCGGCAACGACCGCCTCGACTTCCGCCCCGAGCACTACTGGAAGGCCGGCACCAAGGTCACCGTCAAGCTCAACCTGGACGGCGTCGAGGGCCGCCCCGGCGTCTACGGCAAGCAGACCAAGACCGTGTCCTTCACCATCGGCCGCAACCAGGTGTCCGTCGTGGACGCCGCCAAGCACACGATGAAGGTCACCCAGGACGGCAAGGTCGTGAAGACCATCCCCGTCACCACCGGCAAGCCCGGCTACGACACCTGGAACGGCCGCATGGTCATCAGCGAGAAGCTCACGGTGACCCGCATGAACGGCGAGACGGTCGGCTACGGCGGCGAGTACGACATCAAGGACGTCCCGCACGCCATGCGCCTGACCACCTCCGGCACCTTCATCCACGGCAACTACTGGGGCGGCGGCGCCTTCGGCAACTACAACGCCAGCCACGGCTGCGTCGGCCTGCGCGACGTGCGCGGCGGCTACGACAGCGGGGTGCCGGCCGCCTGGTTCTTCAACCACTCGATGATCGGCGACGTGGTCGAGGTCAGGAACTCCCACGACCGGACCGTCGCCCCGGACAACGGGCTCAACGGCTGGAACATGTCCTGGGAGCAGTGGAAGGCGTAACCAGGGGAACGAACGGCCCGGGGGACCCAAGGCGAACCAGGGGGACGAACGGCGGCCGGCCCGGTGTGAGCGAGCGCACCGGGCCGGCCGCCGTTAGTCGCCGTTAACCTGCTTCCCATGACCGTAACTCTGGAAGTCGCCGAGGGCGTCGGCACGCTGCGCCTGAACCGCCCGCCCATGAACGCGCTCGACGTCGCCACGCAGGACCGGCTCAAGGAGCTCGCCGAGGAGGCGGGCCGCCGCGAGGACGTGCGCTCCGTGATCCTGTACGGCGGCGAGAAGGTGTTCGCGGCCGGCGCGGACATCAAGGAGATGCAGGTGATGGACCACGCGGCCATGGTCCTGCGCGCCCGCGCCCTGCAGGAGGCGTTCACCGCCGTGGCCCGCATCCCCAAGCCCGTGGTCGCCGCCGTCACCGGCTACGCGCTGGGCGGCGGCTGCGAACTCGCCCTCTGCGCGGACTACCGCATCGCCGGCGACAACGCCAAGCTGGGCCAGCCGGAGATCCTGCTCGGCCTGATCCCGGGCGCGGGCGGCACCCAGCGGCTGTCCCGGCTGATCGGCCCCTCCAAGGCCAAGGACCTCATCTTCACGGGCCGTCAGGTCAAGGCCGACGAGGCCCTGGCGCTGGGCCTGGTGGACCGGGTCGTCCCGGCCGCCGAGGTCTACGAGGCCGCCCACGCCTGGGCGGCCAGGCTCGCCCAGGGCCCGGCGATCGCGCTGCGCGCGGCCAAGGAGTCCATCGACACCGGGCTCGAGACGGACATCGAGACCGGGCTCGCCGTCGAGCGCAACTGGTTCGCCGGGCTGTTCGCCACGGAGGACCGCGAGCGCGGGATGCGCAGCTTCGTCGAGGAGGGCCCGGGCAAGGCGAAGTTCCTCTGAGCCGGTTCCTCTGAGCCGGTCCCTCTGAGCCGCACGGCCGGCCGGGCGGGAAAAAGACCCGCCCGGCCCCTTGCTGTTGACACGGCGTCCGATCCGCGTCCGTCGCCGGGAAGGCTTATCGCCGCCTTAAGGCAGCCTTAAGCATGCCGTGCCGGGGAGCGGGCGGCCGCCTCCGGCCGGACCGTGCGCGCAGGGGGCGGGCTGTTCAGCGGCCCGGAACGGCCAGGGCATATGCCGCTCGAATAGGAGTGAACGGGGGCGCCCGGGGGGCGTATTCGGCCGGAACGGCCCCGCCGTGACCGTGGGGCGGCCATGATGGGTGCATGGCGGGGCTGGAGGGCATGGAACAGCCGCGGGGGCCGCACCATGCGACCGCTGCGGCGCGCTGGTCGCCCGCGGTCGAGGACGACCGGGCGCTGAAGGCGCTGGAGTTGTACGGCAACCCCACGGAGGCCGAGGTTCCGTTACCGTCCCGTCCCGAGTCCGCCGCCATCGCCCGCCGGCTCGCCCAGGTCGTCGTACTGCGCCAGTGGGGCCTGACGCCCAAACTGACCGAGGACGCCGTGCTGCTCGTCTCCGAACTGGTCGGCAACGCCGTACGGCACACCGGCGCCCGGGTCTTCGGCCTCCGTATGCGCCGCCGCCGCGGCGGGATCCGCGTCGAGGTCCGCGACCCCTCCAGGGGCCTGCCCTGCCTGATGCCCGTGCAGGAGCTCGACATCAGCGGCCGGGGCCTGTTCCTGGTGGACAAGCTGGCCGACCGCTGGGGCGTGGACCTGCTGCCGCGCGGCAAGACGACCTGGTTCGAGATGAGGGTGCCCGAACGCTGACCCTCCGGACGGCGCGCCGGACCCCACCGGAGTATCCCCGGGGGCGACGCCCGCTCGGGGGCCGGATGGGTGAATCGCCGGTTTTGGCGGGCTTCGGGCCTTAAATGGTGCGGGTGACCACGACCGACCGCCGCGGTGTGCTGCGGGCCGGTGCCGGACTCGTCACCTCAGGCGCGCTCGCCGCCGGGTGCTCCGCGACCGGCGCCGGCCCGCGCCCCGTGACGTCCTCCGGCACCGCCTCCTCCCGCCCCGCGGCGCACCCCGCCGCCTCGGCCCCGGCCGCGCCCGCTCCCCGCGCCTTCCCGCGGCAGCCCGCGCAGATCACGCACGGCCCGCGGGACAGGCCGCGCATCGCGCTCACCTTCCACGGCCAGGGCGACCCCGACCTCGCCCGCACCCTGCTCGACGCGGCCGAGAAGCGCGGCGCCCGTCTCACGGTGCTCGCCGTCGGCACCTGGCTGGAGCGGTACCCGCGGATGGCCCGCCGGATCCTGGACGGCGGCCACGACCTCGGCAACCACACCGAGCGGCACCTGGCCGTCAACGCGCTGCCCGAGCCGGAGGCCCGCGCGGAGATCACCGCCTGCGCCGACCGGCTCAGACGGCTCACGGGCTCGATCGGCACCTGGTTCCGCCCCTCGCGCGCCCCAACCGCCTCCCCGCTGGTGCAGCACCTGGCGCACGGCGCCGGCTACCCGCACGTGCTGTCCTACGACGTCGACTCCCTCGACTTCACCCGGCCCGGCGCCGCCGCCGTCACCCGCAAGGTACTGGCCGAGGCCCGCAACGGGTCCGTGGTGAGCATGCACTTCGGGTTTCCCGACACGGCGGCCGCCCTCCCCGACGTACTGCACGAACTCGACCGCCGCGGCCTGCGCGCGGTGACCACCACGGAGCTGCTGAGCTGATGCGACCCACCTCGATTCCCCGCCTCACCCGGGCCCTGACCGCCGGCGCCGTCTGCGCCGCACTGGCCGCGCTGCCCGCCTGCGGCGGCTCCGCGCACCGCGCCGACGAGGCACTCGGCAGCGAGGCGCCCGCCGAGCAGCCGCCGAAGCGGCCGGGCGTCGACGGCCTGCCCGGCATGCCGCCCGTCCTCGACCCGTCCGACCTCTACGCCGCCGACCGTCCCGGCCGGCTCTCCCCGGTGGTCAAGGACTTCCCCTCCCGCGTCTACGTGCCCAACACCAACTCGGACACCGTCACCGTCATCGACCCCGCGACGTACCGGGTCGTCGAGACCATCCGCGTGGGCCGGCAGCCGCAGCACGTCGTGCCGTCCTGGGACCTGAAGACCCTCTGGGTCAACAACGACCTCGGCAACTCCCTCACCCCCATCGACCCGAGGACCGGCAAGGCGGGCAAGCCCGTCGACGTGCACGACCCGTACAACCTGTACTTCACGCCGGACGGCAAGTACGCCGTCGTCATGGCGTCCAAGGACCGCGAGCTGGTGTTCCGCGACGCGCACACCATGAAGACGGTCAAGACCGTCCCGGTCCGCTGCGCCGGCGTCAACCACGCCGACTTCTCCATGGACGGCCGCTACTTCATCGTCTCCTGCGAGTTCAGCGGCGAACTGCTCAGGGTCGACACCGCCGCGATGAAGGTGACCGGCCAGCAGAAGCTCGACTTCCCCGGCGCCATGCCCCAGGACGTCAAGATCTCGCCCGACGGGAAGACGTTCTACGTGGCCGACATGGTGGCCAACGGCCTGTGGATCCTGAACGGCGACACCTTCGGCACACCGCGGTTCCTCTACACCGGCAAGGGCGCGCACGGCCTCTACGTCAGCCGCGACTCCCGCGTGATGTACGTGTCCAACCGGGGCGAGGGCACCGTCTCCCTCTTCGACTTCGCCCGCGGCCGGCTCACCGCCAAGTGGCGCCTGCCGCAGGGCGGCAGCCCGGACATGGGCGGCGTCTCCGCCGACGGCAAGGTGCTGTGGCTGTCGGGCCGCTACAACTCCGAGGTGTACGCCATCGACACCCGCACCGGCGCCCAGCTGGCCCGCATCAAGGTCGGCAGCGGCCCGCACGGGCTCGCGGTCTACCCGCAGCCCGGCCGCTACTCGCTGGGCCACACGGGCGTCTTCCGCTGACCCCGGCCCGGGGCCCGGCCCCCGGGCGAGCGGGGGACCGGCGGGGCGCCCGTGCGGTGCGCCCCGCGAGGTCCGGGCCACGGGGCGCCTTGAGTCTCCACCCACTGGAAGGCCCAGACTCGCAGACGTGATCGACGACGGCACCGGACTTCTCACCATCGGCGAACTGGCGCGGGCCACCGGACTGACCGTGCGGACCATCCGCTACTGGTCCGACGAGGGCGCCCTGCCCCCGGTGGCCCGCTCCGCGGGCGGCTACCGCCTGTACGACGCGGCGTCCGTGGCACGCCTGGAGCTGATCCGGACCCTGCGGGAGCTGGGCCTCGGCCTGGACGACGTCCGCCGGGTGCTGTCCGGGGAGCGGACCGTCGCCCAGGTCGCGGCGGCGCACGTGGCGGCGCTGGACGCGCAGATCCGGTCCCTGAAGGTGACCCGGGCGGTGCTGTCGACCGTGGCACGACGCGGTGCGAGTGCGGAGGAGACGACCCTGATGAACAGACTGGCGCGGCTGTCGGCGGCCGAGCGGCAGCGGATCGTGGACGAGTTCGTGGAGGAGATCTTCCAGGGCCTGGACACGGCGGACCCCTGGATCCGGGAGCGGACCCGGGCGATCGGCGTGAACCTGCCGGACGATCCCACCCCGGAGCAGGTGGACGCCTGGGTGGAGCTGGCCGAGCTGCTCCAGGACGAGGAGTTCCGGGCCGCGATGCGCAGGCTGATCGAGTACAACGCGGCCGACCGCGGCCCGGACACCCCGGCCGGCGCCTCCATGTGGTTCTTCCGCCGGCTGGTGGACCTGGTGGGCGACGCACGGGCCCGGGGCGTGGCGCCCGGGAACCCCGAGGCGGACGCCGTGCTGACCGAGCTGCTGGGTGCGGACGCCGACCGGGCGGCCGTGCTGCGCCGCATCGACCTGGGCCGGGAGGTCGCCCGCTACCGGGAGCTGGCGGCCGCGGTCAAGGGCGAGCAGGAGCCGCCGAGGCACCAGGAGGAGTTCGCCTGGGTGGTCGCGGCACTGAAGGCCTGGCCGGGCCGTTAATCTGACCTGCGTCACTACGACAGCACGACAGAGTCAACGCGAGACAAAAGGGGCGGATCGGTGGCGGACATCGAGGCAGCACGCAAGGAATTCCAGCGGATCGACGCGGACGGTGACGGGTACATCACCGCCGCCGAGTTCAAGTCCGCCCTGGCCCAGGGCGGCGACTGGAACGTCACCGACACGGTGGCCGAGGCCATCATCAGGACCCGCGACCTCAACGGCGACAAGGTCCTCTCGTTCGACGAGTTCTGGGCCTACCTGAGCAAGTGACGCGGAGAGGCGGGGCGCCCGGCCGTACGGCGGCGGGCGCCCCGCTTCCCGTTTCCCGCGCCCGGGTCTCACCCGTTCGCCACAGCCCCGGAATAGCCGTCCCGGCACCGGGGTTGCACAGCGCCGTGAAGTCTGCGGACATCCGAACCCGGAAGGGCAGGGCGAGCAGGACATGAGGATCGGCATCATCGGCGCGGGCAACATCGGTTCCCATCTGACCAGGCGGTTCACCGCCGTCGGTCACGAGGTCCGGGTCGCCAACTCCCGCGGCCCCGAGACGCTCGCCGCGCTGGCCGAGGAGACCGGCGCGACCCCCGTCCGCGCCGGGGAGGCGGCGCGCGGCGCGGAGATCGTCGTGGTCACCGTCCCGCTGAAGCGGGTCCCGGAGCTGCCGTCCGGCCTGCTGGACGGGGCCGCCGAGGGCGTCGCGGTGATCGACACCGGCAACTACTACCCCCAGCAGCGCGACGGCCGGATCGCGGAGATCGAGGACGAGGGCCTCACCGAGAGCCGCTGGACCGAGCGCCGGATCGGCCACCCGGTGGTCAAGGCGTTCAACGGCACCTTCGCGGCGGACCTCCTGGACCGCCACCGGCCCGCCGGAGCGCCCGACCGCATGGCGCTCCCGGTGGCCGGCGACGACCCCGCCGCCAAGGCGAAGGTCCGCGCCCTGATCGAGGAGATCGGCTTCGACACGGTGGACGCCGGCGGCATCGACGACTCCTGGCGCCAGCAGCCCGGCACCCCGGTCTACGGCCTGCGCGCGGGCGTCGACGCCGTCACCGAGGCCCTGGCGGAGGCGTCCCCGGAGCGCACGGCGGACTTCCGCGGGTAGCCGCACGGCCGGCCCCGGAGCGCACGGGACCGGCACCGGGGGCCGGTCCGTCCCGCCCGCGCCGGGGCCGGTGCCGCTCAGGCGCGCGCCCACTCCCGCAGCGCCGTCCTGCTGGAGAAGTTCGCCACGTCCTTGTCGTGGGGCTCGTCGGTGTACTGGTGGAAACGCCACTTGGCCTTGATGCGCGGATGGCCGGCGGAGACGTAGTCGGCGATCCAGAGGCCGTCGCCGGCGTACGAGGTGGTGTCGACGTTCAGCCAGAAGTGCCGGTTGGTGTACAGGAGCACCCGGTGGTGCGGGCGCAGTTCCTTCACCTTGCGGATGAAGTGGTCCTTCTCGGCGTTGGACGCGTGGGTGCCCTCACCGGTGGTCTCCCAGTCGACGGCGAGCAGATCGCCCGCCTTCTCGGGGGCGTGGGAGACGAAGTACTCCGCCTGGGCCGTGATGTTGCCCGGCCACAGGAAGTGGTAGAAGCCGACGACCAGTCCGGCGTCCCGGCCGTGCTTGGTCTGGGCGCTGAGCCTGGAGTTGACGTACGAGCGGCCCTCCGTCGCCTTGATGAAGACGAAGGAGAGACCGCTCGTGCCGTAGGTGGCGGACTGGTACGCGCTGACATCGATGCCGTGCAGCATGCGAACTCCCTTGAGGTGCCGTGGGGGGAGGAGTCGGTTGGTTGAGTTCTGCCCCGACTCCCGTACGGCCGATCCCCTCGGGGTGTTCGAACATCAGCTCCGGTCGGCCACCGATCCCAGTACGGACGGCGGCTTGGCCGCCCAGTCCGAGGTGATGACGCTCGCGTGGGCGCCGGCGAGGAGCCGCAGACGGGCGGCCACCTCCGCGTCGGTGGGATCGGTGGAGGAGATCGCCGGGGCGACCCCGGCGGCGCCCGTGGTGATCAGGATGTAGTGGTTCCTCGAGTAGAAGGACGTGTCGTACCCCTGGGTGACGTACGTCGCCGCGTCGCCGTCGAAGAACACGAACCAGGGGCGGATCGAGGCGTCGTAGCGGCCGGTGCGCGGGTCGCCCGCGGCGGCGCCGAGGACCGCGGGGAACGCCTGCGCCTCGCCGATGTTCCCGGCCGCGTACAGGTCGCGCAGATGGTCGCCGTACTCGCGGTCGGTCCAGTAGTGGTCGAAGGGGTTGGCCTGTTCCACGGTGCCGGGGATCAGCTCCAGCAGCACCTTGCCGCGCAGCGCGTCCCGGGACGGCCAGGCGTCGGCCCGTGCGGCCGCGTCCACCGAGTCGTACACCCCGCCGAGCAGGTCGGACGGCCGGTAGACCAGGCTGCCGAGCTTCTGCCGCACCAGCGTGTCGAACTCGTCCGGGCCGAGGCCGATGGTGTTGTTGAAGCCGTTCTTCATCTCCACCTTGAAGACGATCGGCCGGTGGTCCGGGTGCAGCTGGTGCCAGGCCGCGATGTTGTCCAGGCAGCCGCCGAGGTCCTGGTTGCGGCTCTTGCCGTAGAGCTCGGCGGGCGTCCGCGCGGCCTCGCAGTTGTTGTCGTTGCCCAGCGGGTTGCTGTGGCTCACCCGCCACCGCCTGCTCAACGGGTCGGTGTAGACGTCGAGTTCGAGCAGCGAGGCGCCGGAGTCCAGCGCCTGCGCGAAGTACGTGTACTTGGCCTTCTCGTACGCGTTGTGCGTGCCGATCGCCGTGGTCCGCGAGAACTTCGGTGCCTGGTCCGCCTGGGCGGCGGTGCCGGGCACCACCGACAGCAGTGCGGCGGCGCCCACCAGCGCCGCCAGCCGTCTTGCCACACGCATGGGCCAACTCCCCTTCGCCGTAGCCGAGTTGGCCGCAGCGTAGGGGCAGGCGGTTACCGTGCGGTAGCCCCTGGAGGAACAGGAATCACCTCACCCCCGGACGAGGTCCGGGGGCGGGGAAGCGCTCAGCACTCGATGATGTTCACCGCGAGTCCGCCGCGGGCGGTCTCCTTGTACTTCACGGACATGTCCGCGCCGGTGTCCTTCATGGTCTTGATGACCTTGTCCAGGGAGACCTTGTGCGAGCCGTCGCCGCGCATGGCCATGCGGGCGGCGGTGACGGCCTTGACCGCGGCCATGCCGTTGCGCTCGATGCAGGGGATCTGCACCAGGCCGCCGACCGGATCGCAGGTGAGGCCCAGGTTGTGCTCCATGCCGATCTCGGCGGCGTTCTCCACCTGCTCGGGGGTGCCGCCCAGCACCTCGGCCAGCGCGCCCGCCGCCATCGAGCAGGCCGAGCCGACCTCGCCCTGGCAGCCGACCTCCGCGCCGGAGATCGAGGCGTTCTCCTTGAACAGCATGCCGATCGCGCCGGCGGCGAGCAGGAAGCGGACCACGCCCTCCTCGTCCGCGCCGGGGACGAAGTTGATGTAGTAGTGCAGCACCGCCGGGATGATGCCGGCCGCGCCGTTGGTCGGGGCGGTCACCACCCGGCCGCCGGCCGCGTTCTCCTCGTTGACCGCCATCGCGTAGAGCGTGATCCACTCCATCGCGCGGGCGGCCGCGTCGCCCTCGGCGCGCAGCTGGCGCGCGGTGACGGCCGCGCGGCGGCGCACCTTCAGCCCGCCCGGCAGGATGCCCTCGCGGGACATGCCCCGCCGCACGCAGGCCTGCATCACCCGCCAGATCTCCAGCAGGCCCTCGCGGATCTCCTCCTCGGTGCGCCAGGCCCGCTCGTTCTCCAGCATCAGCGAGGAGATCGACAGACCGGTCTCCTTCGTCAGCCGCAGCAGCTCGTCCCCGGTGCGGAACGGGTACTTCAGCACCGTGTCGTCGAGCTTGATGCGGTCCGCGCCCACCGCGTCCTCGTCCACCACGAAGCCGCCGCCCACCGAGTAGTACGTCTTGGTCAGCAGCTCGGCGCCCGAGGCGTCGTACGCCCACAGGGTCATCCCGTTGGCGTGGTAGGGCAGCGCCTTGCGGCGGTGCAGCACCATGTCGTCGTCGAAGGAGAACGCGATCTCGTGCTCGCCGAGCAGCCGGAGCCGGCCGGACTCCTTGATCCGCTCCACCCGCTCGTCCGCCGTCTCCACGTCCACCGTGCGGGGCGAGTCGCCCTCCAGGCCGAGCAGCACCGCCTTGGGGGTGCCGTGGCCGTGGCCCGTCGCGCCGAGGGAGCCGTACAGCTCCGCGCGCAGCGACACGGCGTGCTCCAGCAGTCCCTCGCCGCGCAGCCGGCGGGCGAACATCCGGGCCGCGCGCATCGGGCCGACCGTGTGGGAGCTGGACGGGCCGATGCCGATCGAGAACAGGTCGAAGACCGAGATGGCCACGGGAACTCCTCAGTACGGGTGGTGCGGGAGGTGGTGCGCGGGGTGCCGGGGGTGGCGGCGGGAGCCGGGGCACCGCGCACGGACGGGTTCTCCGGCCGTGCGCGGTGCTTTCCGGATGCGGGTGCGGATGCGGGTGCGGATGCGGGTGCGGTGACTTACTTGTTCAGACCCGGGTACAGCGGGTGCTTGCCGGCCAGGGCCGCGACCCTGTCCCTCAGGGCCCGCGCCTCGGCCTCCCCGAAGGGGGCGGGCGCCTTCAGCGTCTCCGCGATGACGTCCGCGACCTCGGCGAAGTCCTCGGCGGTGAAGCCGCGGGTCGCCAGGGCCGGGGTGCCGATCCTCAGGCCGGAGGTGACCATCGGCGGGCGCGGGTCGTTCGGGACCGCGTTGCGGTTGACCGTGATCCCGACCTCGTGCAGCCGGTCCTCGGCCTGCCGGCCGTCCAGCTCGGAGTCGCGCAGGTCCACCAGGACCAGGTGCACGTCCGTGCCGCCGGTCAGCACGTCGACGCCGGCCGCCTTGGCGTCGTCCCGCGTCAGGCGCTCGGCCACGATGCGGGCGCCCTCCAGGGTACGACGCTGGCGCTCCTTGAAGTCCTCGCTCGCCGCGACCTTGAAGGAGACCGCCTTGGCGGCGATCACATGCTCCAGCGGGCCGCCCTGCTGACCGGGGAAGACCGCGGAGTTGATCTTCTTGGCCAGCTCGGCGGTGGACAGGATGACCCCGCCGCGCGGCCCGCCCAGCGTCTTGTGGGTGGTCGTGGTGACCACATGGGCGTGCGGCACCGGGTTGGGGTGCAGGCCCGCGGCCACCAGGCCGGCGAAGTGCGCCATGTCGACCATCAGGTACGCGCCGACCTCGTCGGCGATCCGGCGGAACGCGGCGAAGTCCAGCTGCCGCGGGTACGCCGACCAGCCGGCCACGATCAGCCTGGGCCGGGACTCCTTCGCCAGCTTCTCCACCTCGGCCATGTCGACCAGGCCGTCCTCGCCCACGTGGTAGGCGACGACGTCGTAGAGCTTGCCGGAGAAGTTGATCCGCATGCCGTGGGTCAGGTGCCCGCCGTGCGCGAGGTCCAGGCCCATGATCGTGTCGCCGGGCTGCAGCAGCGCGAACATCGCGGCCGCGTTGGCCTGGGCGCCCGAGTGCGGCTGGACGTTGGCGTGCTCGGCGCCGAACAGCGCCTTGATCCGGTCGACGGCGATCCGCTCGACCACGTCGACGTGCTCGCAGCCGCCGTAGTAGCGCCGGCCCGGGTAGCCCTCGGCGTACTTGTTGGTGAGGACCGAGCCCTGCGCCTCCATGACCGCGACCGGGGCGAAGTTCTCCGAGGCGATCATCTCGAGGGTGGACTGCTGGCGGTGCAGCTCGGCGTCGACCGCGGCGGCGACGTCCGGGTCGAGTTCGTGCAGCGGGGTGTTCAGAACGCTCATCTGCTCAGTCATCGTCGCGCTGCTCAGCCCGCCGTCTCGGCGGCGTACTCGTCGGCGGAAAGGAGGTCGGCGGGCTCCTCCGAGACGCGCACCTTGAACAGCCAGCCGCCCTCGAAGGGCGCGGAGTTCACCAGCGACGGGTCGTTCACCACGTCCTCGTTGATCTCCGTGACCTCACCGCTGACCGGGGAGTACAGGTCGGACACCGACTTCGTCGACTCCAGCTCGCCGCAGGTCTCGCCCGCGGTCACCGTGTCGCCGACCTCGGGGAGCTGGGCGTAGACGACGTCGCCGAGCGCGTTGGCCGCGAACTCGGTGATGCCGACCGTCGCCACGCCGTCCTCGGCGGGCGACAGCCACTCGTGCTCCTTGCTGTAGCGCAGCTGCTGGGGGTTGCTCATGGCCTGGATTCTCCTGTACGCGGGGGGTGCTGATGGATGGGGACCTGCGAAGGGCGTGCGGGACCGGACACGGCGGGCCGGTTCCCGGCGCGGGCGCGGCACGCGTGTGCCCGCGTGCGCCCCGCCCTCACGCCCTGCTGCTCACGACGGTGTCACTTCCGCCGCTTGTAGAAGGGCAGCGCCACGACCTCGTACGGCTCGTGGCTGCCCCGGATGTCCACGCCCACGCCCGGGGTGCCCGGAGCGGCGTGGGCGGCGTCGACGTACGCCATGGCGATCGGCTTGCCCAGGGTGGGGGAGGGGGCGCCGGAGGTGACCTCGCCGATCACCTCGCCGTCCGCGACGACGGCGTACCCCGCGCGGGGGACGCGGCGGCCCTGGGCGACCAGGCCGACCAGCACCCGCGGCGGGCTGGCGGCGGCACGCTCGGCGGCGGCGGCCAGCGCCTCGCGCCCCACGAAGTCGCCCTCCTTGTCGAACTTCACCACCCGGCCCAGACCCGCGTCGAACGGGGTCAGCGCGGTCGTCAGCTCGTGCCCGTACAGCGGCATGCCCGCCTCCAGGCGCAGCGTGTCGCGGCAGGACAGCCCGCACGGGACCAGCCCCACGCCCTCGCCGGCGTCGGTCAGCGCCCGCCACAGCTTCTCGGCGTCGGCCGGGGCGACGAACAGCTCGAAGCCGTCCTCGCCGGTGTAGCCGGTGCGCGCGATCAGCGCGGGCACGCCCGCGACCGTGCCCGGCAGGCCGGCGTAGTACTTCAGCCCGTCCAGGTCGGCGTCGGTCAGGGACTTGAGGATGCCCGGCGACTCGGGGCCCTGGACGGCGATCAGCGCGTAGGCGTCACGGTCGTCGCGGACCTCGGCGTCGAAGCCGGCCGCCCGCTCGGTGAGCGCGTCGAGCACCACCTGGGCGTTGGCGGCGTTGGCGACGACCATGTACTCGGTCTCGGCCAGCCGGTAGACGATCAGGTCGTCGAGGATGCCGCCGTCGGCCCGGCAGATCATGGTGTAGCGGGCGCGCCCGACGCCGACGGAGCCGATGTTGCCCACCAGGGCGTGGTCCAGCAGGGCGGCGGCCGCCGGGCCGGTGACCGTGATCTCGCCCATGTGGGACAGGTCGAACAGGCCCGCCCTGGTGCGCACGGCCAGGTGCTCGTCGCGCTCGGAGCCGTAGCGCAGGGGCATGTCCCAGCCGGCGAAGTCGGTCATCGTCGCCCCCAGCGAGCGGTGCAGCGCGTCGAGCGCGGTGCGGCGCGGCTGCGGGGACGGCTGCGGCGATTCGGTACTGCTCATCGGTCGGTCTCCAAGGCGATGGGGTCCCCGCGCGCGGTCCGGTCCGGGCCGGGCGCGGGGGAGGACGAGGAGGGATCTCGTGTCCTCCCCATCTGTCATCGGAACCTGAGAGGTTCGCCCTGACCCGCCGGCGGGCGGACGGTCACGGCTTGCACCTTGGGTGGAGCCACTGCGGCAGCGGCCCGCTTTTCAGATGTGCCTCGCCCACGCGGTAATGGTGCCTGAGAGATTCAAGGGAGGGACTTGCTCCTTCGGCGCCCCAGCGAGACGGACGGCTGGGGACTCTCCCGCGCGGATTCAAGCGGCCGGTATGCAGTTGACGCCGACATCATTGCACGCCCGGGGCGCCCTCGGCAGGGCCGCCTTTGTAACCGGCCTGTGGCCGTACGCGCACGAAAAGAGGGAAGACCTCGCATTACCTTCTCTTTGCACTCGACGGGGAGGTGCACTGCCACCACCCCAGGGGAGGACGATGACGGTGAACAGGACCGCGGCCTGCGCCACGACCCCAGCCCTCGCACTGCCGGAGCAGGCTCTCGGCCTGCCCCCGCGCCCCGGGGCGCCCGCCCGCGAGCGCGGCGGCGGGCGGCCCGCCCCGGTCGTCCGCGACCTGCGCGGCCGGCCGGCCGGCCACGGCCCGCGCGCGCTGCTCTTCGGCCCGCGCGACGTGGTCGTGATCACGGGGCTGCCCGGCAGCGGCAAGTCGACCCTGATGCGGCGCGCGGTCCCCGGCACCCGGATCGACTCCCAGGACATGCGCGAGCGCTGGGACGCCCGGCTGGCGCACCGCCTCCCGTACGCCGTGTACCGCCCGCTGGTCCGCCTCGCCCACTACGCCGGTCTGCGCCGGGCCCTGCGCACCGGAGAGGGCCTGGTGGTCCACGACTGCGGCACCCAGACCTGGGTCCGGTCCTGGCTGGCCCGCGCCGCCCGCCGCCGCGGCGGCACCCTGCACCTGCTCCTGCTGGACGTCGCCCCCGGCACCGCGCTGGCCGGCCAGCGCGCACGCGGCCGGGGCGTCTCCCGCTACGCCTTCCTGCGCCACCGCAGGGCCACCGCCCGCCTGCTGCGCTCGGCCGAACAGGGCGACCTCCCGGCGGGCTGCGCCTCGGCCACCCTGCTGGACCGCGCCGCGGCGGCCACCCTGCACCGCATCGGCTTCACGGGGTGAGGCGAGGCGCGCGAGTGGGGGCGCCGGTGCGCGTGCGGCCTCTGGCGTGACCGCGACCGCCGGCGCGACAGGCATCGCGGGTGCGGCCGGGACCCCCGGTGCGGCCGGGGTCGCGGGTGCCGGTGCGACTGCCGGCGCGACCGGGATCGCTGGCGCGACCGGGGTCGCGACCGGGACTCCCGGTGCCAGTGTGACCTCTTGCGTGCCCGCGGTCGCCGCCGTGCCCGCGACCGCCGCCGTGCCCGCGACCGCTGGCGCGGCTGGGGCCGCCGACGCGACGGTGGCTGGGACTGCCGGTGCGGCCGTGGCCGTGACCGGGGCCGCCGGTGCGAGCGAGGCTGCCGGTGCCGCCGGGGTCGCGACCGGGACTCCCGGTGCCAGTGTGACCTCTTGCGTGCCCGCGACCGCCGCCGTGCCCGCGACCGCTGGCGCGGCTGGGGCCGCCGACGAGACGGTGGATGGGACCGCTGGTGCGGTCGGGGCCGCCGACGCGAGCGAGGCCGCCGGTGCGGCCGGGACCCCCGGTGCGGTCGGGGTCGCGGCCGGGACTGCCGGTGCGAGTGCGCCCTCTGCCGTGACCGTGACCTCTGGCGCGCCCGCGACCGCGAGCGCCGACGCGGCCCCGCGGCCCGCCCGCGGCAGGCAGGCGGGCGCACGCGGCAGGCGGGCGGGCTGGCGTGCGGGGCCGGCGTCGTCGGCGCCCGGACCTGCCGGTGTGCCGTACCCGTGGGGAACGCGCCGGGCGGGCGGGCGTGCGGGGCCGGTGTCGTCGGTGCCCGGGCCCGCCGGTGTGCCGTACCCGTGGGGAACGCGGCGGGCGGGCTGGCGTGTGGGGCCGGTGTCGTCGGTGCCCGGGCCCGCCGGTGTGCCGTGCCCGGGCGGAACGCGCCGGGCGGGTGCCCCGGCGGGAACCGTTAGCCTTTCGGGCACAGCAGTGGTTCTCGGCAGGCGGTAGGCAGATGGACTTCCCGGCGGGCTTCTCCGCGGATTTCTCCTCGGACTTCCCGGCACAGGCGCACCCCCACCCCCACGGCGGGTGGCCCGGCAACGAGCTCGAGGAGGTGCTGTCGGCGTCCCTGGGCGTCCCGGCGGCCGGCGGCCGGATCGTCGAGGTGCTCGGCCGCAGCTTCCTGTGGGTGCCCCTGCCCAACGGCGGCGGCCCCGGCACCGGTCCGCTCGACCTGCCCACCATGGAGATCGACGGCCAGGCGTACGTGCCGGTGTTCAGCTCCGAGGAGCAGCTCCGCCGGGTCGCCGGTTCCCACATGGCGTACACCGTCGCGCCCGCCGTCGAGTTCGCGCGCGGACTGCCCGCGCAGGTCGGGCTCGCGATCAACCCCGAGGGCGTGGTCGGCGTCCCGCTGCCCCCCGCGGCCGTGGCCGACCTGTGCCGGGCGGGCCGCACCGTGCTGGACGGCCCCGCGACCGGCGGCCGGGTCCGCCTGTTCGAGCCCGACTGGCAGGACGACCCGGTGGACTTCCTCTCCGCCGCCTCCGAGGAGTTCGCCGCGACGGGCGTGGTGCGCACCGCCCGCCGCTGCCTGGCCGCGGTCGAGACGGCCGACCCGGTGATGTTCGTCGGCGTCGAACTGTCCCAGTGGGAGGGCGACCTGCGGGTCCGCCCCCTGGACGCCCTGGGCCGGGCCCTGGCCAGGGTGCCGGTGGCCTGGCCGGTGAACCTGGTCCTGCTGGACGTGACCGACGACCCGGTGGCCGAGTGGATGAGGGAGCGCGTGCGGCCGTTCTACCAGTACGGCCCCTGAGGCGCCGAAGTGGCGTGAAACCTGACCCCGTACCGGGCGGCCGGGCGGCTTTAAGCTAGAGCCCGGCTCGGCGAAACGTTGGTTGCACGAAGGGGCGGTACAAAGGTGAGCGCGAGCGGCACGGCCGCGGCCGGGCACGTGGAGCAGATGCTGCGCCAGGTGACGCCCGGCCGCTACGACGCCTACGAGGCGCTGCTGCGCGCCCTCGCGGCCCCGTCCTCCGGCCAGGTCTGGATGCTGCTGTGGCACGGCCAGTCCGGGGCGCCGGACGCCCAGTACGGCCACATGGAGGTCGACGGCCACAGCTACGCGCCCTGCGTCACCTCCGCCCAGGAGCTGTCGGCCAGTGGCTGGAACCGTTCGTTCGAGGTGGTGGACGGCCTCGAGGTGGCCCGCGCCCTCTACCCCGACCGCTACGGCCTGTGGCTCAACCCGCACGCGCCGGGCGGCGGCGTCGGCATCCCCTGGCTGGACCTGCGGCGCATCGCCACCGGCCTGGACCGCCAGCCCGCCGGCCCGCTGCGGCTGTCCGAACCGGCCATCGAGATCCCGCACTTCTACGCCCTGCTCGCCCAGAACGCCCACCGCACCCCGGCGGTCCGCTCACTGCGCCGCGCCTGGGTGCAGCCCGCGCTGGGGGCGCCGTACCTCGCCATCGGCCTGGAGGTGTACGACACCTCGCCGCCCGCCGTCGACTCGGTGCGGGCGATGATGCGGCAGTCCGTCGGCGCCGTCCCCGACGGCCTGCCGGTGTCGACGGTCGCGATGTCCGACGAGCACGACCCGGTGGCGATGTGGCTGCGCGTCAACTCCCGCCCCTTCTACGACCGCGAGGCCCACGCGGCCCCCGCCGGCCTGCCGGCGGCCGGCTACGGGTACCCGCCGGCGGGCGGCGGCTACTGAACGGCGGGCGGCTGCTCGGCTGTCGGCGGCCGTCCGGCCGCCGCCCGCCGAGCAGCCGCTCCGGCAGGACCGCGCGGCGCGCCGTCCGGCCGCCCCTTCACATCCGCCACATGCTGCACGCGCCCCTCACACTTCTGCGCGCGTAGACACAGATGATTCGCACCGATTGGCGGCACAATCACCCTTGTGTCCCAACTGCCCCGTGTCCGAGGGGCGTTACCCACTGTTCGGATAACGGAATCCCCTGAACTGCATCACGGTTGCGCATACTTTCGTCTTCTGGGCTGGCGAGTGATCGCGAGCGCGTTGAAGACTCGCATCTCAGACGCGAGGCCATCGATCCTGTGATCGAACCAATCGAAGGATCCGCTGGACAGTCGAGCCGCACCCATCAGCGGCCGCCGCCGCGCAGCAGGTAAGCGAACCAAGCCGTCCACAGCGGCGGACAAAGGCCGGTCACCACCGGCGAGAGGGGTCAGGTCACTGTGACCGCACCGATCGAGACCACCGGGGCGGAAGCCGGAGCGCAGCCGGAGGCCGTGCTCGCCGGGGCCAAGAGGAGCCAGATCGAAGGGCGTTCACTCACCCAAATCGCCTGGACCCGCTTCAAGAGGGACAAGGTGGCCGTGGCGGGTGGCGTCGTGGTCGTCCTGCTGGTTCTCATGGCTGTCCTCGCCAAGCCGATCGAGTGGGCCTTCGGGCTCGACCCGGACAAGTTCCACCAGGACCTGATCGACCCCGCCCTACTTGCTCCCAAGGGCGGCTGGGGCGGCATGAGCTGGTCCCACCCGCTGGGCATCGAGCCGCAGTACGGGCGCGACATGCTGGCCCGCATCATCGACGGCTCCTGGGTCTCGCTGCTGGTCGCCGGCGGCGCGACGCTGCTGTCGGTCGTGATCGGCACGGTGCTCGGCGTCGTCGCCGGCTACTACGGCGGCTGGGTGGACAGTCTCATCAGCAAGCTGATGGACACCTTCCTGGCCTTCCCGCTCCTGCTGTTCGCCATCGCCATCTCGGCCTCGGTGCAGGACGGCTTCTTCGGCCTGGACGGACTGCCGCTGCGCATCTGCGTGCTGATCTTCGTGATCGGCTTCTTCAGCTGGCCGTACATCGGCCGCATCGTGCGGGCCCAGACGATGAGCCTGCGCAAGCGGGAGTTCATCGAGGCCGCGCAGAGTCTCGGAGCCCGGGGCCCCTACGTCCTCTTCCGGGAACTGCTCCCCAACCTCGTCGCGCCGATCCTCGTCTACTCGACGCTGATCATCCCGACGAACATTCTCTTCGAGGCCGCGCTGAGCTTCCTCGGAGTCGGCATCGCTCCGCCGCAGGCCTCCTGGGGCGGAATGCTCAGCAACGCCGTGGATCTCTACACAGCGGATCCGCAGTTCATGTTCGTGCCCGGACTGGCGATCTTCATCACCGTCCTGGCCTTCAACCTGCTGGGTGACGGGCTGCGTGACGCCCTCGACCCTCGCAGCAAGTGATCCATCGACAGATCCATCCATAGAGGGGGCTTTCCTCACGTGAAGACGAGAAGGGTTACCGCGGCCGTTGCGTCGGTCATGGTGCTCTCGCTGGGCGCCGCTGCGTGCGGCGGCGGGGGCGGCAGCGACAAGGGCTCCGGTGGTAGCGGAAAGAAGGACGCGGCGCTGGACTCCATCGTCAACGCGTCGAGCAAGAAGGGGGGCACGGTCCGTCTGGAGGACTCCGACGTGCCCGACTCCCTGGACCCGGGCAACACGTACTACGGCTTCGTGCAGAACTTCTCGCGGCTGTACGCGCGTACGCTCGTGACGTTCAAGCCGGCCGCGGGCAAGGACGGCCTCACGGTCGTTCCCGACCTCGCCGAGTCCCTGGGCAAGCCCAGCGACGGCGCCAAGACGTGGACGTACAAGCTGCGTGAGGGCGTGAAGTTCCAGGACGGCACCCCGGTGACGTCCAAGGACATCAAGTACGCGATCGAGCGCTCCAACTTCGCGCCCGAGGCCCTCTCCAACGGCCCGACCTACTTCAAGAGCTACCTGGTCGGCGGCGACAAGTACAAGGGCCCGTACAAGGACAAGTCGCCCGAGGGCCTGAAGTCGATCGAGACCCCGGACGACCGGACGATCGTCTTCAAGCTGAACCAGCCGTTCGCCGACTTCGACTACCTGGCGACCTTCTCCCAGACGGCCCCCGTGCCGCAGGCGAAGGACGACGGCGCCAAGTACGTCCAGCACATCGTGTCCTCCGGCCCGTACCAGTTCCAGTCGTACGAGGAGGGCCGCAGCGCCGTCCTGGTCCGCAACAAGAACTGGGACGCCAAGACGGACCCGGTGCGCAAGGCGCTGCCGGACCGCATCGAGGTCAAGTTCAAGGTCAACCCGGTCACGATCGACAACAACCTGCTGGCCGACAAGATCACGGGTGACATCGCGGGCACCGGCGTGCAGCCGCAGACCCAGCCGAAGGTGCTGAGCGGCAAGTACGCCAAGCAGACGGACAACTCCTACGCGGGCGCCACGTCGTACATCGCGCTGAACGTCAACGTGAAGCCGTTCGACAACATCCACTGCCGCAAGGCCGTGCAGTGGGCGATCGACAAGAAGTCGGTGCTCGACGCCATCGGCGGCACCCCGAAGGGCGACGTGGCCAGCACGCTGCTGCCGCCGTCGGTCAACGGCTACACCAAGTTCGACACCTACGCGACCCCGGGCAACAAGGGCGACGTGGCCAAGGCCAAGGAAGAGCTCAAGGCGTGCGGCAAGCCGAACGGCTTCGCCACCACGCTGACGGCCCGTTCCGACCGTCCCGCCGAGGTGGCGCAGGCCACCGCGATCCAGAACTCGCTGAAGGCCGCCGGCATCACCGTCGACATCAAGCAGTTCCCCTCCGGCAAGTACTTCTCCAACTTCGCCGGTGTCCCGAGCTACGTCCACGAGCACAAGCTGGGCATGCTGTCCATGGCGTGGGGTGCCGACTGGCCGACCGGCTACGGCTTCCTGGACCAGATCATCAACGGTGCGGCCATCAAGCCGTCGGGTGGCAACAACCTGATGGAGCTGAACGACCCGAAGATCAACAACGCTCTGAAGTCCGCGATCGCCAACACGGACTCCGCGGCCCGCACGAAGGCCTGGGGCGACATCGACAAGATGGTGCTCGACAACGCCTCCGTCGTGCCGCTGGTCTACCGCAAGAACCTGCTGCTCCGGCCGACGTCCGCGACCAACGTGACGGTCACGCAGGCGTACCTCGGCATGTACGACTACGCACTGCTGAGCTCCTCGAAGTAACAGCAGGCCGGATACCCCTGAAAGGCAGGTGAAGGCACCGGGTGGCCGGGGCGGACACACTCCGCCCCGGCCACCCGGAGCCGCACAGCTGTGGCTGCGTACATCATCCGACGCGTCTTCGGCGCATTGGTACTGCTGCTGGTGGTCAGCGCAGTCACCTTCGCCATCTTCTTCCTGGTCCCCCGCCTGGGCGGCCAGACAGCCACCCAGCTGGCCACCCAGTACGTCGGCAAGGACGCCAACCCCGAGTCCGTCGCCGCGATCAAGAGGAACCTGGGTTTCGACCAGCCCATCTACATCCAGTACTGGGACTACCTCAAGGGCCTGTTCGTGGGCGCCGACTACAAGTTCGGCCCCGACGCCAGTCACTGCGACGCCCCTTGCTTCGGGTACTCCTTCAAGAGTCACGTCGAGGTGTGGCCGCAGCTGACCCAGCGCATCCCGATCTCCTTCTCGCTGGCCGTCGGCGCGGCCGTGATCTGGGTGATCTTCGGTGTGACGACCGGTGTGATCTCCGCCCTGCGCAAGGGCAGGCCGGTCGACCGCATCTCGATGTTCATCGCGCTGGCCGGCGTCTCCCTCCCGATCTTCTTCACCGGGCAGGTCATCAACGCGCTGTTCGTCTACCAGTGGCCCATCTGGGACAGCACCGACTACGTGCCGTTCACCGAGAACCCCGCCGACTGGGCCTGGCACCTGCTGCTGCCCTGGATCAGCCTCGCTTTCCTCTTCTCCGCCACCTACGCCCGGCTCACCCGGGCGGGCATGCTGGAGACGATGAGTGAGGACTACATCCGCACGGCCCGGGCCAAGGGCCTGCGCGAGACCACGGTCGTCACCAAGCACGGGCTGCGCGCCTCGCTGACCCCGATCGTCACCATCTTCGGCATGGACTTCGGCACCCTGGTCGGCACCGCGGTGCTCACCGAGACCGTCTTCTCCCTGCAGGGCATCGGCGCGTACTCCATCCAGGCCATCAAGGACAACGACCTGCCCATCGTGATGGGCGTGACCCTGGTCGCCGCGTTCTTCATCGTCTTCTGCAACCTCGTCGTCGACCTGGTGTACGCAGCCATCGACCCCCGCGTGAGGTACTCGTGAGCAAGCTCGACAAGGCGGCGCTCGGCGAACCGGCCCCCGTCGCCCCCACCGACGCCGACGACGCGTTCCTCTCCGTTCGCGATCTGCGCATCCACTTCAACACCGACGACGGCCTGGTCAAGTCGGTGGACGGGGTCAGCTTCGACGTGCGCCGGGGCCAGACCCTGGGCATCGTCGGCGAGTCCGGTTCCGGCAAGTCCGTCACCTCGCTCGGCCTGATGGGCCTGCACCGCGCGGCCAACGCCCGGGTCTCCGGTGAGGTCTGGCTGGACGGGCAGGAGCTGATCGGCGCCCACCCCGACGAGGTGCGCCGGCTGCGCGGCCGGAAGATGGCGATGATCTTCCAGGACCCGCTGTCCGCCATGCACCCGTACTACACGGTCGGTGCCCAGATCGTGGAGGCGTACCGCGTCCACCACCAGGTGAGCAAGAAGGTCGCCAGGCAGCGTGCGATCGAGATGCTGGACCGCGTGGGCATCCCGGAGCCGGCCAAGCGGGTGGACAGCTACCCGCACGAGTTCTCCGGCGGTATGCGCCAGCGCGCGATGATCGCGATGGCGCTGGTCAACAACCCCGAGCTGCTGATCGCCGACGAGCCGACCACCGCCCTGGACGTGACCGTCCAGGCGCAGATCCTCGACCTCATCCGGGATCTGCAGAAGGAGTTCGGCTCCGCGGTCATCATGATCACGCACGACCTCGGCGTCGTCGCCGAGATCGCCGACGACCTGCTGGTGATGTACGCCGGCCGGTGCGTCGAGCGTGGACCGGCCGAGCAGGTGTTCTCCGCGCCCCGGCACCCGTACACCTGGGGCCTGCTGGGTTCGATGCCGCGGCTGGACCGGGAGCAGACCGACCGGCTCATCCCGATCAAGGGCTCCCCGCCCTCCCTCATCAACGTCCCGTCCGGCTGCGCCTTCAACCCGCGCTGCCCGTACGCCGACATCCCGAAGGACAACGTCACCCGCACGGTCCGCCCCGAGCTGGCCGAGGTCGGCAGCGGTCACTGGGCGGCCTGCCACCTGACGCAGGAGCAGCGGGAGCGTATCTGGACCGAAGAGATTGCGCCGAAGCTGTGAGCGAGGAAAAGGCAGTGAGCATCCCTGCGCAGAGTGACGGCACCACCCTCGGCAAGGACGCCTCCGGCAAGGACGCCTCCGGCGAGATCCTGCTGAAGGTGACCGGTCTCCAGAAGCACTTCCCGATCCGCAAGGGCCTGCTGCAGCGTCAGGTCGGCGCGGTGCGCGCCGTCGACGGGATCGACTTCGAGGTGCGCAGGGGCGAGACGCTGGGCGTTGTGGGCGAGTCCGGATGCGGCAAGTCGACGATGGGCCGGCTGATCACCCGGCTGCTCGAACCGACCGCCGGCACGGTCGAGTTCGAGGGCAAGGACATCACGCACCTCGGCGTGGGCGGTATGCGCCCGATGCGCCGCGACGTGCAGATGATCTTCCAGGACCCGTACTCGTCGCTGAACCCGCGCCACACCATCGGCACCATCGTGGGCGCCCCCTTCAAGCTCCAGGGCGTCACGCCCGAGGGCGGCATCAAGAAGGAGGTGCAGCGGCTGCTGTCGGTGGTCGGGCTCAACCCCGAGCACTACAACCGCTATCCGCACGAGTTCTCCGGCGGTCAGCGCCAGCGCATCGGCATCGCCCGCGCGCTCGCGCTCAACCCGAAGCTGGTGGTCGCGGACGAGCCGGTCTCCGCGCTGGACGTGTCGATCCAGGCGCAGGTCGTCAACCTGCTGGACGACCTCCAGGAGGAGCTGGGCCTGACGTATGTGATCATCGCGCACGACCTGTCGGTCGTCCGGCACGTCTCGGACCGGATCGCGGTGATGTACCTGGGCAAGATCGTCGAGCTGGCGGACCGGGAGTCGCTGTACAAGGCGCCGATGCACCCGTACACCAAGGCGCTGATGTCGGCCGTCCCGATCCCGGACCCGCAGCGGAAGAACGCCAAGAGCGAGCGCATCCTGCTCAGGGGCGACGTGCCCTCGCCGATCGCGCCGCCGAGCGGCTGCCGCTTCCACACCCGGTGCTGGAAGGCCACGGAGATCTGCCGGACCACCGAGCCGCCGCTGCTGGAGCTGAAGCCCGGTCAGCGGGTGGCCTGCCACCACCCGGAGAACTTCGAGGACCAGGCGCCGCAGGACACCGTCCTGCTGAGCGCGGCGAAGGCGGCCGCGGAGCTGGTCGCCGACGAGGTGCTGGCGGAGTCCGCGGCCACCTCGGCGGCGGTGGCCGCGGAGGTCGCCGCGGAGCGGGCGCCGGAGGCGGGTGCGTCCCAGGACGCGTCCGCGGAGGCGGAGGAGGAGCCGGCGAAGGCCGGGACTGCCGCGACGGGGGCCGTGAAGGCCGAGCGCACGGAGTCCGGCACGGAGGAGGCCGGCACGGCTCCTGCCGCCGACGCCGACGCCGACGCCGACGCCGACGCCGAGGCCGAGGAGGCCGAGGCCGCCGACGCCGAGTCGGACGCCCCGGCCGAGTCCGGGTCCGGGTCCGAGGCCGGTTCCGGCAGCGACCGTCGGGAGTCGACCGACGACTGAGGCATGACGAGTGGGCAAGTCATGCGCATGGCCGAACGGGAGAGTGCAGAGGGATGGCACTCTCCCGTTCGGCACGTCCGGGGGCCGTCGTCACCACGGCGGTGCCCGGGCAGCGGCTCGGCGACCTGTTCCGCACCTGGCGGTTCACGGCCGGCGGGCCGGCCCCGTGAGCGCGCGGGCCCGTCCCGTAGCGGCCCGGCGCCGCAGGTAAGAATGTGGGGTGCCCGAGCAACTGTTCAACCCCTCCGTCCAGCACACCCTCGACGTGGTCGGCATCTTCGTGTTCGCCATCTCCGGGGCGCTGCTGGGCGTGCGCAAGAACTTCGACGTCTTCGGCATGGCCGTCCTCGCCGAGGTCACCGCGCTGGGCGGCGGGCTGTTCCGCGACGTGGTGATCGGGGCCGTACCCCCGGCCGCCTTCACCGACCTGGGGTACTTCCTCACACCGCTGCTGGCCACGCTCGTGGTGTTCTTCCTGCACCCGCAGGTGGAGCGCATCCAGCGGGCGGTGTACGTCTTCGACGCGGCGGGCCTCGGCCTGTTCTGCGTGTCCGGCACGACGAAGGCGTACGCCTACGGGCTCAACCTGACCGCGTCGGCGACCCTCGGCCTGGCCACCGCCGTGGGCGGCGGTGTGCTGCGGGACGTGCTCGCCAACGAGGTTCCCTCGCTGCTGCGCTGGGACCGCGACCTGTACGCGGTCCCGGCGATCGTCGGCGCCACGATGGTGGCGCTGGCCATCGACCAGGACCTGCTGACCCCGTTCACCAGTGGGTTCGCCGCGCTCACGGCGTTCGTCCTGCGCCTGCTGGCGATGCGGTACCACTGGCGGGCTCCGCGCGCCTGGAACCGGCGCTCGACGGTCCGGGAGGAGTAGCGGCGGCCGTCGGCGGCCGCCCGGGGCGCTGGGAGGACGGCGGCTCGCGGTCGCCCAGCTGCGCGGTCAGCCAGCCGAACACCGCGGGCGCCTGGGGCCGCCACAGCGCCATGCTGTGCCCGCCGGCGTTGCGCGGCAGGAGCACCACGCGCACGGTGGTGGGGGCCTTGGCGATCCGCCGCATGGCCAGGCCGGCCTGGTAGCCGTCGCCGGACTGGCCGGAGTAGTAGAGCGCGACGCGCGGCGGCTGCCGGTACTTCCCCAGCAGCACGTACGGGTTGTTCGCGCGCCGCACCCCGGGGGTCCGGGCCGCCAGGGAGCCGGGTACGCCGATCGGGTCGTTGTAGCCGGAGAGACTGACCCCGGCCCGGTAGCGGTCGGGGTGGGCGACGGCGAGTTTCGCGGCGCAGTGCGCGCCCGCCGAGTAGCCGGCCACCGCCCAGCCGTCCGGGGCCGGCCGGGTGCGGAAGTTGTCCATCACCATCTTCGGCACGTCGACGCTCAGCCAGCTGTCCGCGTTCACGGTGCCGGGGATGTTGGCGCAGCCCGTGTCCGCCTTGGCGATCAGATTGGTGCGCGGCGAGACCAGGATGAACGGCGCCACCTGGCCGCTGCGCATCAGCGGCTCCAGCTGCTCGTGCACCCGCATCGACCCGAACCAGGCCTTGGCCGAGCCCGGGTAGCCGGACAGCACCTCGACCACGGGGAAGGTCCTGTTCCGCTGGGCCGGGTCGTTGTACTGCGGCGGCAGCCAGACGTAGACCTCGCCGCTCACGCCCGAGATGCGGCCCTTGAGCTGGGTGACCCTGACGCCGCCTGCCGCGCGCATGCCCGGCCCCTGCGCCGGCCGGAAGCTCTGGCGCACCTTCGGCAGCTTCCGGTAGGCGACCCCTCCGGTGCCGTCGGCGCCGAGGTCGGCGGCCCGCTGCACATGGTTGCCGGTGCCGAGCAGGTCGGCCCAGTTGTCGTACAGGTTGTTGGCGTTGTTCACCAGCACGAACACCAGGGTCACGGCGGTGGCCTGGGTGAACAGCAGCATCAACGCCCGGGCCGCGGCGCGCAGCGCCCTCGGTCCCGGCAGCCGCGTCCACAGCGCGAACGGCAGGGCCAGGGCGAGCACGGCCAGCGCGATGGCGGTGTAAAGAAACGGAGTCCCGGTGAGGCTCATGTCCTCATAGATGGCGATCGGGGCCCGCAGGTCACAGGCGCGTGCGGACCATTACCGAGAACTGTCCGAACGCTCACCGAACGTACAGGCACGGGACGGCCGGGGGAAGGGGGTGCCCCGCGGGGACGGCAGGGACGGCAGGGACGGCGGGGACGGCGGGGACGGCGGGGACGGCGGGGACGGCGGGGACGGCGGGGACGACGAGGTAGAAAAGCTACCGCTTAGTAGTTACCTGTTGTACCGTTCACGCATGCCAGAAGCAGCTTCCGTCCCGGCCGCGCGGGCCCCGATCGGCGACAGCGAGTTCGACCGCGACACCGCGGTGACCCCGCGCGCGCCCGGTGTCTACGACATCGACCTCTCCGCCGGCTGGACCATCATCAACGCCGTCAACGGCGGCTATCTGCTCGCCGTCCTCGGCCGGGCCCTCTCGGACGCCCTGCCGCACCCGGACCCGTTCACCGTCTCGGCGCACTACCTGACCGCCTCCCAGCCCGGTCCGGCCGTCGTCCGCACGGACGTGGTCCGCACCGGCCGCACCCTGTCGACCGGCCAGGCGTCCCTGTTCCAGTACGACGAGGACGGCCGCGAGGTGGAGCGCATCCGCGTGCTGGCCTCCTACGGCGACCTGGCCGGTCTCCCCGACGACGTGCGCACCACGGCGAAGCCGCCCGCCATCCCGCCGATGGAGCAGTGCTTCGGGCCGCAGGACAGCCCCGCCCCCGTCCCGGGCAGCTCCGCGATCACCGACCGCCTGATGCTCAAGCTGGACCCGGCCACACTCGGCTGGGCGCTGGGCGCACCCTCCGGCAAGGGGGAGATGCGGGCCTGGTTCGGCCTCGCCGACGGCCGGGACCACGACCCGTTCTCCCTGCTGCTCGCCGTGGACGCGCTGCCCCCGACCGCCTTCGAACTCGGCCTGAAGGGCTGGGTCCCCACCGTCGAGCTGACCGTGCACGTCCGCTGCCGCCCGGCGCCGGGCCCGCTGCGCGTGTCCATCACCACCCGCAACCTCGCGGGCGGCTTCCTGGAGGAGGACGCCGAGGTCTGGGACAGCGCCGACCGCCTGGTGGCGCAGTCCCGCCAGCTCGCGCGCGTCCGCCTGGGCTGAGCACCCCGCCCGCCGCGGGCCGCCGACGGCGCGCGGCGGGCACCGCACCCGGGGCGGTCGGTGTCCGGCGGCCCGCGTCCGGCGGGGCGGCCCGGCGTACGCGGACGGGCCGCCTCCCGGACGGGCCGGTGAACACGGGTGGCCCGGCGTACGCGGACAGGCCGGCGTCCGGACGGGCCGCCGCCCGGACGGGCCGCCGCCCGGACGGGCCGTCAGTCGCGCCAGTGGCGGCGGCCGATGCTGATCAGGCGCAGCTGCCGGGTCGCGAGCCGGGTGACGCGCTCGCGCTCCTCCCGCGGGGCGTCCAGCGCCTCCAGGAACAGCGAGGCGGTGATCAGCATCTGGTCCACGTAGAGATGGGCGAGCATCAGCAGGTCGTCCTCGCTCCAGCCCCGCGACTGGGCGTCCTTGGCCAGTTCGTCCTTCACCTCGCGCGCGAAACGGACCAGTTGCCCGCGGATCGCCTCCCGCACCGGCTGCACCCCGCCGTGCCGTTCACGGGCGATGAAACGGACATGGGCGGGGTACGCCTCCACATGGCGGGCGATCAGCCCGACGGCACGGGTGATGCGCTCCTCGCCGTCGTCCGCCGTGGACACCGTGTCCCGGATCATCGGGTGCAGACTGCCCAGCGCCTCCTCGACCAGCGCCACGCCCAGATCCGCCGTGGAGCGGAAGTGCCGGTAGAAGGCGGTCGGCGCGACGCCCACGGCGCGCGTGACCTCGCGCAGCCCCAGGCTGCTCAGGCTCTGCTCCTCCAGGAGGGCCAGCGCCGCGTCCAGCAGGGCCCGCCGGGTCTTCTGCTTCTGGGCCTGCCGGACGCCGAGAGTGTGACTCATACCATGCAGTTAACAACTGTTCTCCGGAATTTCAAAGCCCCGAACGCGCTAGACTCCATAGTCAGTGAACAGTTGTAATCGCAAGCGTTCGCCGAACTCCGCGAGGACCTCGGGCCCTCGGGAGAACGCAGGAGGGGGATCCAACCCATGCTGTTCCTGGTCGCCGCACTGATGCTGCTCGGCGTGGTCCTGGGCACCGTCGCCCACGCGCCGCTGGACTTCACCGTCGTCACCGCCGTCGTCGTCGCCGTCTGGCTCGGCGTCTTCGCGCTGCGCGAGCGCCACGGCCGCCGGCGCGGGACGACGCACTGACCTTCGCCCGCCGCCCCCCTGCTCGCCGCTCACCGCGAGCGCGGGGGAGGCACCCGACCACCTGGAGCTGATCCGCCATGCAACTCACCGCACCGGCCACCGGCCGCACCGGTACCCGCGACGCCGACGGCATGGCCGTCGCGTCCTTCATCCTCGGCCTGCTGGGCCTGCTCGTGCTGAACCTGTTCCTCGGGCCCGTCGCCATCACCCTGGCCGGCGTCGCCCTGTGGCGCGGCACCACCCGGCCCGGCCGCGCCTGGCTCGGCCTCGGCCTCGGCGTCGCCGACCTCCTCGTCCTGCTGGCCTTCATGCAGGCCGACAACACGGTGTCCTGGAGCTTCTGACCTCCCCGAGCACGCTCCACGACGCCGGCCCGGAGGACGACGGGGCACACCGGAGCGGGACGGCCGGGAGCACCCTCCCGTCCACGACCCCACCCCGCTCGCGGCCGGGGGCGCGCCCGGCGCTCCCCGTAGAATCGCCTCACCATGGCTTACCTCGACCACGCCGCGACCACCCCCATGCTCCCGGAGGCGGCAGAGGCGCTGACCGCCGCGCTGGGTGTCACCGGCAACGCCTCCTCCCTCCACGCGTCCGGCCGCGCCGCCCGCCGTACGGTCGAGGAGTCCCGAGAAACCCTCGCCGAAGCGCTCGGCGCCCGCCCCAGCGAGGTCGTCTTCACCTCCGGCGGAACCGAGGCCGACAATCTCGCCGTCAAGGGCCTGTACTGGTCGCGCCGCGACGCCGACCCCGCCCGCACCCGGGTGCTGGCCAGCCCCGTGGAGCACCACGCCGTCCTGGACGCCGTCCACTGGCTCGGCGAGCACGAGGGCGCCACCGTCGAGTACCTCCCGGTCGACTCCCACGGCCGCGTCCACCCCGCCGCGCTGCGCGAGGCCGTCGCCCGCAACCCCGCCGACGTCGCCCTGGCCACCGTGATGTGGGCGAACAACGAGATCGGCACGGTCATGCCGGTCCGCGAACTGGCCGAGGCGGCAGGCGAGTTCGGCGTACCACTGCACACGGACGCGGTCCAGGCCGTGGGCCAGGTTCCGGTCGACTTCGCCGCCTCCGGCGTCGCCGCGATGACCGTCTCCGGCCACAAGATCGGCGGACCCTACGGCATCGGCGCCCTGATCCTCGGCCGCGAGCACACCCCCGTACCGGTCCTGCACGGCGGCGGCCAGGAACGCCATGTGCGCTCCGGCACCCTCGACGTCCCCGCGATCGCCTCCTTCGCCGTGGCCGGCCGGCTCGCCGCCGAGCAGCGCGAGCGGTTCGCGGCCCGGATCGGCGCCCTGCGCGACGAACTGGTCCGCGCGGTGCGGGCGGCCGTCCCGGACGCGATCCTGGGCGGCGACCCGGCGCCCGGCGGCCGCCTGCCCGCCAACGCCCACTTCACCTTCCCCGGCTGCGAGGGCGACTCCCTGCTGCTCCTGCTGGACGCCCAGGGCATCGAGTGCTCCACCGGCTCCGCCTGCACCGCGGGGGTGGCCCAGCCCAGCCATGTGCTCCTGGCCACCGGCGCCGACCCCGACCTCGCCCGCGGCACCCTGCGCTTCTCCCTCGGCCACACCTCCACGGAGGCCGACGTGGAAGCGGTCGCCAAGGCCATCGGACCGGCGGTGGAACGGGCCCGGGCGGCGGGGCTGACGTAGCCCCGGGGCCCGGTCGCGGTCCGTGCGGCGTGGACCCGGCGTCCGTGCGGCGTGGACCCGGCGTCCGTGCGCTCTGGACCCCGCGCCCGCCCGGTGTGGACCCGGCGCCCGGGCGCGCCTGGGCGGCGTGGACCCCGCGCCCGCCCGGTGTGGACCCGGCGCCCGGGCGCGCCCGCGCGGTGCCTCAGGCCCGGGTGGGGCGTGCCTCGCGCACCAGCCGCAGGTACCGGTCCCAGTCCCAGTGCGGGCCGGGGTCCGTGTGGTCCGCGCCCGGCACCTCCGCGTGGCCGACTATGTGCTCGCGGTCCACGGGAATGCCGTACCGCTCGCAGATCCGGGCGGTCAGCCGGGCCGAGGAGGCGTACATCGCGTCGGTGAACGAGGACGCCCGCTCGACGAAGCCCTCGTGCTCTATGCCCACGCTGCGCTCGTTGTAGGAGCGGTTGCCCGCGTGGAAGGCCACGTCGAGTTCGCGGATCATCTGCGTGACGCGGCCGTCCCGCCGGACCACGTAGTGCGCGGCGGCCCCGTGCGCCGGGTCCTGGAAGACCTTCACCGCGCTCGCGTAGCTGCCCTGGGTGACGTGCACGACGACCCGGTCGATCCCGTAGTCGTACGGGCGGTCCGCGCGCCGGTAGTTCGCCCCGGAGGCCGCCACCCACCGGGCGCCGCCGAAGTCGACCGCGCCCGCCACCCGGGGGCGCTGGTCGCCCGGCAGCCGCCACCACAGCCGCGACAGCCCGCTGCGCTCCAGCGCGGCCCCGCCCACGATCACCGCGACGGCCCCGCCGACGATCACCGCCCGGCGCCCCGGCCCCCGCCCCGCCCCGTCCTTCGTCGCCCCCATACGATCTTCAACGGACATCGGGCGCTGCCGGTTCCCGCTCCCCGTACCCTGGAGGGGCTATGACTGAGACCTCGCAGCGTTCCCGCCCCCTCCGCGTCCTCGCCGCCATGTCGGGCGGGGTCGACTCCGCCGTCGCCGCCGCGCGCGCCGCGGAGGCCGGCCACGACGTCACCGGCGTCCACCTCGCGCTCTCCGCGAACCCGCAGTCGTTCCGCACGGGCGCCCGGGGCTGCTGCACCGTCGAGGACTCGCGCGACGCCCGGCGCGCCGCCGACGTCATCGGCATCCCCTTCTACGTCTGGGACCTCGCCGAGCGGTTCCGCGAGGACGTCGTCGAGGACTTCGTCGCCGAGTACGAGGCCGGCCGCACCCCCAACCCCTGCCTGCGCTGCAACGAGAAGATCAAGTTCGCCGCGCTGCTGGACAAGGCGCTCGCCCTCGGCTTCGACGCGGTCTGCACCGGCCACTACGCCAAGGTGGTCGTGAACGAGGACGGCGACCGCGAGCTGCACCGCGCCTCCGACCTGGCCAAGGACCAGTCGTACGTGCTCGGCGTGCTGGACGACCGGCAGCTCGCGCACGCGATGTTCCCCCTCGGCGACACGGTCACCACCAAGGAGGAGATCCGCGCGGAGGCCGAGCGCCGGGGCCTGGCCGTGGCCAAGAAGCCCGACTCGCACGACATCTGCTTCATCGCCGACGGCGACACCCAGGGCTTCCTGGCCGGCCGCCTCGGCAAGGCGCAGGGCGACATCGTCGACGAGTCCGGCACGGTCGTCGGCACCCACGAGGGCGCGTACGGCTTCACCATCGGCCAGCGCAAGGGCCTGCGCATCGGCACCCCGGCCCCCGACGGCAAGCCGCGCTACGTCCTGGACATCTCCCCGGTCACCAACACCGTCACCGTCGGCCCGGCGTCCGCCCTCGACGTCTCCGCCCTGACCGCGATCAAGCCCCGCTGGTGCGGCGCCGCCCCCACCGGCCCCGGCACCTACACGGCCCAGCTGCGCGCCCACGGCGGCGAGACCGCCGTCACCGCCGAGCTCGTCGACGGCGAACTGCGCGTCACCTTCGCCGAGCCGGTCCGCGGCGTCGCCCCCGGCCAGGCGATCGTCCTGTACGCCGGCACCCGCGTGGTGGGCTCGGCGACCATCGCGACGACCCAGCGGGCCACGGCGGACGTGGCCCGCAGGCACTCCTTGCCGGTCAACGTGGTGAGGCCTCGCGTAGTTGAGTGACAAGTGCGGCGAACGCCGCGCGGCTGGTCCGGATGACCGACTGCGGACGGTTGCTGTTTCGTATCGCTACGTCACCGTCCTCGTCGGAGAGGGCAACTTCCACGCAATTGTTGCCGCCCCCGCCGCAGAATGACGAGCGCTTCCAGTCCAGTGCGGTCACCGCTCCAGTCCTCTCACAGTTCGCGTGCGATGGAACGGATGAGTTCCTGGGATGCGTCGGGTGGCAGCGCCGTCCGTTCCATCAGGTCCAACAGCGAACGGTAGTTCGCAAGTGGCGTCGGGGCATCCACGAAGTCGGCACCGAGGGCTGTGTCGAGCTGGACGGTGTCCAACTGCGGTACGGGACCCTCGGCGTAGAGGACTGACTGCCCGGCACCGTGGAAGGCGCCGGCGCTGAACGGGATCACCAGCAGGGTGATGTGAGGGCGGTCAGCCGCGTCAGCCAAGTGGTTCAGCTGCTTGCGTGCTACCTCCCGGCCTCCGAACTGCAGTCGGAGAGCGGCCTCGTGGATGATGCCGACGTACGGTTTCGGGCTGTCGCCGAAGAGGACGGACTGCCTGCCCATGCGGTGCGCAACGCGCAGTTCCACGTCGAGGCGGGGAAGTTTCGGCACCGTGAACTCGAAGATCGCCCGCGCGTGCTCCTCGATCTGCAGCAATCCGGGCAGGTGCACGGTCTGGGCGGTGCGGATGCGAGCGGCGTAGTGCTCCACTTCAGAGACGTCGAGGTGGCCCTCGGGCAGTTTGCCCCGGTATTCGTCCCACCAGCTGCGGACGCGTCTGGTGTCCGCGATCGAGGCGAGAGCCTCCACGAGTGCTTCGTCCGGACACTGGTAGTGACAGGCGAGTTGGCGCACGCGGTCACTGCTGACCGTTGTCCGTCCGGCCTCGATGTTGGACACCATCGTGCGGTCCGCGCCGAGCATCGAGGCGGCCTCCTGGACCGAGAGGCCTGCCTGCTCGCGCAAGCGACGCAATTCCGTGGCCAGACGTCGCTGTCGGCCGGTCGGTGAGTTCCGTGGCGCCATGAATCCTCTTTCGTGCGAGCGCGACGCAGTCTGGCAGGTCTGTTTTTTGCGGTCTAGTGAGTAGCCAACTGATTCACTCATTCGTGAAATCTGACTCACGTGTGAGTCAGATGGACTTACGGTGTGAGCCATGTCGCTTGCTGTCCACCCGGCGGAAGCGCACCGCCCGCCCCACTCCCGTCCAGGGCCCGATGGGACATGAGGCTGACGGCAGGCCACCGCCGGATGCCGTGGGCTCGGCCCGTGCGTGGACGGCGTCGTACGGGACACCACACCGACCAACCCCAACGAACCGACACCGTGTCCGTCGCACCGCGAACCTGCGCACGCACAAGGAGGTGACGCGTGAAGAACGCGGAACCGGAACACGAGCAGTCCCCCGAACCGCCCCGCCAGGACGACCACGTCATCCCCGTCCCACCCCTCATCCCGTTCACCGAACCCTGGGAGTACGAGCTGCATTTCCCCCGCGACCCGCGCGGGCCGGCCGTCGCCCGTACGACGCTCAAGGCCGTGCTCGGCGCGCACGGGCTGGGGGAGTTCACCGACCGGGCGGAACTGCTCACCTCCGAGCTGACCACCAACGCTTCCGCTACTCCCTCGGACCCGCCACCGTGCGACTGTGCTGGACGAACCCGGTCCTGCGGGTCAGCGTGACGGACACCTGTCCCGTCTTTCCCCTGCCGTTGATGCGGGACAGGCCGGACGCCGAGCGCGGGCGAGGGCTGCTGATTCTCGATCTGCTGGCCGACGCGTGGGGCGGATGCAGCCTCGGGGAGTCGCTGTTCGGGGTGGGTGGCAAGACCATCTGGTTCGAGCTGGTGCTCGGCGGAGGCGATCCGCCGCCCGGCGGCGGTACCGGCGACGGCATCGCGCCGAGACCGCCCGTGCCGCCGATGCTCGCGGCCTGAACGGCCGCCTCGGCCCACCTTCGAAAACCGTGAACACCTGCCCGGCAAGTGTTCACGGTTTTGTGGCGGCCAACCCCGTGCCGGTCGGCGTGGCGCATGGCCGCTCCCCGTGCGACCGCGGTCGTTCGCCGCTGCCGCATGTGGAGTCCAAGGACGGCGACTCGCCCCAGGAACATTGAGACGGTCACCGGGACGCCAGTTCCGACACCAGCCGGCCGACGGTCGGGGCGGCGACGCCGTGCCGGTTCGCGGCGCGCAGTACGGCGCCGCCGATCGCGTCGAGCTCCAGGGCGCGGCCCGCCTCGGCGTCGCGCTGCATCGAGGACTTCATCCCGGGAGGGAACGCGTCGTACATCGCCAGGGTCCGTTCCGCGTCGAGCGGCGCCCCGGCGGCGCGGCCGACGGCGGTGATCTCGTCGACGAGGGCGAGCAGCTCCTCCCGGTGGTCCGTGCGGACCGTGCCGATGGTGGCGCCGTAGCGGGTGGTGAGCAGGGCGAAGGGGGCGAGGAAGGCCAGCTTCGCCCACAGCGCGGCGGTCTCGGACCCGGCGAGCCGGGTCTGCACCCCGGCCGACTCCAGCACGGCGGCCACGGCGGTGAGCGGGCGCGCGGTCGCCGCCCCGGCCAGGTCGATCTCCGTGAACGGGCTGCCGTGCTCCACGACACCGGGCGCGACCCGGGTCGACTCGACGCGGATGACGCCCGCGGCCACCCGGCCGGCGCCGTAGCGGCGGCGCAGGGCCTGCGGGTGCTCGACGCCGTTGAGCAGCGGCAGGACGAGGCCGTCGGCGCCGAGCACGGCCGGCGGGACCCGGTCCAGCGCGGCGTCCAGGCTGGTGTGCTTGACCGCCACGACGCACAGGTCGGCCGGCTCCCGCAGCACGGTGTCCGCCTCGACCGCGGCGGTGAAGTCCCCGAACTGGCCGCTGCGCACGTGTATCCCGTTCTCGCGCAGGGACCGCGCCGTGGTGTCCGACGCCAGGCAGATCACGCGGTGCCCGGCGCGGGACAGCAGCGCGGCGAGCAGTCCGCCGACACCGCCGGGACCGAGCACGGCGACTGTCCAGGGACGGGCGGGCTGCCGCGCGGCGTCGGCTGCGGGCGCGGTGTCGGCCTCCCGCCCGGTGTCGGCTTCCCGCGCGGCATCGGCCGCCGGCGTGTCATCAGGCGTTGCCGGGGAGTCGGTGCCGGTGCCGGTGCCGGTGTCCGTGGCGGTGGCGGTCGCGGCGGGGGAGTCGGCTCCGGTGGCGGCCCGGGCTCCGGGCGCGGAGCCGGCCTCGGTGACGTCGTGCGCGGTGCTGGGCATGGCTGCGGTGTCCCTTCCGGTGGCGGGGCGGCCCGCCCGGGTGCGGGGCCGCCGTCCCGGTGGGCCCCAACAACCGCGGCTCCCGGCGCATTTCCGCACCGGCCGGCGTTGCCGGGGTGCCGGTGCCGGTGCCGGTGCCGGTGCCGGTGCCGGTTCCGGTGCCGGTCGCGGCGGGGGAGCCGGCTCCGGTGGCGGCCGGGGCTTCGGGCGCGGAGCCGGCCCCGGAGCGGCGGACGGGCGGCCGGCCGCCGCGCCCCGGCGGGGCCGCCCTGCCGGCGGTGTGCCGCTCAGGCCTCGGAAGTGAAGAACTCCGCCAGCACCGGCGCCAGCACCTCTGGTTCGACCGCGTGGGTCTGGCCCTCCAGCAGGCGGAACGTGCCCCGCGGCACCGTCCGGGCGACCTGCCGGGCGGCCTCGGCCAGCCATCCGGGGCTCGCCTCGCCGGCGAGGGCCAGCACGGGCACGTCGATCGACGCCAGCAGGTCGCGGGGGAGCAGGCCGTCGCCCATCACGGCGTTGTCGTACGCCAGCGTGGGGGCGATGGACTCCATGCCGCGCCACATGGGGGACTGGCGGGCGCTGGCGATCACCCCGGGGGCCAGGCCGGTGAGCCGGAGGAACAGCTCCACCGCGTCGCCGCGCCGGCCCTCGTCGAGCGCCCGGGTGAGGTTCGCGGTGTACTCGGCGCGCTCCCGCTCGCCGCCCTCGTACACCGCGAACGGCGGCTCGTACACGGCGACCTGACGCACCGGCAGCCCGCTCGCCGCCGCCCTGAGCGCCAGCGCGCCGCCCGAGGAGACCCCGTAGAGGGCGGCCTCGCCGCCCACCGCGTCGATCACCGCCGCGAGGTCCTCCACCTCGCGCTCCACCGCGTACGGCGCGGTGTCCCCGCTCCCGCCGCGGCCCCGGCGGTCGTAGACGACGGCCTCGCAGCGGTCCGACAGGGCCGCCGCCAGCGGCGCCAACGTGGCGCCCGTCGACATCGCGCCGCTGACGAGGACGACCACCGGGCCCTGCCCGGTGCGGTGGTAGGCGAGAAAGGTGCCGTCACGCGAGACGGTCTTCTTGTCCATGCCGGTCATGCCGGTCAAGACTGCCACGGCACCGCGTGCTCATCCGGTCACAACACCACGGTCACAGCACTTCGACGTCGTAGAAGCAGAGGTGGTCCTTGATCTCGGCGACGTCCGGCTTGGGGTCGGGGTAGGCCCACACCAGGTCCGCCGCGTCCGGCACCGACCAGTAGGACGCGGTGCCCTTGAACGGGCACTGGGTGCGGGTGCCGGACGGGGTCAGCAGATCCAGGCGTACGTCCTCCGGCGGCAGGTAGTAGCGCGGCGGACAGCCGGTCTCGCGCAGCACCAGGGGCCGCTCGCTCTCGGCGAGCACCTGGCCGCCGTGCACCACGCGCACGTGCTCGCTGCTCCGCTCGACGGTGATCGTGTGTCCTTGGGTGATACGGGTCATAAAGGGGGAGCGCCGACGGGCGCCGCGGTTGTTCCCGTGTACGGTGCACCTTTCCGCCCGCGTACCGTGGGGCGCATGAACATCTGCGTCTTCCTCTCCGCCGCCGACCTCGACGACCGCTACACGCGTCCCGCGCGGGACTTCGCCCGGCTGATCGGCAAGGGCGGGCACAGCCTGGTCTGGGGCGGGTCCGACTCGGGGCTGATGAAGGTGGTCGCGGACGGCGTGCAGGAGGCGGGCGGCCGGCTGGTCGGCGTGTCGGTGGACTTCCTGTCGTCCAAGGCACGGCCCGGCGCGGACGAGATGGTCATCGCGCGGGACCTCGCCGAGCGCAAGGCGCTGCTGCTGGAGAAGGCCGACGCCGTGGTGATCATGGTGGGGGGCACCGGGACGCTGGACGAGGCCACGGAGATCCTGGAGCTGAAGAAGCACGGCCGGACCGGGAAGCCCGTGGTGCTGCTGAACACGGCGGGCTTCTACGACGGCCTGCGCGAGCAGTTCCGCCGGATGGAGGAGGAGGGCTTCCTGCCCCGGCCGCTGGCCGAGCTCGTGCACTTCGCCGAGGAGCCCGCCGGGGCGATGGCCCACCTCGAGGAGGCGATGGCCCACCCGGAGGAGGCGCTGGGCGACGCCTGAACCGGTGGTGCGGCAGGCGCCGGGCGACTCCTGAACCGGTGGTGCGAGCATGGCGGGCATGGCTACTCATGTGATCACCGGGGCCGGTTCCGGCATCGGCGCGGCCGTGGCCCGCCGGCTGCACGCGCGCGGGGACGAGCTGTGGCTGCACGCGCGCGACGCGGGCCGGGCCAGGGAGCTGGCGGCCCGGTTCCCCGGCGCCCGGACACTGGTCGGCGACCTGGCCGACCCCGACCGGCTCAGCTGGGCGTTCTCGCACCAGACCCTGCCCGACCGGGTGGACGGCCTGCTGCACATCGCTGGCGTCGTCGACCTCGGCCCCGTCGGCGAGCTCACCTGCAAGAGCTGGCGCCACCAGCTCAACGTCAACCTGATCGCCCCCGCCGAGCTGACCCGCCACTTCCTGCCGCAGCTGCGCGCCGCCCGCGGGCACGTCCTGTTCGTCAACTCCGGTGCGGGCCTGAACGCCCACGCCGGCTGGTCCGCCTACGCCGCCTCCAAGCACGGTCTGAAGGCGCTGGCCGACTCCCTGCGGCACGAGGAGCACGCGAACGGCGTCCGGGTCACCTCGGTCTACCCCGGGCGCACCGCGAGCCCCATGCAGGTGAAGGTCCACCAGCAGGAGGGCAAGGAGTACGACGCCTCCCGCTGGATCGACCCCGAGTCGGTGGCGACCACCGTCCTCATGTCCCTGGACCTGCCCAGGGACGCCGAGGTCAACGACCTGACGGTCCGGCCGGGCGGCTGAGGGCCGGGTCGGCCACGGCCGGCCGCGGCGGCGGCCGGGAGGGGCACGGCGGCTGCCCTGAGCGTCGCCGCGGCCCCGGAGTGCGGGGGCGGCTGCCCGGAGTGCCGCGGCGGTGCGGACGCAGGCGTCCGGGGCGGCGGCCGGTCCGCACGCCCGGACACGTCCCTGGGCACCCGCGGGAGCGGTCGCCCCAAAACCGCCGCCGCCCACCGGACCGGCCGCCGCCCGCGGACGGCTACGCTTCCCGGGTGAGCGAGAACAGCCAGTTCAGGTTCGGTGCCGCCACCGGCGTCGGGTCCATGCCCGGCGGGGACGCCCGCGAGGCCGTCCGGACGGTCACCGGCACCTTCGAGGACTTCCCGTTCCTGCCCGAGCTGCCCGCCCGCGGGCCGGGCGCCGACATGATCGGCCGGACGGCCGGCCTGCTCGTCGAGCTGTACGCGCGCGTGGAGCCCAGCGGCTGGCGGATCGGCGACCGGCCGGGCCGGGACACCAGGCGCGCCCGGTCCTGGCTCGGCGAGGACCTCGACGCCCTGGAGGAGTTCACCCAGGGGTACGAGGGGCCGCTGAAGGTGCAGGCCGTGGGGCCCTGGACGCTGGCCGCGCACCTGGAGCTGAAGAACGGGGAGGCCGCGCTGTCCGACCCCGGCGCCTGCCGGGACCTGGCCGGCTCGCTCGCCGAGGGGCTGCGGCTGCACCTGGCCGAGGTGGCCCGGCGGGTGCCCGGCGCCCGGCTCGTCCTCCAGCTCGACGAGCCCTCCCTCACCGCCGTGCTGCGCGGGCAGGTCAGGACGGCCAGCGGCTACCGCACCCACCGCGCCGTCGACCGGCAGATCGTCGAGGCCACCCTGCGGGACGTCCTCGGCGTCCACACGGCCGGGCCCTGCGTGGTGCACTCCTGTGCGCCGGACGTCCCCCTGGCCCTGCTGCGCCGCGCGGGCGCCTCGGCGGTCTCCCTCGACGTCTCCTTGCTCACCGAGCGTGACGACGAGGCGGTCGGGGAAGCCCTGGAGAGCGGGACCCGGCTCTTCGCCGGTGTCGTCCCCACCGCGGACGGGGCATTGTCAGACCCTGCCGGTAGCGTCATGGGTGTCAGGACGCTGTGGCGCAGGCTGGGGCTGCGACCGGAACTCCTCGCCGAGTCGGTCACGGTCACCCCGGCGTGCGGGCTCGCGGGCGCTTCCCCCGCGTACGCACGCCAGGCGCTCGCCCACTGCGTCCGGGCGGCGAGATCCCTCGCGGACGACCCTGAGTAACGGGAGGACATCAGGTGGCCGGCGACAAGCAGCAAGCGGAGACAGTGCCCGCCGAGGCACGGGAGCGCCACGCGCGGCTCGCGGAGCAGGTCGAGGAGCACCGCTTCCGGTACTACGTCAAGGACGCTCCCGTCATCAGCGACGCCGAGTTCGACCGGCTGCTGCGCTCCCTGGAGGCCCTGGAGGAGGAGTACCCGGAGCTGCGCACGCCCGACTCCCCGACCCAGAAGGTCGCCGGGTCGTACGAGACGGAGTTCACCGCGGTCGAGCACCGGCAGCGGATGCTCTCCCTGGACAACACCTTCAACGACGACGACCTCGCCGCCTGGGCCGACCGCGTCGCCCGCGAACTGGGCGACCAGGAGTACCACTTCCTGTGCGAACTCAAGGTCGACGGACTCGCCGTCAACCTCACCTACGAGCACGGCCGGCTCACCCGCGCCGCGACCCGCGGCGACGGCCGCACCGGCGAGGACATCACCCCCAACGTCCGCACCATCGCCGAGATCCCCGACCGGCTCAAGGGCGAGCGCGTCCCCGACCTCGTGGAGATCCGCGGCGAGGTCTACTTCCCGATGGAGAAGTTCCAGGAGCTCAACGCCCGCCTGATCGCGGCCGGGGAGAAGCCGTTCGCCAACCCGCGCAACGCGGCGGCGGGTTCGCTGCGCCAGAAGGACCCGCGCGTCACCGCCACCCGCCCGCTGCACATGGTGGTCCACGGCATCGGCGCCCTGGAGGGGTTCACCGCACCGACCCGGCTCTCCCAGGTCTACGACCTGCTGCGCACCTGGGGCCTGCCCACCTCCCCGCACAACAGGGTGGTCGACGACCTGGACGGCGTGCGCGAGTTCATCGCCTACTACGAGGAGAACCGCCACTCCGTGGCGCACGAGATCGACGGCGTGGTCGTCAAGGTCGACGAGATCCCGCTCCAGGGCCGCCTCGGCTCCACCTCCCGCGCCCCGCGCTGGGCGATCGCGTACAAGTACGCGCCGGAGGAGGTCAACACCAAACTGGTCGACATCCGGGTGGGCGTCGGCCGCACCGGCCGGGTCACGCCGTACGCCCAGGTCGAGCCGGTCACGGTGGCCGGCTCGGAGGTCGAGTTCGCCACCCTGCACAACCAGGAGGTCGTCAAGGCCAAGGGCGTCCTCATCGGCGACACGGTGGTGCTGCGCAAGGCCGGCGACGTCATCCCGGAGATCCTCGGCCCGGTGGTCGACCTGCGCGACGGCAGCGAGCGCGAGTTCGTGATGCCGTCCGAGTGCCCCGAGTGCGGTACGCCGCTCAGGCCGATGAAGGAGGGCGACGTCGACCTGCGCTGCCCGAACGCCCGTGCCTGCCCGGCGCAGTTGCGCGAGCGGCTGTTCTACCTCGCCGGCCGCAAGGCGCTCGACATCGAGCACTTCGGGTACGTGGCCGCCGCCGCCCTCACCAAACCCCTGGAGCCCGAGGAGCCGCCGCTGCGGGACGAGGGCGACCTGTTCGACCTGACCGTGGAGCAGCTGCTGCCCATCAGGGCCTACGTCCTCGACCAGGACAGCGGCCTGCCCAAGCGGGACCCGAAGACCGGCCAGGAGAAGGTCGTGACCGTCTTCGCCAACCAGCGGGGCGAGCCGAAGAAGAACACGCTTGCCATGCTGGAGAACATCGCGGCGGCCAAGCGGCGCCCGCTCGCCCGCATCCTGACCGGGCTGTCGATCCGTCACGTCGGGCCGGTCGCCGCCGAGGCGCTGGCCCGCGAGTTCCGCTCCATCGACCGCATCCAGCAGGCGAGCGAGGAGGAACTGGCCGCCACCGAGGGCGTCGGACCCGTCATCGCCGCCTCCCTCAAGGAGTGGTTCGCCGAGGACTGGCACCAGGAGATCCTGCGCAAGTGGCGGGCCGCCGGGGTGCGCATGGAGGAGGAGAGCACCGGGGAGGACGAGGGCCCGCGTCCGCTCGAAGGGCTCACCGTCGTCGTCACCGGCACCCTCGAGCACTTCACCCGCGACGCCGCCAAGGAGGCCCTGCAGAGCAGGGGAGCGAAGGTGACCGGGTCGGTCTCGAAGAAGACCTCGTTCGTGGTGGTCGGCGACAACCCCGGATCGAAGTACGACAAGGCGATGCAGCTCAAGGTTCCGGTCCTGAACGAGGAGGGTTTCCGCGTCCTGCTGGAGCGGGGACCCGAGGCGGCGGCCGAAGTCGCGCTCCCGACCGGGGAGTAGCGGTTGAAGGTCACCCGTTCGGTGCATATCAGATGCATACGGGTGGCCGGGGCGCATTCGGGCAACCGTCGACGACCGCTGCCCGTGGGAGCCTTCAGCGGCCTACTGTTGAGGGGTGCGCCTGCCGTGCCCCGCTGCGGTCGGGGCATCCACGCGCCCGTGACGGGCACGTGGAAGGGTTTTCCAGCGCGGAACCGCCGAGGGGTTGTCGGGCACCGGGCCGCGTGGCGTGGGCACCGCCGGCTGTGAGAGGGACGGGAATGGAACCGACCGAGAGCGCCGCCCGGCACTCGCGGCTGCGCCGGCTGACCGCCGGGTGGCGGGCGCGCCGGGGGCCGGCGTCGGAGCGCCCGGGCGCGCGGGGACGTGCCCGGGGACCGGGACGCACCGGCGAGGCGGCACGGGCCGAGGATGCCGCACGTGCTGCCGGACAGTACACCGTGGCGGAGATCCGCGCCTCCGCACAGCTGACCGTCGAACACGGCTCCGCGCTGCCGGGCGCGGCACCCGGCCCCGACCGCTCCCGGCCCGCGCTGCCCGCGGCCGTGGTCACGGCGGCGGCCCTCACCCTCGGCGCCGGCTTCCAGTGGGCCTTCACCGGCGGCCACGCCCTCTTCCCCTGCGGCGCCGCCGGCTGGTCGCTGGCCCTGCTCACCGGCGTCATCGTCGGTCACCTGGTGATGCTCGGCCGCGCCCGCTGGTGGGGCGGCACCGGCTCCGGCGCCGCCCTCACCCTCGCAGTGCTGCTGCTCTACGGCTGGGTGGCCGCCGGCATGGTGAGCCTCACCGTGGTCGTCCTGGTCGGCGTGGCCCGGCGCCACCGCTGGCGGCAGGGCGTGCTGCACGGCGCGGTGGACATCCTCGGCATCGGCGCCGCGGCCCTCGTGCTCGCCGCCTTCGACCGGGTGCCGACCGTCGAGGAGCAGTGGGACCCGGGCGACTGGACCGCCTACGCCGTCCCGCAGGTGGTGCTGGCCGCGGGCGCCTACCTCGCCGTCACCCGCACCGTCCTGTGGTACCTGAACGCCCCTCACCCCGGAGGACTGGCCACGATCGCCCGCAGCGCCTGGGTCAGACAGGGCCTGGTCGCCGCGGCCCTGCTCGGCATCGCGCCGCTGCTGTGCGTCGTGACCGCGGCCAAGCCGGTCCTGCTGCCGCTGTTCGCGATCCCGCTGATCGCCCTGGACTCCACCCTGTGGATGGCCCGTGCCCGGGCCGAGGAGCAGCTGCGCGATCCGCTGACCGGGCTGCCCAACCGGCAGTGGCTGCTGGAGCGCATCTGGACCGCCCTCGACGACGCCGAACGCATCGGCGCCCGGGCCGCCCTGATGCTGATCGACCTCGACCGCTTCCGTTCGGTCAACGACACGCTCGGTCATCTGGCCGGGGACCGGCTGCTGTTGCAGATAGCCGACCGGCTGCGGATCGCCCTGCCGCGCGGGGCGGAGGCCGCGCGGCTCGGCGGCGACGAGTTCGCCGTCTTACTGCCGGTCGCCGACTCCACCACGTCCGCGACCCGCATCGCGCGCGGGCTGGTCACCACCCTCAGCTCGCCGCTCGACCTGGACGGGCTCACCCTCGTGCTGGAGGCCAGCGCCGGCGTCGCGGTCTTCCCCGACCACGCCCTGGACGCCGAGGGCCTGCTGCGGCGCGCGGACGTGGCGATGTACCAGGCCAAGCGGGACCGTACGGGCGTGGAGGTGTACGAGTCCAAGCGCGACTCCAACACCCCCGACCGGCTGGGGCTGCTGGGCGATCTGCGCCGCGCCCTCGACGCGCACGAGGTGGAGCTGCACTACCAGCCGAAGGTCCGCTTCGACGGACAGGTCGCGGGCCTGGAGGCCCTGGTCCGCTGGGTGCACCCCGAGCGCGGCAGGGTGCCGCCGGACGAGTTCATAGCGATCGCCGAGTCCTCCGGGCTGATGCCCCACCTCACCGAGTACGTGCTGGAGACCGCGCTCGGCCAGGTCGCCCAGTGGCGCGCCCAGGGCCTGCTGGTGCCGGTGGCGGTCAACGTCTCCCCGCGCGATGTGCACTCACCCGGTTTCGCCGGCTCGGTGGCCGCCCGGCTGGCCCGGCACGGCGTCCCGGCGGGAGCGCTGCAACTGGAGATCACCGAGCACGTCCTGCTGGAGGACCCGCAGCGCGCCGCCGACACGCTGCACGCGCTGACCGGGCACGGCGTGAAGATGTCGCTGGACGACTTCGGCACCGGCTACTCCTCGCTGGTGCATCTGCGCCGCCTGCCGGTGAGCGAGCTGAAGATCGACCGCTCGTTCGTCGCCCGGCTCGCGGTGGACACCGAGGACGCGGAGATCGTGCGCTGCACCGTCGACCTCGCGCACTCCCTCGGACTGCTCGTCGTAGCGGAGGGCGTCGAGGACGACGAGACCTGGGAGCGCCTGCGCGATCTGGGGTGCGACGCGGTCCAGGGCTGGCTGGTCGCCGCGGCGATGCCCCCCGGGGAGACCACGGCGTGGCTGCGGGCGCGCGGCTCGCGGGGCTGGATACGCCCCGCCGCCGCACTGCCGGCGGCCGCGACGGACGAGTGACGCCGGAAGCCGGCACCCGCGCCCGCTCACCGGTCGGACCCCCTCCGCGCCGGCCACCGCACCCGTCGGTGGGTGGCCTCCGTTCCGGCCATCCGCACCCGTTCGCCGGCGGGTGACCTTCCGGCCCGGTGCACGCGCCCGCGCGGCCGGTGGGTGGCCTCCGTTCCGGTCACCGCACTCGTTCGCCGGTGGGTGACGTTCTGGTGTGGTGCACGCGCCCGCGCGGCCGACGTGACCTTCCGGCCCGGTGCACGCGCCCGCGCGGCCGTCGGGTGACCTCCCGGCCCGGCGCACGCGCCCGCGCGACGGGTGGGTGGCCTCCGTTCCGGTCACCGCACTCGTTCGCCGGTGGGTGACGTTCTGGTGTGGTGCACGCGCCCGCGCGGCCGGTGGGTGGCCTCCGTTCCGGCCATCCGCACCCGTTCGCCGGCGGGTGACCTCCCGGCCCGGTGCACGCGCCCGCGCGGCCGTCGGGTGACCTCCGGTCGGCGCGTTGCGCCCGTCCGAGCGGCGGGTGATCATCTGCGCCCGCGCCCACGCCCGTTCGCGCGGCCGGTGACCTCTGGGCCGGTGCGTGCGGGCGGGCGGCGAGTGACCTCCCGGCCGGCGCGCGCCTGCGGCCGGGGCGGGGGACTCCGACGTCCGTGCGACGACGGGCCGTCGGACTCGCGAACGGCCACCGGCCGTTCGTCCCCCACGCGGCGACGGGCCGGCGGCCCGCGGCGCGGGTGGGACGGACCGGCAGCGGCAGCCGGAGCGCGGGCGCGGGCGGGGGTGGCAGGCGCCGTGCCCGGGACCGACCGGTCAGCGCATGTTCCGCGGAACGAAGTGGTCGATGAGCAGGGCCAGTCGCCGTTCGTGGGCCTCCGGCGGCAGGCGCCCGCTGCGCATCAGCGTGACCAGTCCGTGCAGTCCCGCCCAGTACGTCTCCGTGAGCAGGCCCGGGTCGTCGCCCTCGCTCGCGACCGGCCCGACCGCCTCCGCCAGTTCGCCGAAGGCCTCCCGCAGCGGCGCCGGGGCCTCGGCCGTGGCGAACGGCAGATCCACCCTGTGGGTGAACATCGCGTCGTAGAGCGCGGGCCGCCGCCGGGCGAAGCCGGTGTACGCCCGGCCGACCGCGGCCAGCGCCTCCCGCGCGCTCCCGGCCGCCGTGCGCGCCGCCCGCAGTTCGGCGGCCAGGTCCGCGAACCCCTGCACCGCGACCGCCGCCATGATCGCGTCCTTGCCCTTGAAGTGGCTGTACAGGACCGGCTGGCTGTACTCGATCTCGGCGGCCAGCCGCCGCGTCGTGACCGCGTCCCAGCCCTCCGCCTCGGCCAGTTCCCGGGCGGCCGTCACGATCAGCCGCTCCCGCTCCGCTCGTTCGCGCTCCCGGCGCGTCTGGATCGACATGGCCCTGATTCTAGCAATGCTAGCCAAACTGTCGACGCTCTGATAGCTTCGCTCGCATCACTAGCGTTGCTAGAAAGGAGAGAACATGACCGTCACCGCCTACGCCCTGGCCGTGCTGCTCAACCTGTTCTGCCTGTTCCTCGGCTACCGGTTCCTCTTCCGGCCCGGCCCGGCCGCGGCCGGCTACGGCGTCCCGGCCGACCCCGCCGGCGACGCCCGCGCCTACCTCACGATCAAGGGCCTCAGGGACGGCACCCTGGGTGTGGTCGGTCTCGCGCTGCTGGCCTTCGCGGGGGCGCGCCCCGAGGCCTGGTTCATGGTCTGCGTGGCACTCGTACCGCTCGGCGACACGCTGATAGTCCTGCGCAACGGCGGGACGAAGGCGGTCGCGTTCGGGATCCACCTCGCCACCGCGGCCGTCGTCCTCATCGGCGCGGGTCTGCTGTTCGCCGTCTGACCCCCGCCGTCCGCCCCCACGCGCAACGCCCGTCCCCACGCGCAACGCCCGTCCCCACGCGCAACGCCCGCCCCCACGCGCAACGCCCGCCCCGACGCTCAACGCCGCACCCACGCTCACCCACCGCGGAAGACCAGGGGAGAAGAGACATGTCGCTGTTCGTTCCGGAGTTCGACGAGACGGTGGTCGTCCGCGAGGCCGAGGCGGAGGTGGTCGGCCGCGCGCCCACCACGGTGCGCCTGCTGGCCGACAGCAGCGCGACCGGCGGAGCGCTGTCCACCCAGCGCGTCACCCTCACGGGCGGCGCCGACGGCGCCCGGCCGCACTGGCACGACGGCTCGGCGGAGATGTTCTTCCTGCTCGACGGCGCCGCCGAGATCCTCTCCGGCGAGGACGTCCTGACCGCCGGCCCCGGCGACCTCGTGGTGGTCCCGCCCGGCAGGCCGCACGCCTTCGCCGCCGCGCCCGGAGCCGACGCCGACCTGCTCATCGTCATCACCCCGGGCGTAGAGCGCTTCGAGTACTTCCGCCACCTCCAGCGCATCCGCCTCGGCGAGGTCACCCCGGAGAGCCTGCTGGAGGTGCAGGACCTCTACGACAACCACTTCCTGAGGAGCGCGGCCTGGGACGCCCGCCGCGGCTGACCCCCGGCTGAGCCGGCGGGGGCGGCGGGCCCGGGGGAAACCGTTTCACGGCCACCGCCCCCCGCCCCATAGGATTGGCCCCAAACCGCACACACTCACCCCAGAGGATCGCTGCATGCCTGGCATCACGCGCGAGGAGGTCGCCCACCTCGCCCGGCTGGCGCGTCTGGAGCTGAAGCCCGAAGAGCTCGACCACTTCGCGGGACAGCTGGACGACATCATCGGCGCGGTGGCCCGCGTCAGTGAGGTCGCCGACCAAGACGTACCGCCGACCTCCCACCCGCTGCCGCTGACGAACGTCATGCGCGCGGACGAGGTCCGTCCGTCGCTCACCCCCGAGCAGGCGCTGTCCGGCGCCCCGGCCCAGGAGCAGCAGCGTTTCAAGGTGCCGCAGATCCTGGGGGAGGAGTGAAGGCCATGACGGACAAGAACAGCATCATCCGGCTCACCGCCGCCGAGACCGCCGAGAAGATCGCCTCCGGCGAGCTCACGGCCGTGGAGGTCACCGAGGCCCACCTGGCCCGGATCGAGGCCGTCGACGAGAAGGTGCACGCCTTCCTGCACGTCGACCGCGAGGGCGCCCTCGCCCAGGCCCGAGCCGTGGACGAGAAGCGCGAGCGCGGCGAGAAGCTCGGCCCGCTGGCCGGCGTGCCCCTCGCGCTCAAGGACATCTTCACCACCGAGGGCATCCCGACCACCGTCGGCTCCAGGATCCTCGAGGGCTGGATCCCGCCGTACGACGCGACGCTCACCAAGCGGCTCAAGGCCGCCGACGTGGTGATCCTCGGCAAGACCAACATGGACGAGTTCGCCATGGGGTCCTCCACCGAGAACAGCGCCTTCGGCCCGACCGGCAACCCCTGGGACCTCACCCGGATCCCCGGCGGCTCCGGCGGCGGCTCCTCCGCCGCGCTGGCCGCGCACATGGCCCCCCTCGCCATCGGCACCGACACCGGCGGCTCCATCCGCCAGCCGGCCGCCGTCACCGGCACGGTCGGCGTCAAGCCGACGTACGGCGCCGTGTCCCGCTACGGCATGGTGGCGTTCTCCTCCTCCCTCGACCAGGGCGGCCCCTGTGCCCGTACGGTCCTGGACGCGGCGCTGCTGCACGAGGTGATCGCCGGGCACGACCCGATGGACTCGACCTCCATCGACGAGCCGGTCCCGCCGGTCGTCGAGGCGGCCCGCAACGGCAGCGTCCAGGGCATGCGCGTCGGTGTCGTCAGGCAGTTCCGCGGCGAGGGCTACCAGGCCGGCGTCATCCAGCGCTTCGACGAGTCCGTCGAACTGCTCAGGGAACTCGGCGCGGAGATCGTCGAGCTGGACTGCCCGTCCTTCGACCTGGCCCTGTCGGCGTACTACCTCATCGCGCCCTCGGAGTGCTCCTCCAACCTGGCCCGCTTCGACGGCCTGCGCTACGGCCTGCGCGTCGGCGACGACGGCACGCACTCCGCCGAGGAGGTCACCTCCCTGACCCGCGAGGCCGGCTTCGGCCCCGAGGTCAAGCGCCGGATCATGCTCGGCACCTACGCGCTCAGCTCCGGCTACTACGACGCCTACTACGGCAGCGCCCAGAAGGTCCGCACGCTCATCAAGCGGGACTTCGACCAGGCCTTCGAGCAGGTGGACGTGATCGTCTCCCCGACGACCCCGACCACCGCCTTCCCGATCGGCGAGCGCGCCGACGACCCGATGGCGATGTACCTCGCCGACCTGTGCACCATCCCCACCAACCTCGCGGGCAACGCGGCCATGTCGCTGCCGTGCGGCCTCGCCCCGGAGGACAACCTCCCGGTGGGCCTGCAGATCATCGCGCCCGTGATGAAGGACGACCGGCTCTACAAGGTCGGCGCGGCCGTCGAGGCCGCCTTCGTGGAAAAGTGGGGGCACCCGCTGCTGGAGGAGGCTCCGTCGCTGTGAGCAAGGCACTGTCCAAGGCCAAGGGCTTCAAGAAGTCCAGGTCCGGTACGTATCTGTCCATGGCCACCACCGCGTTCGGCGCGATCGGTGTCGCCAAGCAGATCAAGAAGGCCCGCGTCGAGAGCGACACCCTGCGGCTGGTCGACGCCGTGGTGACCGCCGCCGGCCTCGTCACCGGCCTCGCCATCCTCTACCGCGAGCTGAAGCGGCTGGGCGACGACGACGTCCTGCTGGGCTGAGAGGGAAGTTTTCACCGTGACCACCACGACCGACCTGGTGTCGTACGAGGACGCGCTGGCGTCGTACGACCCCGTCATGGGCCTCGAGGTCCATGTCGAACTCGGCACCAAGACCAAGATGTTCTGCGGCTGTTCGACCGCGCTCGGCGCCGGCCCGAACACCCAGACCTGCCCCGTCTGCCTCGGCCTGCCCGGCGCGCTCCCGGTCGTCAACGCGACCGGCGTGGAGTCCGCCGTCAAGATCGGTCTCGCGCTGAACTGCGAGATCGCCGAGTGGTGCCGCTTCGCCCGGAAGAACTACTTCTATCCGGACATGCCGAAGAACTTCCAGACCTCCCAGTACGACGAGCCGATCGCCTTCAACGGCTACCTCGACGTGCAGCTGGAGGACGGCGAGACCTTCCGCGTGGAGATCGAGCGCGCCCACATGGAGGAGGACACCGGCAAGTCGACCCACGTCGGCGGCGCCACCGGCCGTATCCACGGCGCGTCCCACTCCCTGCTGGACTACAACCGCGCCGGCATCCCGCTGATCGAGATCGTCACCAAGCCGATCGTCGGCGCCGGCGAGCGCGCCCCCGAGGTCGCCAAGGCCTACGTCCGCGAGCTGCGCGAGCTGATCCGTGCCCTCGGCGTGTCCGAGGCGCGCATGGAGATGGGCCAGATGCGCTGCGACGTCAACCTGTCGCTGATGCCCAAGGGCAGCGAGAAGTTCGGCACCCGCAGCGAGACGAAGAACGTCAACTCGCTGCGGTCCGTCGAGCGCGCCGTCCGCTACGAGGTGCAGCGGCACGCCGCCGTGCTGAGCGGCGGCGGCACCGTGGTCCAGGAGACCCGCCACTTCCACGAGGACACCGGCTCCACGACCTCCGGCCGGGTGAAGGAGGAGGCCGAGGACTACCGGTACTTCCCGGAGCCCGACCTGGTGCCCGTGGCGCCCTCGCGCGAGTGGGTCGAGCAGATCCGGGCGGCGCTGCCCGAGCTGCCGCTGGCCCGCCGCACCCGGCTGCTGGCGGAGTGGGGCATCTCGGCCACCGACATGCAGGCCATCATCAACGCCGGTGCGCTGGACCTGATCGTCGCCACGATCGAGGCCGGCGCGGACGCGGCCGCCGCCCGCAAGTGGTGGATGGGCGAGCTCGCCCGTGCCGCCAACGAGTCCGGCAAGTCCCTGGACGAGCTGCCGATCACGCCCGCGCAGGTGGCCCGGGTCACCGAGCTGGTCGCCAAGGGGGACCTGAACGACAAGCTGGCCCGGCAGGTCATCGAGGGCGTCCTCGCGGGCGAGGGCACCCCGGACGAGGTCGTCGACAAGCGCGGTCTGAAGGTGGTCTCCGACGAGGGCGCGCTGACCGCGGCCGTCGACGAGGCCATCGCCGGCAACCCGGCCGTCGCGGACAAGATCCGCGGCGGCAAGGTGGCCGCGGCCGGCGCGCTGGTCGGCGCGGTCATGAAGGCCACCCGCGGCCAGGCCGACGCGGCCCGCGTCAAGGAGCTGATCCTGGAGAAGCTCGGCGTCGCCGAGGGCTGAGCCGCCCGGCGACCACCCCGAGGGGGACGCACCGTGAACGGTGCGTCCCCCTCGGGCGTGCGGCGTGCGGGCGCGTGGCCTCGGGGGCGGGCGCGTGGCCTGGCGGGCGGGTGCGGCGGACCGGGTGCTCGCCCTCCCGGGCGGGCGCGGCGCGCGCAGGCCGCCCGCTGGTCGTGGGCGGGCCGGAGCGGGCCGGGGCGGGCCGAGGGCGCTCGCCGCAACGGCCGCCGGGACGGCCGCACGGTGGCTCCGGTGCTCGCCGCGGCGCGGGCGTGCCGCGGCTGCGGTGCCGCAGGGCTCGCGGGCCGCCTCTCACAGCCGGCGCCCGACCACCCGGGTGAAGCCGAGCAGGTGGTCCGTGTCGGCCTCCAGGAGCCGTACGGAGTCGCGGGCCAGGCCCGCCATGAACTCGCTCGGGCTCTCCTCGGCGCACACCTCGCTCCACCGCAGCCAGTCCCGCCACCCGTCCGGCTGCCAGTCGGCCGCCTCCACCTCCACCGCCCCGCTGCGCGTCCAGTGCCGGCGCCACCAGCCGGGCGAGTGGAAGCACCAGAAGGCGGGCTCCCAGTGCGGCTTCAGCCGCTCGGGCGGCTCGGTCCCCTCCGGCTCCTCCCGCAGCGACGGCACGACCACGCCGATCCGGCCGCCGGGCTTCAGCAGCCGGGTCAGCGTGGGCAGGTACAGGTCGTCGGTGCCGAAGTACTGGTAGGCGTCGATCGAGACGATCGCGTCGAAGGTGCCCTCGCCGAACGGCAGGTCGTGTGCCTCCGCGTGCACCGGGAGCACCCGGTCGGCCACCCCGGCCCGCTCGATCCGCCGCGCGTTGTCGTCGGCCTCGATCCAGAGGTCGGCCGCGGTGACCCGCAGGTCGTACTCCCTGGCCAGGAAGACCGAGGTGAGCGCCCGCCCGCAGCCCAGGTCCAGCACCCGGGCGCCGGCGGGCAGCGCTTCCAGCCCCAGGGCGGGGGCCAGCCACTCCAGCAGCCACAGCGGGTGCGGGCCCATCTGGTTCTCGATCAGCCAGCGGGCGTCGTAGGTGTTGCTGCGCGGGCAGCGGCTGTGCGTGAGATCGGCCATGGTGAGGTGGGTAGCAGACCGCACCCCCACCCCGCATCCGGGTTTCCTGTCCGGAGGCGCTACGCTCGCCCGCCATGAGTGGACGCGCCGATTCCGAAACACCCGCCGGAATATCCGAGGTGGAGGAGGCCGAGGCCGCCGTCGTCCGGCAGGGGGCCGGGGACGACCCGCGCGGCGAGGGTCACGACGGCCCGCGCGGTGGGGCCCAGGACGGCCCGCGCGGCGGGGGTCACGACAGTCCGCGGAACGGAGCCGCCCGGGGCCACGGCGAGAAGGACGCCGGAGACCGCCCCGAGGCGTACGCGGGGGACCCTGCCGAGGAGGACGCCGAGGGCGATGCCGGGGACGACCCCGAGGGCGATACCGAGGACGATGCCGAGGACGGCCTCCAGGACCCGGCCGAGGTCGCCCGCCGGGCCCGCTGGACGGCTGCGGGCGCCGGGGCGCTGCTGACCCTGGCCGGCCTCGCCGCCTCGCTGCTGCGGCTCAGCCGCTCCGCCCCGGCCGCCGTCCCGGCCGCCTATGCCGTGGGCGCCGCCGTGTGCGCGCTCGCGGCCCTGCTCGGCCTGCGCGGCCGCACCCGGCGGGCCCTGTGGCTGCTCATCGCCGGGGTGATGGTCATGGCCCTCGGCGACCAGTCCGACTGACCGCCCGGCACCCGTCGAACGGATTCCGCCCCCCGCCCGGAACACGTCGAGCGGCACCCGCCCCCGCCCGGCACCCGTCGAGCGGCACCCGCTCCCGTCACCCGTTGAGCACGTCCCACCCTGGGGCCGTACTCCACGGCGGGCACTGAACGGGACGACGGAGTGCGGCCGGCTGTCCTGTGAATTGGGTCGCACTCCTGTGAATACGCCCACGAAGGGCGTAAACGATCTCAATCGCCTGCAAGAGTGGCTTCACCTTGCTCATGCGTTCTTTGCGGGCCGTTCCGTTCATGGACGACTGTTCCCGGTCAAAGATCCACAAAAGTCCCTGGGAGCACGTTTCGTGGCAGCCCTCGCGCGCTGGTGTGTCCGGCACCGCCTCGTCGCCGTACTGCTCTGGCTCCTCGCCTTCGGCGGGGTGACCGCGGCCGCCTCCCTCACCGGCGCGGCGTACTCCAACGACTACGAGGTCCCCGCCACCGACTCCGGCCGCGCCACGCAGCTGCTGCAGAAGGACTTCCCCGGGCTCGCCGGCGACAACGACACGGTGGTGTGGCGCACCACGTCCGGCACCGTCCGGGCCGCCGACGTCGAGCAGACCATGACCCGCGCCCTGGACCGGATCGCGGACCTGCCCGCCGTGGCCTCCGTGACCAGCCCCTACAAGGGCGGCCACGGCGCGGACCGGATCAGCCGCGACGGACGCACCGCCTACGCGACGGTCACCTTCGACCGCCCCGCGCAGGGCGTCACCGAGGCCCAGGCGCGGGCGGTGGCCGACGTGGCCCGGGCCGCCGCCACCGACGGCCTCCAGGTGGAGCTCGGCGGCAGCGCGGTCGCGCACACCCAGTCCTCCGGCGGGCATCTCGCCGAGATCGCCGGAGTGGCCGTGGCGGCCGTGGTACTGCTGGTCGCCTTCGGCTCGCTCGCGGCCGCGATGCTGCCCATCGCCACCGCGCTGGTGAGCGTCGGCACCGCCCACGGCGCGGTCCAGCTGCTCGGGCACGCCATGAAGGTGGCCGACTTCGCGCCCATGCTCGGCATGCTGATCGGGCTCGGTGTCGGCATCGACTACGCGCTGTTCATCGTCACCCGGCACCGGCGCGGCCTGAAACGCGGGCTGAGCACCGAGGAGTCGGTCACGCGCGCCGTCGCCACCACCGGACGCGCGGTCGTCTTCGCGGGTGCCACCGTCTGCATCGCCCTGCTCGGCATGCTGATCCTGCGGCTCGGCTTCCTCAACGGGGTCGCCGTCGCCGCCTCGGCGACCGTCGTGCTCACCGTGGCCGGATCGGTGACCCTGCTGCCGGCCCTGCTGTCCTTCATCGGTCCGCGCGCCCTGAGCCGGCGGGAGCGCCGCCGGCTGGCCGAGCACGGGCCCGAGCCCGAACTGCCCACCGGCCTCGCCGCCCGCTGGGCCGCCTTCGTCGAACGCCGGCCCAGGCTCCTGGGCGCCCTCGCCCTCGCGGTCATCACCCTGCTCGCCCTGCCCACGCTCTCCCTCCGCCTGGGCACCTCCGACCAGGGCAACGACCCCGCCTCGTCGACCACCCGGCGGGCCTACGACCTGATCGCCGACGGCTTCGGCCCTGGCGTCAACGGACCGCTGACCCTGGTGACCCGGGTGGACGGCGGCGAGGACAAGCTGGCCCTCGACAATCTCGACGCCGCGCTGCGCGCCACCGACGGGGTCGCCGCGGTCACCCCGGCGACGTACAACACCGGCGGCACCGCCGCCTTGCTGACCGTGGTCCCCGACTCCGCGCCCCAGTCGCAGCGCACCAGTGACCTCGTCCACCGGCTGCGCACCGAGGTGCTGCCGCGCGCCGAGACCGGCACCGGCCTCGATGTGCACGTCGGCGGGGTCACCGCCGGATACGACGACTTCGCCGGGGTCATCGTGGGCAGACTGCCCCTGTTCGTCGGCGTGGTCGTGGGCCTCGGCTGCGTCCTGCTGCTGCTCGCCTTCCGGTCGCTCGGCATCCCCCTCAAGGCCGCCGTGATGAACGTGGCCGCCGTCGCCGCCGCCTTCGGCGTGGTCGTGGCGATCTTCCAGTGGGGCTGGGGCTGCGAGTTCCTCGGCCTCGGCCGGGCCGGGCCCATCGAGCCCTTCCTGCCCGTGATCATGGTGTCGGTGCTCTTCGGGCTCTCCATGGACTACCAGGTCTTCCTGGTCAGCCGGATGTACGAGGAGTGGCTGGAGACCGGCGACAACCGGCGTGCCGTCCGCGTCGGCCTCGCCGAGACCAGCCGGGTGATCAACTCGGCCGCGGTCATCATGATGTCGGTCTTCCTCGCGTTCGTGCTCAGCGGCGACCGGGTGATCGCCCTGTTCGGCATCGGGCTGGCCGCCGCCGTCGCCCTGGACGCCTTCGTGCTGCGCACCCTGCTGGTGCCCGCGCTGATGCACCTGCTCGGCGGCGCCAACTGGTGGCTGCCGCGCCGGCTGGACCGGGTACTGCCCCGGATCAGCATCGAGCCGCCCGAGTGCCGCGCCGCGCACGAGAGGCTCAACCGGGTCACCCGGTCCGTGACCGAGCCGGCCGGGCGGACGCGGGACGTACGCGACATCCACGGGTGAGGACTCGCCGCGAGCCGCCCGCCCGTGTCCGGGCGGCTCGCGGCGATCATTAAGGGACCTCTCAGAGAGCCTCCGTACGGTGCGGGGCATGGGAACCAGCAGTGCGAAGAAGGCCGGGGCCGCGCATGAGGCCGAGGCGAGGAACGACCAGGACACGCCGGACGCGACCGGCGCCGCCGACGCGACCGACGTGAGGGGTGCCGCCCACGCGGCCGACACGGCTGGTGCGACCGGTGCGACCGACCCTGCCGGTGCCGCCGGTCCTGCCGGGGCGACGCCCGCCGGGCCGGGGAACGCCGAGGGCGCCGATCCGGCGGGGGCGGATGCCGTGGCCGGGACCGATGGCGGGACCACGGCTGGGACCACGGCCGGGGCCGCGGCGGAGGCCGAGGCCGAGGCCGGTGGGGGTGCGGAGGCCGGGGCGCGACAGGGGTCCGGGGAGGCGGACGGGGGCGACGGTCCCTCGGGGGTCGGGCAGGGCGCGGGCGCCGTCGTGTCCGCCGCGCTCGGTCTCGTCTCGCTGAGCGGGAGCTGGCTCGGCACCGTGGCCGGTGCGCGCGAGCAGCTGATCGGCCAGTTGCGCACCGCGTCGTCGGCCGGCATCGCCCAGCAGATCAAGGAGGTCTACGGCGACGCCTGGCGCACCACCGCGCTGTGGGGCGGGCTGTTCGCCCTGGCCGCGCTCGTCGTGGGCGTCGTGGTGCTGGCCCGGCCCGCGTTCGGCGCCCCGGGCAGGCCGCAGGCGCCCTGGATCAAGTCGGTCGCCTGGGCGGGCGTCGTCCTGGGGGTCGTCGGTCTGCTGCTGGCGGTCCTGAAGTACACGGACGCCCTGCTCGGACTGCCGTCGGCCTGAGCGCCGCCCACGGCCCGCCGAGGGGCCTTAGGGACCGGCCGCGGGTCCTTACCCCGCCCCCTGAGGCCCCTTGCGCGTCCCTAAGGCCGCAACCGCCGCGCAAGATGCGGAACTTACCCGATGTGGCCGGTGCCCCTGGGAGACGAAGGTGGTGTCCGGCATCGCGGAAGGCGATGCCGGACACCACCACTCACCAGGGAGACACCGTGCTGACGTACGAGCTGTACCAGATGCGTTCCGCCGAGCTGCGCCGGCAGGCCGACCAGGAGCGCCTGGTGCGCACCGCCCTCATCGGCCGCCGCGCCGCCCGCAAGGGGGCGCATACGGCCCAGGAAGCGCCGGAGCCCGAGGCTCATACCCCCGGCCCGCGCCGCCGGCGCTTCACCCACGCCGCATGACCAGCCGGCCACGGCGCCCCGCGCCCGCACCGCCGGGCCCGGCCGCTCCGGCGGCCACCGCATCCGCCCCGGCCCGCCCGCTGCCCGCCGCCTCCGGCCCTCACCTCCCCGAGGCCGCCCACGGCGGCCCCGGACGGTCCGGGGCCACCCCGGGCGGCCCCGCCCGGGGTGGAGCGGACCTGCCCGGGGCGGACCGGCCGCGGGCCGCCACCGGCCGCGGGAGCGCCCGCACGGCGACGGCCCCCGGCATGTCCGTCGGTTCCGCGACGGCCGTCGGCATGTCCGCCAGCTCCGCGGCGGCCCCCGGCGCGTCCGTCGGGACCGTGAGGTCCGTCGGCACGTCCGTCGGCTGCGCGACGGCCGCCGGCGCGTCCGCCGGGAGCGCGACGGCCGTCGGAGCATCCGTCGGTTCCGCGACGGTCGTCGGCACGTCCGTTGGCTGCGCGACGGCCCCCGGCGCGTCCGTCGGGACCGTGAGGTCCGTCGGCACGTCCGTCGGCTGCGCGACGGCCCCCAGCGCGTCCGCCGGGAGCGCGACGGTCGTCGGCACGTCCGTCGGCTGCGCGGCGGCCCCCGGCGCGTCCGTCGGGACCGTGAGGTCCGTCGGCACGTCCGTCGGCTGCGCGACGGCCCCCGGAGCATCCGTCGGTTCCGCGACGGCCCCCGGAGCATCCACCGGTTCCGTGACGGCCGTCGGCACGTCCGTCGGCTGCGCGACGGCCGTCGGAGCATCCACCGGTTCCGCGACCGCCTCCGGCGCGTCCGCCGGTTCCGCGACGGCCCCCGGCGCGTCCGCCGGCACCGCGACCGCCCCCCGCGCGACCGCCCGCGCCGCCTCCGTGCGCGCCGGCGGCGGGCGTCCGCGGGTGCTCCCGGTGAAAACCGGTGCCGTGCTGTCGGACCCTCGTGCGATGCTCGGGGCTGTGGAGAGCAGGTCTGTCAGTCCGGTGTTCGTCGGTCGCGTCGACGAGTTGCGCACGCTGCACGACGCGCTCGCCCGTGCCGCCGCGGGGGAGCCGCAGGCGCTGGTGGTGGGCGGTGAGGCCGGGGTCGGCAAGACCCGGCTGGTCGAGGAGTTCACCGGCGCCGCCGCCCGCCAGGGCGCCGTCGTCGCGCTCGGCGGCTGTGTGGAGGTGGGCGGCGACGGGCTGCCCTTCGCCCCGTTCTCCACCGCCCTGCGCGCCCTGCGCCGGGAACTGCCCGACGAGGTGGCCGCCGCCGCGGCCGGCCAGCAGGAGGACCTCGCCCGGCTGCTGCCCGAGCTGGTCGACCCCGCGGCCCCGCGTACCGCGGGCCGGCACGACGAGGAGGGCATGGCCCGCCTCTTCGAGCTCACCGCCCGCCTGCTGGAACACGTCGCCGCCGAGCGCACCGTCGTGGTCGCCCTGGAGGACCTGCACTGGGCCGACGCCTCCACCCGCCACCTGCTGGCCTACCTCTTCCGCACCCTGCGCACCGGCCGGCTCGTCGTCCTCGCCACCTACCGCTCCGACGACATCCACCGCCGGCACCCGCTGCGCCCCCTGCTCGCCGAACTCGACCGGCTGCGCAGCGTCCGCCGCCTCGAACTGGCCCGTTTCACCCGGGACGAGGTGGGCCGCCAGATCGCCGGCATCCTCGCCACCGAGCCCGAGCCCGCGCAGGTCGACGACATCTTCGAGCGCTCCGACGGCAACGCCTTCTTCGTCGAGGAACTCGCCGTCTGCGCCACCGAGGGCTGCACCTGCATCAGCGAATCACTGCGCGACCTGCTCCTGGTGCGGGTGGAAGCGCTGCCCGAGACCGCCCAGCAGGTCGTCCGGATCGCCGCCGAGGGCGGCTCCACCGTCGAGTACCGGCTGCTCGCCGCCGTGGCCCGGCTCGCCGAGGACGACCTCATCGAGGCACTGCGGGCCGCCGTCAACGCCAGCATCCTCACCGCCGCGCCCACCGGGGACGGCTACGGCTTCCGGCACTCCCTGGTGCGCGAGGCCGTCAGCGACGACCTGCTGCCCGGCGAGCGCTCCCGCCTCAACCGCCGCTACGCCGAGGCCCTGGAGGCCGACCCGACGCTCGTCCCCGCCGACGAGCGCGTGCTGCGGCTGGCCAGCTACTGGTACCACGCCCACGACCCGGCCAAGGCCCTGCCCGCCGTCCTGGACGCCTCCGTCACGGCCCGCGCCCGGCACGCCTACAGTGAGCAACTGCGGCTGCTGGAGCGGGCGATGGAGCTGTGGGACGCCGCCCCCGAGGACGTGCGGGCCCGGCTGCGGCCCGTCGACTACGCCGAGGTCTACCCGCCCTGCGGCTGCGACCCGGCCACCACGCCCCTGCGCTACCTGGACCTGATGGCGGAGGCCGCCGTCGCCGGGCGCCTGTCCGGGGAGCGGGAACGCGCCTGGAAGATCACCAAGCGGGCGCTGCGCATCCTTCAGGACGAGCACGACCCGCTGCGCGCCGCCTGGTTCTGGATCCAGCGCTCCCGGCTGGTCCAGGCGAAGGCGAAGGGCGACGGCTGGACGGAACTGGCCACCGCGCAGGAACTGGTGCGCGGGCTGCCGCCGTCCGAGGTGCACGCCGAGGTGCTGGCCCACGTCGCCAACTGGTCGATGGTCCACGAGCCGGGACCGGAGGCGTTCTCCGCCGCCCAGCGCGCCGTGGAGTACGCCCGGATGGTCGGCGCCCGCGAGATCGAGATGAACGCCCGGCTCACGCTGGGCGGACTCATGGTCGACGCCGGCGACGTGGAGGCCGGTCTCACCGAGATGCACGAGGTCAAGACGCGCACCGTGCAGGACGGCATCGCCGCCGTCGCGGGCCGCGCCTACGTGAATCTGCCCTCCGAGCTGGAGTCGGTGGGACGCTCCCGGGAAGCGGTGCCGATCATGGAGGAGGGCATCGCCTTCACCCGCCGGTACGGCCAGCTGGACTCCGAGGCCTGGGTGTGGGGCAACCTCGCCGAGTCGCTGTACCACCTCGGCCGCTGGGACGAGGCCGCCGAGGCGGCCACCCGCTCCCGCCGCGTCGGCCAGAGCGCCAAGCCGCGCGGCTTCCACGCCCGCATACGCGCCGAACTGGCCCTCGCCCGCGGCGATCTGGCCGAGGCCGCGGCCCAGCTGGCCGACGCCCGCGCCCACTTCGGCACCCACGACTTCGCACCGCAGCACTCCCTGCCGCTGTCCCGCATCGCGATCGCCGTCGCCGCGGGCGAGGGCCGCCTGCTCGACGCCCGCGCCGAACTCGAACGCGTCCTCGAGGCCGGCTTCCCGCCCGGCACCCAGCGCTACGGCTGGCCCCTGCTGGTCACCGCCGCCACCGTGGAGACCCGCGCGGCCGCACTGCCCGCCGCCGTGCCCGGACGCCCCGAGACCCTGGAGCGCATCCGCCTGGCCGCCAAGCGGCTCGCCACCAACGTGCCCGTCTGGCAGGCACACGAACACTGGGTGCGCGCCGAGCTGCTGCGCGCCGAGGGCCGCGCCACCCCGGAGGACTGGGCCGGCACCGTCACGGCCTTCGAGAGCCTCGAACGCCCCTACGACCTCGCGCGCGTGCGCTACCGGCTGGCCGGGGCCCTGCTCGCCACCGGCGACGGCGAACGGGAGCGCGCCACCGAGCTGCTGCGCCTGGCGCACGCCGTCGCCGAGCACCTGGGCGCCCGCCCCCTCGCCGACGCGGTCGCCTCTCTCGCCCAGCGCGGCCGCCTCTCCCTGACCGGAGCCCCGCCGCGGCCGGCGGTCGACGACCCGGCGGGCGCCCTGGGCCTGACCAGCCGGGAACGCGACGTGCTGCGCCTGGTCTCCGCCGGCCGCACCAACCGCCAGATAGCCGAGGAGCTGTTCATCTCCCCGAAGACGGCCAGCGTCCACGTCTCCAACATCCTGTCCAAGCTGGGCGTCTCGGGCAGGACGGAGGCGGCGGCGCTGGCCCACCGCCTGGGCCTGTTCCCGCAGGGCGCGGGGGAGAGCCTGGTGGCGCGGTGACGGGCTACGTCACCCGGAGTTCCAGGATCCGGTCGTCGCCCTTGTCCGGGGTGCCGCGGCCGTCGGTGTTGCTGGTGACCAGCCACAGCCTGTCGCCGCCCGCCGCGACGACCGTGCGCAGCCGGCCGTAGTCACCGGTCAGGAACGCCTGGGGCGCCGCCGACGCCGCGGTGCCCCGCAGCGGGATACGCCACAGCCGCTCGCCCTTCAGGCCCGCCATCCACACCGAGCCCTCGACGTGGGCGACGCCGCTCGGGGAGGCGTCGTCGGTGCGCCACTGGGCGAGCGGGTTGCGGAACCCGGTGCCCTTGGCGGTGCCCTCGGCCTCGGGCCAGCCGTAGTTGCCGCCCGGCACGATCGCGTTCAGCTCGTCCCAGGTGTCCTGGCCGAACTCCGACGCGAACAGGCGCTGTCTGCCGTCCCAGGCCAGACCCTGCACGTTGCGGTGGCCGTAGGAGTACACCGGCGAGCCCGGGAACGGATTGCCCGGGGCGGGCTCGCCCTCCGGCGTCAGCCGCAGGATCTTGCCGCCCAGGGACTTCCTGTCCTGCGCCAGCCCCCGGTCGCCGCTCTCCCCGGTGCCCGCGTACAGCATCCGGTCGGGTCCGAAGGCGATCCGCCCGCCGTTGTGGATCACGCCCTTGGGGATGCCCTTGAACACCGTGTCGGGCGCGCCCAGTTGCTCCCCGGCCGGCTTCCCGCCGTCGTACAGCATCCGCACGATGCGGTTGTCGGAGGCAGAGGTGAAGTACGCGTAGACCATGTGGTCGGAGGCGTAGTCGGGGGACAGGGCGATGCCGAGCAGGCCGCCCTCGCCCTGAGGGGCCACCCCGGACACGGTGCCCAGCTCGGTCTTCCGGCCGGTCGCGGCGTCGACCCGGGTGATCGTCGCCGTGTCCCGGGAGGAGACCAGCAGATCCCCGTCGGGCAGCGGGGCCAGTCCCCACGGCGAGTTCAGGCCCTCCGCGACCGTGCGCACCACCTTCACCGAGCCCTTCGCCGGCGGGGCGCTCTCCCCGGCGCTCCGCCCCGGGGGCGAGGCCTGCGCCGTCGTGGGCCGCGGCGACCCGCTGTCCGCGCCGCCCGCGGGCCCCCCTCCGCCGCCGGAGGAGCAGCCGGCCGTCAGCAGCAGGGCGGCGGCCGTCAGGGCCGTCACAACTCGACGTCGCACGATCATGTCCCTTCGACGCGGCGGGGCTCTGACTGTCATACCCCGCGCACGCCCTGCGAAGTTCCCGAACGGCGCGACGCGACCCGGCGATCGGACCGGGCGATCGGACCGTGCGGCCGGACCCGGCGGCCGGACCCGGCGCCGGACCGTGCGGCCGGACCCGGCGGCCGGCCGCCCGGCCCGGCGCTCAGTCCCAGGACCCCCGCGCCGCCGGCAGCCGCGCCATCTCCGCGAGGTCCCGCTCCGTCAGCCGCAGCCCGGCCGCGCCCGCGTTCTCCACCACCCAGCGCTCCCGCTTGGCGCCCGGGACCGGGACCACCTGGCTGCCCTGGGCGAGCACCCACGCCAGGGCCACCTGGGCGGGGGTGACCCGCTCGCCGTGGCGCGCGGCCACCCGCCGCAGCCCGGCGACGATCGGCTGGTTCGCGGCCATCATCTCGGCGGTGAAGCGGGGATGACGCGCGCGCAGGTCGTCCGGCTCGAAGCCCTCGCCGGGTGTCAGCGTGCCGGTCAGGAAGCCGTTGCCGAGCGGCATCGCGGCCAGGAAGCCGACACCGCGCGCCGCGCACCAGGGGAGCAGCGACTCCAGCGCCTCCGGCGACCACACCGACAGCTCCGCCTGCACCGCGCTCACCGGGAAGACCTGCTGCACCCGCTCCAGCTGGCGGATCGTTCCGTCGTACAGCCGGTCCCCGGACCGGCGTCCGCCGCGCACGCCGACGGCGCACAGCCCCAGCGCGCGCACCTTCCCGGCCCGCACCAGCTCCGCCATCGCCCCCCAGGTCTCCTCCACCGGGACCTCCGGATCGGCGCGGTGCAGCTGGTACAGGTCGATCACGTCCGTCTGCAGCCGCCGCAGCGAGGCGTCGCAGGCCCGGCGCACATAGCCGGGACGGCCGTTGGCCACGATGTGCTGCTCGCCCACGAGCAGCCCGGCCTTCGTGGAGACGAAGGCGTCCCCGCGCCGCTCCTTCAGCACCCGTCCCAGCAGCAGCTCATTGGTGAACGGCCCGTACATGTCGGCCGTGTCCAGCAGGTTCGAGCCCAGGTCCAGCGCCCGGTGCACGGCCCGTACCGACTCCTCCCCCCGCTGCCGCGACTGGCTGTAGGCCCAGCTCATCGGCATGCATCCGAGTCCTACGGCCCCCACCGCGAGTGCCGCCGCGCCGATCGTCCTGCGCTCCACCTCGCCGTAAACCTCCCTCGCCCGCGACCCACCAACCTAGCCGCTGCCGTCGGACGCCCTGACATAGCCTCCTGACCATGACTGGTGACGTGTGGCTGCCCATCCCGCCCGACGAGATCGAGGGGCTCCCCAAGGGGCCGGACTACCTCTTCTGGGACGGAGGCGACGACGGCGCCCAGGAGTTCCCCGGCGACCCCGCCGACTGCGTCTTCTACGTCGTGCCGTACATGAGGCCCGCCGAGGTCTGCGTGCGGCCGATGCCCCGGATGAGCTCCGTGCGGGTCGTGCAGACACTGTCCGCCGGCACCGACCACGTCGAGCCGGCCCTGGCGGACCTGCCCGCCGGCGTGCGGCTGTGCAACGCGCGCGGAGTGCACGAGGCGAGCACGGCGGAACTCGCCCTCACCCTGGTCCTGGCCTCCCTGCGGGGCGTCCCCGAGTTCGTGCGGGCCCAGGACCGGGGCCTGTGGCGGGGAGGCTTCCACCCCGCGCTGGCCGACCGGAACGTCCTCATCGTGGGCTACGGCTCGATCGGCGCCGCCATCGAGGACCGGCTCGTGCCGTTCGAGGTCGCGCGGGTGGCGCGCGTGGCGCGCTCCCCGCGCACCACGGCGCGCGGTCCGGTGCATCCGATCGCCGATCTGCCCTCTCTGCTTCCGGACGCCGATGTCGTCATCGTGTCCACGCCCTTGACGGAGGACACCCGCGCCCTGGTGAACGCCGACTTCCTGGCCCGGATGAAGGACGGCGCGCTCCTGGTGAACGTCGCCCGCGGACCCGTGGTGGACACCGAGGCGCTGCTGGCCGCACTGGAGGGCGGCCGCGTCACCGCCGCCCTCGACGTCACCGACCCCGAGCCGCTGCCCGCGGACCACCCCCTGTGGACCGCTCCCGGGGTGCTGATCAGCCCGCACGTCGGCGGCGCGACCTCCGCCTTCCTGCCCCGTGCCGAACGCCTGCTCGTCAACCAGCTGCACCGCTTCGTGAACCGGGAGCCGCTCGCCAACGTGATCCTGACGACGGGGGCGAAAGGCGCGTAGTCCGCTTCGGGCACCGTCCGCAATCCCCCGGACGCGGTGCGTGCCCGCACATGCGCTGGTCGTCACGGAGCGTAGAGGAACTATGTCCCTGAGTGACGAGACTGGTGTATCGTCCCCGACAGGGGCTGCGCCGCGGACCGTTCGGCGCCGGGGACGGACATTTCAGACTGCGAGGGGGGCGACGGGCGATGCACGGCCTATGGACGAACGATCCGACGCGGCGGGGCCGCCACCGGAGGCCCTGGCGCACGGCCGCGCGCAGACGCGGTCACCACACCTGCCATCAGCACCCCCGCGGGCCGGGCGCCCGCAGGAGGCACGCCCACCCGTGGCACCGGGAGGCGCGCGACCCGGCGGCCCGCACCGGGAGGGACCGGTGAGCCCGCCGCCGCCCGCCATGCCCACGCTGGGCGGACCGCTGCGGACCCAGTCCCCGCCCGCCAGGCCGCTGCCCCGGCCGGCCGCCGCCCGCAGGCCGGGACCGCCCCCCCGGCTGGTGCTGGTGCTGGTGTGCGCGGGATATCTGGTCGGAGCCGCGAGCGGCTGGGGTTCGAACGAGGTTGCGCTGATCATGGGTGACTTCGGGCTGACCGCGGCGGCCGGCACCGCCGCCGTGTCGTGCGCCGTGTACGCCCGCGGTCACCGCGTCCGGTTCCGGTCCGCCTGGCTGCTGTTCTCCCTCTCCTCGGCGATGGCGGCCCTGGGCAACGCGGTCTGGGGGTGGTACGAGGTCGTCCTGGACGCGCCCGTGCCCAGCCCCAGCTACGCGGACCTGTTCTTCCTGTGCTTCGCGCCGCCCGCCATCGTCGGCCTGCTGGTCCTCGCCAAACGCCCGGTGACCAAGGCGGGCTGGGTGTGCCTCGGGCTCGACGCCTGGCTGATCGGCGGGTCGCTGCTCACCCTGTCGTGGAGCCTCGCGCTGGCCCAGGCGGCCAAGTTCGACGGGCCGAGCGTGGCGCACACGGCGCTGTCGCTGGCGTACCCGCTGCTGGACATCGCCCTGGTCAGCATGGTGCTCGCGCTGCACTTCCGGCGCTCACCGGTCAACCGCACCGCGGTGAACACCGCGATCGGCGGACTGGCCCTGACGGTGCTCAGCGACGCCCTGTTCACCTCGCCCCTGCTGCACAGCAGCTACCGCTCCGGGCAGTTGCTCGACGCCGGCTGGTTCGCCGGCTCGCTCCTGCTGGCCTACGCCCCGTGGGCCGCGCCCGGCTCCGGTCGTACGGCCGCCGGACCGGCCACGGCCGGACGGCGGGGCGTGAAGGGGCGCGAGGAAGACGGCCGCGCCCCGTTCGCGGGCGCCGCCCCCGGCCCCCACGACCAGGAGCCGCGCGACCGTGACCGCGACCGCCACCGCGACCGCGACCGGCACCCGCGCGGCGAACGCCCGCAGGATCCCCACGGGCCCGGCGGCCACTTCCCGAACGGGCACCCCGCGGGCGCGCACCCGCGGCACGGGACCGCGGCCCACCCGCACGCCCTCGACGGCCCCGACCGCCACGGCAACGGCACCGACGGCCACGAGCGCACGGCCGACGACCGCGCACGGACGCCGGGCGGCCACGCGCGCGTGGCCGGCGGGCACCCCCGCGGCGCCGACGGCGACCACGGCGCCACCGAAGGCGGCGACCGCCCCGGCGGCCGCGGGCGCGGGGCGCGCGAGCGGATCCCCGGGCCGCGCCCCGCGCGCCCGGCCGCGGCGCACGCCGGCGCCCTCCCGGGGCCCCTGCCGGGAGGCGACCTCGACCGGTACCCGGCCGGCCGCCCCATCTCCGGCTCCCTCGCCGCCCTCACGCCGTACCTCGCGGCCGCCGTGTGCACGCTGGGGATCCTCTACAACGTGCTCAACGGCCACAGCGTCGACCGCGTGGTGCTGGTCACCGCGGGCGCGGTCGTCCTGGCCCTCGTGGTGCGCCAGGGCATCATGCTGCTCGACAACATCAGCCTCGCCCAGGAACTCGCCCAGAAGGAGAACCACTTCCGCTCCCTGGTGCAGGGCTCCAGCGACGTCATCATGATCGCCGCGCCCAACGGCGTGCTGCGGTACGTCTCGCCCGCCGCGGCCGGGGTGTACGGACGGCCCGCCGAGGAACTGGTCGGCCGGGAGCTGGCCAGTCTCATCCACCCGGAGGACCTGGGCTGCGTGGTGCACGAGGTGCGCCGCTTCCTCGTGGCCGCACCCGAGGAGGAGCCCACCACCCGCATCGAGTGCCGCTTCCGGTCCGGCCACGGCGGGTGGCTGAACGTGGAGTCCACCATCAACCGCCACCACGGCGGGCTGATCTTCAACAGCCGGGACGTCACCGAACGCGTCCGACTCCAGGCGCAGTTGCAGCACAACGCCGAGCACGACCCGCTGACCGACCTGCCCAACCGGGCCCTGTTCACCAAGCGGGTCCAGCAGGCCCTGTCCGGCCGCCGCAGCACCGACCACGGCACGGCCGTGCTCTTCATCGACCTGGACGGCTTCAAGGGCGTCAACGACACCATCGGGCACCAGGCCGGCGACGAACTGCTCGTCCAGGCCGCCCGCCGGCTCCAGGAGGCGGTCCGCCACGGGGACACCGCCTCCCGGCTCGGCGGCGACGAGTTCGCCGCCCTCATCGTCGGGGACGGCACCCGCGACCGCGCCGCCCGCGAGAGGCACATCCTGGAACTCGCCGACCGTCTCAGGGTGACCCTCTCGCACCCCTACCTCATCGAGGGCAACGATGTCCGGGTCGCCGCCTCCATCGGCGTGGCCTTCGCCGAACCCGGCCTGGGAGCGGGGGAGCTGCTGCGCAACGCCGACCTCGCCATGTACCGGGCCAAGGCGGCCGGCAAGGGCCGGGTCGAGCTGTACAAGCCGCAGATGCAGCAGGACGTCGCACGCAAGGCGGAGCTGGCCACCCGGCTGCGGGCCGCCCTGCACGACGGCGAGTTCACCCTGCTGCACCAGCCGGTGGTGTCCCTGGACGACGGCCGGATCACGTCGGTCGCCGCGCAGGCCCGCTGGCGCTCCTCCCAGGGGGTCCTGTTCACCCCCGCCGAGTTCCTGCGGGTGGCCGAGGACAGCGAGAGAACGGCCGAACTGAGCCGCTGGCTGCTCGAGGAGGCCGTCGAGCAGGCCGCCGAGCGCGCCGCGACCGGCCTGGCCGTGCCCGTCACGGTCCGGACGGGCGCCCGGCTGCTGCTGGACCGCTCGCTGCCGCCCGGCTTCCTCGAGTCCCTGCTGACCCGGCACGGACTGCCGTCCGGTGCCCTGGTGATCGAGCTGTCCGATCTCGACCCGAGGGCCCCGCTGGACGAGCTGGAGCGCCGTCTGGCGGCCCTGCGGCGGCTCGGCGTGCGGATCGCGCTGGACGGCTTCGGTACCGGTCACGGCTCCCTCACGGCCCTGCGCAGACTGCCCGTCGACGTACTCAAACTCGACCGCGGACTGGTCGAGGGCGTCGTCGAGTCGGCACGGCTGCACAAGATCACCGGTGGGCTGCTGCGCATCGCCTGCGACCTCGGCCTTCAGTCCGTCGCCGACGGTGTGGACCTGCCGGAGCAGGTCGCGGCACTGCGCGCCCTGGGCTGCACCCACGGCCAGGGCATGGCGTTCGCCGCGCCGCTGGACGAGTACCGGCTGCGCCGGGCGCTCACTTCCGGCCACTACCCGGTGCCGCACGGACCGGCCGAGCCGGTGCTCGCCGGCGGGGGAGCGGGGGTCTACCGCACGCCCGGCGTGTCGGCCGGCCCCGTGACGGCCGGGCAGGTGACCTCGGGCGGGGTGACGGCCGGTGGAATGCCGGCCTCAGGGGTGTCCGCGGTGATCGGCGGCGGCACGGCGCTCCGTTCACATGATGAGACGCCCGTCCCACCCACTTGACAGTGAGTGGCTGCCGGGGGGAGGGTCGGGTCCATGCGCACCCGAATTCTCGTACTTGGACAGCGCGTCGGCTGAGCTGGGAACGACCGGAGGACGTCCGGAACCCCCAGCGACCCTCACCGGCGCGCTCCCCTCGCTTGCCTCACGGCACGAGGGGTTTTTTGTTGCACGGGCACCCTCGTACAACAGGCGTACACCGCACAAACCTCGCAAAAACCCTCAGCATCGAGAAGAGAATGCCGATGACCGAGCAGGCCACCGGGGCCCATCACCCGCAGCCGCGGCCCCGATCCGGAGGACACCACTCCGCTCCCGAGCACGTCACGGGTGCGCAGTCCCTCATCCGCTCTCTCGAGGAGGTCGGCGCCGACACGGTATTCGGCATTCCCGGCGGTGCGATCCTTCCCGCCTACGACCCGCTGATGGACTCCCGCCGGGTGCGCCACGTGCTGGTCCGTCACGAGCAGGGCGCCGGACACGCGGCCACCGGCTACGCGCAGGCCACCGGCAAGGTCGGCGTCTGCATGGCCACCTCGGGCCCCGGCGCCACCAACCTGGTCACCCCGATCGCCGACGCCCACATGGACTCGGTGCCGCTGGTCGCCATCACCGGCCAGGTGGCCTCCTCCTCGATCGGCACGGACGCCTTCCAGGAGGCGGACATCGTCGGCATCACCATGCCGGTCACCAAGCACAACTTCCTGGTCACCAAGGCCGAGGACATCCCCCGGGTGATCGCGCAGGCGTTCCACATCGCCTCCACCGGCCGCCCGGGCCCGGTCCTGGTCGACATCGCCAAGGACGCCCTGACGTCCCGGACCACGTTCTCCTGGCCGCCCGTGATGGACCTGCCCGGCTACCGGCCCGTCACCAAGCCGCACGCCAAGCAGATCCGCGAGGCGGCCAAGCTCATCACCTCCGCGAAGCGCCCCGTCCTCTACGTCGGCGGCGGTGTGATCAAGGCCCGGGCCACCGCCGAGCTGAAGGTCCTCGCGGAACTCACCGGAGCGCCCGTCACCACCACCCTGATGGCGCTCGGCGCATTCCCCGACAGCCACCCGCTGCACGTGGGAATGCCGGGCATGCACGGTGCGGTCACCGCCGTCACCGCGCTGCAGAAGGCCGACCTGATCGTCGCCCTCGGAGCCCGCTTCGACGACCGCGTCACCGGCAAGCTGGACAGCTTCGCCCCGTACGCCAAGATCGTCCACGCCGACATCGACCCGGCCGAGATCGGCAAGAACCGCGCCGCCGACGTGCCCATCGTCGGTGACGCCCGCGAGGTGCTGGCCGACCTCATCCAGGCGGTCCAGAAGGAGCACGCCGAGGGCCACAAGGGCGACTACAGCGCCTGGTGGAAGGACCTCAGCCGCTGGCGCGACACCTACCCGCTCGGCTACGACCAGCCGGAGGACGGCTCGCTCTCCCCGCAGCAGGTCATCCAGCGGATCGGACAGCTCGCCCCCGAGGGGACGGTCTTCGCCGCGGGCGTCGGCCAGCACCAGATGTGGGCCGCGCACTTCATCCAGTACGAACGGCCCGCCGGCTGGCTGAACTCCGGCGGCGCCGGAACCATGGGCTACGCGGTCCCCGCCGCCATGGGCGCCAAGGCCGGCCGCCCGGACGCCACCGTCTGGGCGATCGACGGGGACGGCTGCTTCCAGATGACCAACCAGGAGCTCACCACCTGCGCCCTGAACAACATCCCGATCAAGGTCGCCATCATCAACAACGGCGCCCTCGGGATGGTGCGCCAGTGGCAGACGCTGTTCTACAACCAGCGCTACTCCAACACCGTCCTGCACTCCGGCCCCGACGACGTCAACCCGCAGGCGCGGGGCACCCGGGTCCCCGACTTCGTGAAGCTGTCGGAGGCCATGGGCTGCTACGCCATCCGCTGCGAGTCCCCCGACGACCTCGACAAGGTCATCGAGGAGGCGAACTCGGTCAACGACCGCCCGGTCGTCGTCGACTTCATCGTGCACGAGGACGCCATGGTCTGGCCGATGGTCGCCGCCGGCACCTCCAACGACGAGATCATGGCCGCCCGGGACGTCCGCCCCGACTTCGGCGACAACGAGGACGACTGAGAGCACACCGGGACACCCGAGGACTTCAGGAAGGTACGACCGTCATGTCCACCAAGCACACGCTCTCGGTCCTGGTCGAGAACACACCCGGCATCCTCGCCCGGATCGCCGCCCTGTTCTCCCGCCGCGGCTTCAACATCGACTCGCTCGCGGTCGGCGTCACCGAGCACCCCGACATCTCCCGCATCACCATCGTGGTCAGCGTGGAGGACCTGCCGCTGGAGCAGGTCACCAAGCAGCTGAACAAGCTCGTCAACGTGCTGAAGATCGTCGAGCTCGATCCCGCGCAGGCCGTCCAGCGCGAACTCGTCCTGGTGAAGGTGCGCGCCGACAACGAGACGCGCTCGCAGATCGTGGAGATCGTCCAGCTGTTCCGCGCCAAGACCGTGGACGTCTCCCCGGAGGCCGTCACCATCGAGGCCACCGGCAGCAGCGACAAGCTGTCGGCCATGCTCAAGATGCTGGAGCAGTACGGCATCAAGGAGCTGGTCCAGTCCGGCACGATCGCCATCGGCCGCGGCGCCCGCTCGATCACCGACCGGTCGCTGCGCGCCCTCGACCGTTCGGCGTGAGGCCCGGTTCGGGCGGCCGGGTGACATCGGCCGCCCGTATACCGAGACCCGGAAACGTCCCGTCCCCCCACCGGCATACGGTGGGACGCACACCCCGCACACAAGGAGAGAACCCAAAGTGGCCGAGCTGTTCTACGACGCTGACGCCGACCTGTCCATCATCCAGGGCCGCAAGGTCGCGGTCATCGGCTACGGCAGCCAGGGCCACGCCCACGCCCTGTCGCTGCGCGACTCGGGTGTCGACGTGCGGGTCGGTCTGCACGAGGGCTCCAAGTCCAAGGCCAAGGCCGAGGAGCAGGGGCTGCGCGTGGTGACGCCGTCGCAGGCCGCCGCCGAGGCCGACGTCATCATGATCCTGGTGCCGGACCCGATCCAGTCCCAGGTCTACGAGGAGTCCATCGCCGGCAACCTGAAGGACGGCGACGCGCTGTTCTTCGGCCATGGCTTCAACATCCGCTTCGGCTTCATCAAGCCCCCGGCCGGCGTGGACGTGTGCATGGTCGCGCCCAAGGGCCCGGGCCACCTGGTGCGCCGTCAGTACGAGGAGGGCCGCGGCGTCCCCTGCATCGCCGCCGTCGAGCAGGACGCCTCGGGAGGCGCGTTCGAGCTGGCGCTGTCGTACGCCAAGGCCATCGGCGGCACCCGCGCCGGCGTCATCAAGACCACCTTCACCGAGGAGACCGAGACCGACCTGTTCGGTGAGCAGGCCGTGCTGTGCGGCGGTACGGCCGCGCTGGTCAAGGCGGGCTTCGAGACGCTGACCGAGGCGGGCTACCAGCCGGAGATCGCCTACTTCGAGTGCCTGCACGAGCTGAAGCTGATCGTCGACCTCATGTACGAGGGCGGCCTGGAGAAGATGCGCTGGTCGATCTCCGAGACCGCCGAGTGGGGCGACTACGTCACCGGCCCGCGGATCATCACCGACGCCACCAAGGCGGAGATGAAGAAGGTCCTCGCCGAGATCCAGGACGGCTCCTTCGCCCGCAACTGGATGGACGAGTACCACGGCGGTCTGAAGAAGTACAACGAGTACAAGAAGCAGGACTCCGAGCACCTGCTGGAGACCACCGGCAAGGAGCTGCGCAAGCTCATGAGCTGGGTGAACGAGGAGGCGTAGGCCTCATGCCGGGGGCCGGGGCGACGACTGCCCCGGCCCCTTCGGCGAACCGGGGGTAACGTCGTAGTCGACGGTGGATCCGCGGCGTTGTCCAACCCGTCCAGCCACGGACGGGTGATCCTTCCGCAGCGGCGCAATACGACGCACGCTGCGCCACTACACTGCTGCACAACAACGCGTCAGGCCCACAGCGTCGTGCGTCTTCCACGCGGCTAGCACCCCTCCGCCAGCGGCCGTCGGGACGGCCGTCCGCATTGGACTTGTGAGGACTCACGTGAGCTCGAAACCCGTCGTACTCATCGCTGAAGAGCTGTCGCCCGCGACCGTCGACGCGCTCGGCCCGGACTTCGAGATCAGGCACTGCAACGGCGCCGACCGGGCGGAGCTGCTGCCCGCGATCGCCGACGTGGACGCCATCCTGATCCGCTCGGCCACCAAGGTGGACGCCGAGGCGATCGCCGCGGCGAACAGGCTCAAGGTCGTCGCACGAGCCGGCGTCGGCCTGGACAACGTCGACGTCTCCGCCGCCACCAAGGCCGGCGTGATGGTCGTCAACGCCCCGACCTCCAACATCGTGACCGCCGCCGAGCTGGCCTGCGGCCTGATCCTCGCCACCGCCCGCAACATCCCGCAGGCCAACGCCGCGCTGAAGAACGGCGAGTGGAAGCGCAGCAAGTACACGGGCGTGGAGCTGGCGGAGAAGACCCTCGGCGTGGTCGGCCTCGGCCGCATCGGCGCGCTCGTCGCCCAGCGCATGTCCGCCTTCGGCATGAAGGTCGTCGCCTACGACCCCTATGTGCAGCCGGCGCGGGCCGCGCAGATGGGCGTGAAGGTGCTGACCCTGGACGAGCTGCTGGAGGTCTCCGACTTCATCACCGTCCACCTGCCCAAGACCCCGGAGACCCTGGGCCTGATCGGCGACGAGGCGCTGCGCAAGGTCAAGCCCGGCGTGCGCATCGTCAACGCCGCGCGCGGCGGCATCGTCGACGAGGAGGCGCTGTACTCGGCGCTCAAGGAGGGCCGGGTCGCCGGCGCCGGCCTGGACGTGTACGCCAAGGAGCCCTGCACGGACTCCCCGCTGTTCGAGTTCGACCAGGTCGTCTGCACCCCGCACCTGGGCGCCTCGACGGACGAGGCCCAGGAGAAGGCCGGCATCGCCGTCGCCAAGTCGGTCCGCCTGGCGCTCGCCGGTGAGCTGGTCCCGGACGCGGTGAACGTCCAGGGCGGTGTCATCGCCGAGGACGTCAAGCCCGGACTGCCGCTCGCCGAGCGCCTCGGCCGCATCTTCACCGCCCTCGCGGGCGAGGTCGCCGTCCGTCTCGACGTCGAGGTCTACGGCGAGATCACCCAGCACGACGTGAAGGTGCTGGAGCTGTCCGCGCTCAAGGGCGTCTTCGAGGACGTCGTCGACGAGACGGTCTCCTACGTCAACGCGCCGCTGTTCGCCCAGGAGCGGGGCGTCGAGGTCCGCCTCACCACCAGCTCCGAGTCGGCCGACCACCGCAACGTCGTCACCGTGCGCGGCACGCTCGCGGGCGGCGAGGAGGTCTCGGTCTCCGGCACCCTGGCCGGCCCCAAGCACGTCCAGAAGATCGTGGCCGTCGGCGACTACGACGTGGACCTCGCGCTCGCCGAGCACATGGTGGTGCTGCGCTACGAGGACCGTCCGGGCGTGGTCGGCACGGTGGGCCGCATCATCGGCGAGGCCGGCATCAACATCGCCGGCATGCAGGTCGCGCGTGCCGCCGCGGGCGGTGAGGCGCTCGCCGTCCTCACGGTGGACGACACGGTGCCGCAGAGCGTCCTGACGGAGGTCGCGGCGGAGATCGGGGCGACGTCCGCCCGTTCGGTGAACCTCGTCTGAGTCACGCACCCGTCCGCCCCGGGCCACCGCCGTCCCCGGGGCGGACCGCGCCGAACCCCGTTCCCCGCAAGCCCGAACCCCGTTCCGCTGGAACGGGGTTCGCGCGTTCACGCCGGACGGGAGGCCGGGCTGGGACGGCCGTCCCGGGGCGGGCCGGCCGGGTCGTCCGTCCGGCGTCCGCCGTCGCCGGGTGAGGCCCTCAGGTCGCGGCTTCGGCGACCCGCGTGGCCTCTGCCGCGTCCGCGGCGCCCCCGGCCTTCGCGGCGTCCGCGGCCTCCGCGTCCGTCGCCTCCCGCACCCTGATCCCGCGCAGGGTCACGGCCGCGCCCGCCGCCGCGAGCAAGAGCACCACAGCGCCCGCCACCCCCGCGCCCCGCATCCCCTGGGTGAAGGCCTCCCGCGCGGCCGTCGCCAGGGCGTCTCCCGCGCGCCCCGGAAGCCCGCCGGCCACCGCGAGCGCGCCGCCGAGGGTCTCGTGCGCCGGCGCCGGGGCGCCGGCCGGAATGCCGTGGCGGTAGACCGCCGTACCGATCGAGCCCAGGACGGCCATGCCGAGCGCGCCGCCGAACTCCGCACCGGTCTCCAGAAGCGAGGACGCCGTGCCGGACTGCTCCACCGGGGCCGCGCCCAGCGCGAGGTCCGTCATCTGGGACATCACCATCACGATGCCGGAGGCGAGCACGCCGCAGGCGGCCAGCACCAGCCCGAGGGAGTCGGTGCCCGCGAGGGCCAGCATCCCGTAGCCCGCCGCGCCGGTCGCGAAGCCCGCGGCGACCACATGGGCCCGGTCGACGCCCCGCTGGACCAGCGCGGTCGCCAGCGGCGCCGCCATGCCGATCGGCACCGACGGCAGCAGCGACCACAGGGCCGCCTCCATCGCGCTCCTGCCGAGCACCGACTGCAGGTACTGGGTGGTGAAGAAGGCCGAGCCCATCATGGCGAACGCGGAGACGAGGTTCAGCACCACCGCGGGGGCGAAGCCCCGGCCGCGGAACAGCGCCGGCGGGATCATCGGGGCGGCCGCGGTGCGCTGCCGGTGCACGAACAGCGCCGTGAACAGCAGACCGACGGTGATCGAGACGACGTAGAGCGGATGCCAGCCCTGGGAGGGGATCTCCTTCAGGCCGTAGACCACGGGCAGCACCGCGGCCATGGACAGCGGGACGCCGAGCAGGTCGAAGCGTCCGGGAGCGGGGTTCCTGGACTCGGGCAGCAGGACCGGGCCGAGCACCAGCAGCAGCGCCATGGCGGGCAGGTTGACCAGGAACACCGAGCCCCACCAGAAGTACTGCACCAGGACGCCGCTCAGCACCGAGCCGAGCGCGATGCCGCCGGTCATCACGCCCGACCAGACGCCGATCGCCTTCGCCCGCTGGGCCGGGTCGGTGAACATCGTGCGGACCAGCGCCATCGTCGAGGGCATCAGGGTGGCGCCGCCGACGCCGAGGACCGCGCGGGCGGCGATCAGGGTCCCGGCGCTGTCGGCGTAGGCCGCCGTCAGGGAGGCGGCGCCGAAGGCGGCGGCACCGAACAGCAGCAGCCGGCGGCGGCCGACGCGGTCGCCCAGCGAGCCCATGGTGATCAGCAGCCCGGCCAGGACGAACCCGTAGATGTCGAGGATCCACAGCTGCTGGGTGGCGCTCGGCTCCAGGTCGGCGCCGATCGCCGGAATGGCGAAGTACAGCACCGAGACGTCCATGGAGACCAGCAGCAGCGGCAGCATCAGCACGCCGAGGGCGGTCCATTCGCGGCGGCCGGCGCGCGGCGGGGTCGCGGGTGAAGTCGGTGTCGTGCGGGTCGAGTTGGTCATGCCGAGGACTGTACGGGCGTCTTAAACGCTTGTCTAGAACGAATGTATAAGTCAGCCGTCTAGGACGGCTGTATGGATCGTGGGTAGGGTGGCGTCATGGGACACCGTGAGGACCTGCTCGAGGGCGCGAGGCGCTGCCTGCTGCAGAAGGGGTTCGTGCGCACCACCGCGCGCGACATCGTCAAGGAGTCGGGGACCAACCTCGCCTCGATCGGCTACCACTACGGCTCGAAGGACGCCCTGCTGGTGCGGGCGTACGTCTCGCTGATCGAGGAGATGGGGGACCGGTTCGGGCCCGGCTGGGGGGCCGGCGGCTCGGCGCAGGCGCCGCCCGGCTCGCTCGAGCGGTTCCGCGAGGTGTGGGCGAGCATCATCGACTCGGTGCCCGCGTCGCGGGCGGTCTGGCTGCTCAGCTTCGAGCTGATCCTCCAGGGCGACCGGCTGCCGGAGGTGCGCAAGCTGCTGGCCGAGGCGCAGGAGGAGGGGCGCTCGGGACTGATCCCGCTGTTCAGCGACGTCCCCGAGGCCGAGCTGGACAAGGAGACCGTGGACACCGAGGGCCGGCTGTACCAGACCCTGCTCCAGGGACTCATGGTCCAGTGGCTGTTCGACCCGGGCACGGCGACCGACGCCGACCAGCTGACCGAGGGCCTGCGCCGGCTGATCACGGGGGTCACCGCGGCGGGGGCTGCCGAGGCCCCCCAGGTCCCCGAGACCGGCGCGACACCGGCGCCGCGAGAGGGCGGCGGGACCACCGAGGCCTAGAGCCGGGCCGCCTTCAGGGCCATGTGCAGCAGGAGGCGGTCCTCGCCGTCGTCCAGGTCGAGGCCCGTCAGCTGCTCCACCCGCGACAGGCGGTAGTACAGGGTCTGCCGGTGGATGCCCAGCTCGGCGGCGGTGCGCCCGGCCTGGCCCGCGCGGTCGAGGTAGACCTCGGCGGTGCGGGCCAGTTCCTGGTGCGCGGGGGTGAGCAGGGCCCGCACCGCGGGGTCCGGGGCGGCTCCCGGCGGCAGCGCGGTGAGCAGCCGGAACGGCCCGATCGACGCCCACTCGGCGACCGGCCCCAGCCGCGGTTCCGCCGCCGCGGCCCGGGCGGCGGCGGACGCCTCAGCCCAGGCCGTGCCCAGCTCCGCGAGCCCGGTCCGCGCGCCGGCGATGCCGGCCGCCGGCCCGCCCGCGGCCCCGCCCACCGTGCCCCCGGGCGCGCCCGGCCCGCCGGTCGTGCCGCGCGGCCCGCCCGCCGCGCCCCCGGGCGCGTCCGGCGAGCCGCCGCCCGCCGCCGTGCCCGCCGCCCGTTCCAGCAGCCGGGTCGCCGCCGACACCGCGGGGGCCGCGGTGTCCGTGGAGCGCAGCCGCACCAGCAGCGCCAGGCACTGCTGCGTCGTGCCCCACGGCACCGTGCACAGCGCCCGGGCCCCCGGCAGGGTGCGCACCGACGGCGCGTCGTCCGGCCCGGCCGTCGGCCACGGAGCCACGCACACCAGCGTGTGCGGCCCGTCCGCGCGCGTCCCGAGGGCCGCACGCAGCTCCGCGACCGCCATGTCCCGGGCCCAGCCCCGCTCGGCCGTCAGCACCGCGCGCAGCTCGCGGGTGAGATCGGCGCCGTGCTGCACCTCGTCCGCGAGCAGGGCGCCGATGCGCGCGGTCACCCGCATGGCGGCGGCCAGTTGCCGCTCGGTGGGACCGGGCTCGTAGTCCAGCAGCCAGACGTAGCCGAGGACGACACCCCGATGGCGTACCGGCAGGCAGATCCGGCCCCGGTACACGCCCGCCTCCGTGCTGGCCGGGATGCGCACCGGACCGGTCGCCCGGGTGATGCCGAAGCCCTCGAACCAGTGCCGGACCGCGGCGGTGGAGCGGCGGGTGAGGATGGAGCGGGTGCGCACCGGGTCCAGGGCCGAGGGGTCCAGGTCGCCCTCGCTGTCGTAGGCGCCGAAGGCGATCAGCTCGAAGTCGCGGTTCTCCAGCGTCGCCGGTGCGCCGAGCAGCTCGGAGATCTCGTCGACCAGCTCCTGGTAGTCACCCTTGTAGTCCGGCGTCACCCGGGCATTGTCCCGCATCTTCCACAGGGCTTCATACAGCTGTCTGAGATCCAGTGCACTGATGCGTGACAGCTGTCGATGGCCCGCGACCGGGAGGGAACCTAACGTTCACGGTGGTTCCCCGTGCCGTGCCCGATGGGCGGGTTCCGGCCCTGTTCGCTTGTGGAGGTGCCCCGTGCTGGGTCCCGTGATTCTCGCCGCGTCGCGCAGCGACCGGATGCGACGCCTGGTCTCGGCCGCCCCGGTGACCAAGCAGGTCGTCGACCGCTTCATTCCCGGTGAGAGCGTGGACGACGTCGTCCCCATCATCGAGGAGCTGACCGGCAAGGGCCTGGAGCTGACCATGGACGTGGTCGGCGAGGACATCACCACCGAGGAGCAGGCCGCCGCCGCGCGCGACGCCTATCTGCTGCTGATCGACCGGATCAAGGGGCTTGAGCTCGGTCCGAAGGTCGAGATGTCCGTCAAGCTGTCGATGTTCGGCCAGGCGCTGCCCGGCGGCCACGAGCTGGCGCTCGCCAACGTCCGCCCGGTGGCCGAGGCCGCCGCCGCCATCGGCACCACGGTCACCCTGGACGCGGAGGACCACACCACCCTCGACTCGATGTTCGCCATCCACGAGGAGCTGCGGAAGGACTTCCCCGGCACCGGCTGCGTCATCCAGGCCTACCTCTTCCGCACCGAGGCCGACGCCCGCCGCCTCGCCGCCAGCGGCAGCCGGGTGCGCCTGGTCAAGGGCGCCTACAAGGAGCCCGCCGACGTCGCGTACCAGAACCGGCACGAGATCGACAAGGCGTACGTCCGCATCCTGCGCACTCTCATGGAGGGCGAGGGGTACCCGATGGTCGCCACCCACGACCCGCGGCTGATCTCCATCGCACAGGAGCTGGCCCGCACCGCCGGGCGCAAGATGGACGAGTACGAGTTCCAGATGCTGTACGGCATCCGCAGCGACGAGCACCTGCGGCTGGCCGCCGAGGGCCACCGCATGCGCGTCTACACCGCCTACGGCACCGACTGGTACGGCTACTTCATGCGCCGTCTGGCGGAGAAGCCGGCGAACCTGCGCTTCTTCGTCCGCTCGATGCTCGGCAAGGGCTGAGCCCGGCCCCGCCCCGCCCGCAACACCGCTCAAGTCAAGGAGTTACGGAACCCATGGACGCTGTGACCCAGGTCCCCACCCCCGTCAACGAGCCGGTGCACGGCTACGCCCCCGGCTCGCCCGAGCGTGCCCGTCTGGAGGCCAGGCTCAAGGAGCTGGCCGAGAACCCGATCGACCTGCCCTGCACCATCGGCGGCGAGAAGCGCATGGGCGGTGGCGAGTCCTTCGAGGTCGTCCAGCCGCACAACCACAAGGCCGTCCTCGGCACGTACCGCAACGCCACGAAGGCGGACGCCCAGGACGCCATCGACGCCGCGCTCGCGGCCGCCCCGGCCTGGCGCGCGATGGCGTTCGACGACCGCGCCGCGATCATCCTGCGCGCGGCCGAGCTGCTGGCCGGCCCCTGGCGCGAGACGATCGCCGCGTCGACCATGCTGGGCCAGTCCAAGACCGCCCAGCAGGCCGAGATCGACACCCCCTGCGAGCTGGTGGACTTCTGGCGCTTCAACGTCCACTACGCCCGGCAGATCCTGGCCGAGCAGCCCCCGGCCAACTCCCCGGGCGTGTGGAACCGCCTGGACCACCGCCCGCTGGAGGGCTTCGTCTACGCGATCACGCCGTTCAACTTCTCCGCGATCGCGGCCAACCTGCCCACCGCGCCCGCCCTCATGGGCAACGTGGTGATCTGGAAGCCGTCCCCGACCCAGACCCACGCGGCCGTGCTGCTGATGAGGCTGCTGGAGGAGGCGGGCCTGCCCAAGGGCGTCATCAACCTGCTCACCGGTGACGGCCTGGAGGTCTCCGAGGTCGCCCTGAACCACCGGGACCTGGCCGGCATCCACTTCACCGGCTCGACCAAGACCTTCCAGTACCTGTGGAAGACGGTCGGCAACAACATCGAGAAGTACCGCTCCTACCCGCGTCTGGTCGGCGAGACCGGCGGCAAGGACTTCGTGGTCGCCCACCCGAGCGCCGACCGCGCGGTGCTGAAGACCGCGCTGACCCGCGGCGCCTTCGAGTACCAGGGCCAGAAGTGCTCGGCCACCTCCCGGGCGTACATCCCGGCGTCCCTGTGGAACTCCGGTTTCAAGGAGGAGTTCGCCGCCGAGGTGGACGGGCTGACCATGGGTGACGTCACCGACCTGTCGAACTTCCTCGGCGCCGTCATCGACGCGCGGTCCTTCGCCAAGAACAAGGCGGCGATCGACCGGGCCAAGGAGGACCCGTCCTGCACCATCGTCGCGGGCGGCACCTACGACGACTCGGTCGGGTACTTCGTCCGCCCGACGGTCATCGAGTGCACCGACCCGGAGAACGAGGTCTTCACCACCGAGTACTTCGGCCCGATCCTCGCGGTGTACGTCTACGAGGACGACAAGTACGACGAGATGCTGACCCAGATGGAGTCGGTCTCCGACTACGCGCTGACCGGTTCCGTCATCGCCAACGACCGCGCCGCCGCGGCGTACACGATGGAGAAGCTGCGCTACGCGGCCGGCAACTTCTACATCAACGACAAGTCGACCGGCGCCGTGGTCGGCCAGCAGCCCTTCGGCGGCGGCCGCTCCTCCGGCACCAACGACAAGGCCGGCGCCCCGCAGAACCTGATGCGCTGGACCCTGACCCGGGCCATCAAGGAGACCCTGGTCCCGCCGACCGACTACACCTACCCGCACATGGGCTGAGCCCCTTCCGCGGTGGCTGTCCGGGCCGGGCGCGTTCCCGGCCTCCGGCGGCGGACCCGCCGTACCGGAGAAAAGAGCAGGTCAGGCGGGAGTGGGCCACTTCGCCGTCTCAGATAGTAGGAAGTCCGAGTAATTGTGCAGACAGACGCGGACTCCTCGCCTAGTTTGGTAGGAGCCGAACGTTCTCGCTCGATCAAGCGAATGGCGGTCGTGAGCCGGGCCCCGTGCAGGACACCCCTGCGGCACGCTCCCCGCCGATCCGGCGTCTCGCATTCCCCTTGCCGCACTCCGCGCTGTTCTCGAAGGAGTCGATTCCCCATGGCCGAGACGACCGTCCGCCGCCGAGTCCGCCACATCTCCCGTACGAGCGATTCCGACCGCAGGAACGCCGCCGCCGCCCTTCAGCGCGCCCTCGACCGCCGTGACAACGGCGGCGAGACGGGCCACTGAGCCCCCACCGCCCCCACCGCCCCCGCCGTCCGATGTCCGCATGGCGGACGGTCCGTGTCATCACCTGGGACGAGGAGTAGGGTGCCGGCATGTCTCGCAGCATCGATCTCGCAGTGATCCCCGGTGACGGCATCGGCCAGGAAGTCGTGGCCGAGGGCCTCAAGGTCCTGACCGCCGTCCTCCCGCAGGACGTCAAGCTGGAGACGAAGGAGTACGACTTCGGCGCCCGGCGCTACCACGCCACGGGTGAGACGCTCACCGACGCCGACCTGGAGCAGCTGAAGCAGCACGACGCGATCCTGCTCGGCGCGATCGGCGACCCGTCCGTGCCCTCCGGCGTCCTGGAGCGCGGCTTCCTGCTCAAGCTCCGCTTCGCCTTCGACCACCACGTCAACCTGCGGCCCTCCAAGCTCCTGCCGGGCGTGGCCACCCCGCTGGCCGGTGAGCCGCAGATCGACTTCGTCGTGGTCCGTGAGGGCACCGAGGGCCCCTACACGGGCAACGGCGGCACCATCCGCAAGGGCACCGAGCACGAGGTCGCCACCGAGGTCTCCGTCAACACGGCCTTCGGTGTCGAGCGCGTCGTGCGCGACGCCTTCGCCCGCGCCCAGGCCCGCCCGCGCAGGAAGCTCACCCTCGTCCACAAGAACAACGTGCTGACCTTCGCCGGTCACCTGTGGACGAACATCTTCAACAAGGTGGCCGCGGAGTACCCCGAGGTCACCACCGAGTACATCCACGTCGACGCGGCCACCATCTACCTGGTCACCCAGCCCGAGCGCTTCGACGTCATCGTCACCGACAACCTCTTCGGCGACATCATCACCGACCTCGCCGCGGCCGTCTCCGGCGGCATCGGCGTCGCGGCCTCCGGCAACATCAACCCCGCCCGCGAGTACCCGTCCATGTTCGAGCCGGTGCACGGCTCGGCACCGGACATCGCCGGGCAGGGCAAGGCCGACCCCACCGCCACGGTCCTGTCCGTCGCGCTGCTCCTGCGCCACCTCGGCTACGACACCGAGGCGGCCCGGGTCGAGGACGCCGTCTCCGCCGATCTCGCGGAGCGCGGCGCGCTGCCCGCGCGCAGCACCTCCGAGATCGGTGACGCGCTCGCCGTACGAGTAGCCGGCTGACCGCCCGGAGTCCCGAGGACCCCGGGTGACCCGGGCTCCTCGCCTCTGGCACAGAACTGACGGAGCCGTCGGGTCGCATCCGCACCCGGCGGCTTTCCGTATGCGGCGCCGGGTGCCACCATCAACCCCTGGGCCGCATTCACCCCGTTTTCTTCCGCCGCCGCCCCCGCGCGATAATCGAACGCGGAGCCGCGACATGAGGGAATGCTCGGACGTCCCAGCACCGGCCATGAGCCGTGCGGGAGTGAGCGCGGCCCGTCACTACGACACGGTGAAGGACACGCACTCATGACGACGCCCACGATCGAGCTCAAGCCCTCGGCCCACCCGCTCTCCGACGCGGAGCGCGAGGCGATCCTGGCCCATCCCGGGTTCGGCCGCCACTTCACCGACCACATGGTGACCATCAGGTGGACGGAAGGCCGGGGCTGGCACGACGGACAGCTCGTTCCGTACGCGCCGATCTCGCTCGACCCGGCCACCACCGTCCTGCACTACGCCCAGGAGATCTTCGAGGGCCTGAAGGCCTACCGCCGCCCCGACGGCTCGGTCGCCACCTTCCGCCCCGAGAAGAACGCCCTGCGCTTCCAGGCCTCCGCCCGCCGGCTCGCCATGCCCGAGCTGCCCGTGGAGACCTTCATCGAGGCCTGCGACGTCCTGGTCCAGCAGGACAAGGCATGGGTGCCGGCGCACGGCGGCGAGGAGTCCCTCTACCTGCGCCCGTTCATGATCGCCACCGAGGTCGGCCTGGGCGTCAAGCCGGCCAACGAGTACCTGTTCCTCGTGATCGCCTCGCCGGCGGGGGCGTACTTCCCCGGCGGCGTCAAGCCCGTCTCCATCTGGGCCTCCGAGGACCGCGTCCGCGCCGTCCCCGGCGGCATGGGCGACGCCAAGACCGGCGGCAACTACGCGGCCTCCCTGCTGGCCCAGGCCGAGGCCGCGGCCCAGGGCTGCGACCAGGTCTGCTACCTCGACGCCGTGGAGCACAAGTGGGTCGAGGAACTCGGCGGCATGAACCTGTACTTCGTCTACGGGAACAAGATCGTCACCCCCACCCTCACCGGCTCCATCCTCGAGGGCGTCACCCGTGACTCCCTGCTGACCGTCGCCCGCGACCTCGGCTACGAGGCCGAGGAGGCCCGCGTCTCCATCGACCAGTGGCAGCGCGACTCCGAGAACGGCACCCTGACCGAGGTCTTCGCCTGCGGCACGGCCGCCGTGATCACCCCGGTGGGCACCGTCAAGCGCGCGGGCGCCGAGTGGCAGCAGTCCGGCGGCGAGCCCGGCGAGGTCACCCTCCGGCTGCGCCAGGCCCTGCTGGACATCCAGCGGGGCATCACCGAGGACAAGCACGGCTGGATGCACGTCCTGGCCTAATCTGAGCGCCCGGCCCGCCGGCCTCCGGGCCCACCGGGCCCCGGCCCCCGGGCGCCCGGCCCCCGGCCCCCGGGCGCCCGGCCTCCCGGCCTCCGGCTCCCGGCCTCCCGGCCTCCGGCTCCCGGCCTCCGGCTCCCGGCCTCCGGCTCCCGGCCTCCGGCTCCCGGCCTCCGGCCTCCGGCTCCCGGCCTCCGGCCTCCCGGCCTCCCGGCCTCCCGGCCTCCCGGCCTCCGGCCTCCCGGCCTCCCGGCCCACCGGGCCCCGGCCCCCGGCCTTTGGGCCGCACCGCCCGGCGCACCCGCCTTTCCCGGCCGCACGGCCCCGGCAGATTCCCCGCCCTCCGAACCGCAGGGGCGGGGAACGGCCGCCGGGCCTGCGGCCGCTGCGCCTACTGGCGGACGATCGCCAACGGTGCTCCGCCGCGGCCGACATGTTTAGTGCGGCGCTCAAAAGTGTCCGCGCGATCCATGGCACCGGTAACGGGCCGACCTCCGTTCGACCTTCTCCTTCCGGATGGATGGCGTTAGAGTGCTGCTCTAATGCCTGGAAGGAAGGAGGTGGCCCGGCGTGCGACTGACCCCCACCGAGCGTGACCGGTTGCTGCTCTTCACGGCCGCCGAACTGGCCCGCGCCCGCAGGGCGCGCGGTCTGCGGCTCAATGTGCCCGAGGCCACCGCCCTGATCGCCGACACCGTGTGCGAGGCGGCGCGCGACGGCGCCCGGCTGGCCGAGGCGATCGAGCGGGCCCGGTCGGTCCTCGGCCCGGACGACGTGCTGCCGGGCGTCGCGGACGTGGTCACCGAGGTGCACGTCGAGGCGGTCTTCGACGACGGCTCACGGCTCGCCGTCGTCCGCGACCCCGTCGCGGGCGGCTCGCTGGGCGACCGCGCCCCGGGCGCGCTGCTGCCCGGACCCGGGCACGCCGAGCCGGAGGCGGCCGTGCGGATCACCGTCACCAACACCGCGGCCGTGCCGGTCTCGGTCACCTCCCACTTCCACTTCTTCGAGGCCAACCCCCGCCTCGACTTCCCGAGATCACGGGCGTACGGCATGCGCCTGGCCGTGCCGGCCGGGTCGTCCGTGCGCTTCGGGCCGGGGGAGAGCGCCGAGGTGGGCCTCGTCCCGATCGGCGGCGAGCGCGTCGCCGTCGGCTTCGCCGGCCTGGTCGACGGGCCCCTGGACGCGCCGGGGGCCAGGGACGAGGCCCTGCGCCGGGCCGCCGCCTGCGGATATCTGGGAGCGGACCGATGACCACCGACCCCTACGCCTACGCCGCCACCCACGGCCCCCGCGCCGGCGACCGGATCCGCCTCGGCGACTCCGGGCTGGTCGTCCGGGTGGAGTCCGACGCCCAGAAGTACGGCGACGAGTTCCTCGCCGGGTTCGGCAAGACCGCCCGCGACGGGCTCCACCTCAAGGCGGCGGCCGTCCGCGAGACCTGCGACGTGGTGATCAGCAACGTGGTGGTGATCGACGCGGTCCAGGGCATCCGCAAGGTGTCGATCGGCATCCGCGAGGGCCGCATCCACTCCATCGGGCGGGCCGGCAACCCCGACACCCTCGAGGGCGTGGACGTGGTGGTCGGCACCGGCACGTCCATCGTGTCGGGCGAGGGGCTGATCGCCACCGCGGGCGCCGTGGACCCCCACGTCCACCTGCTGTCGCCGCGCATCATGGAGGCCTCGCTCGCCTCCGGGGTGACCACGGTCATCGGCCAGGAGTTCGGGCCGGTGTGGGGCGTCGGCGTCAACTCCCCCTGGGCGCTGCGGCACGCCTTCGGCGCGTTCGACGCCTGGCCGGTCAACATCGGCTTCCTGGGCCGGGGTTCCTCCTCGCACCCCGCGCCGCTGGTCGAGGCGCTGGCCGAGGGCGGCGCCTGCGGCTTCAAGGTGCACGAGGACATGGGAGCCCACACCCGCGCCCTGGACACCGCGCTGCGCGTGGCCGAGGAGCACGACGTCCAGGTGGCCCTGCACAGCGACGGGCTGAACGAGTGCCTGTCGGTCGAGGACACCCTGCGCGTCCTGGAGGGCCGTACGATCCACGCCTTCCACATCGAGGGCTGCGGCGGCGGGCACGTGCCCAACGTGCTGAGGATGGCCGGGGTCCCGAACGTCATCGGCTCCTCCACCAACCCCACGCTGCCCTTCGGCCGGGACGCGGTCGCCGAGCACTACGGCATGATCGTCTCCGTCCACGACCTCAAGACCGACCTGCCGGGCGACGCCGCCCTGGCCCGCGACCGCATCCGGGCCGGGACCATGGGCGCCGAGGACGTCCTGCACGACCTGGGCGCGATCGGCATCACCTCCTCCGACGCCCAGGGCATGGGCCGGGCCGGTGAGACCGTGCGCCGCACCTTCGCCATGGCCGGCAAGATGAAGGCCGAACTCGGCCCGCTGGACGGCGACGGCCCGGACGACGACAACGCGCGCGTGCTGCGCTACATCGCGAAGCTGACCGTCAACCCGGCCATCGCGCACGGCATCGCTCACGAGGTCGGCTCCCTCCAGGCGGGCAGGCTCGCCGACATCGTGCTGTGGCGGCCGGAGTACTTCGGCGCCAAACCGCAGCTCGTGCTCAAGGCGGGCTTCCCCGCCTATGGCGTCACCGGCGACCCCAACGCGGCCACCGACACCTGCGAACCCCTCGTGCTGGGACCCCAGTTCGGCGCGCACGGCGCCACGCCCGCCGACCTGTCCGTGGCCTTCGTCGCGGGCGCCGCCCTGGACCAGGGCCACGACACGCTGCCCACGCGCCGGCGCCGGGTCGCCGTCCGGGACACCCGCGGTATCGGCCCGGCCGACCTGCTGCTGAACTCCCGCACCGGATCGGTCGACGTCGACGGGCGCACCGGCCTGGTCACCCTGGACGGCGAACCCGTCCGCTCCGAGCCCGCCGACTCGGTCTCCCTGAACCGCCTGTACTTCCTGTGAGGACCCGCGAGATGACCACCCCCGCCGCCGACGGCTTCCGCATGCCCGCCGAGTGGGCGCCGCACGAGCGCACCTGGATGGCGTGGCCGGGCCCCAACCCGACCTTCGGCACCCCCGGTGAGCTGGCCGCCTCCCGGGCCGCGTGGGCGGCGGTCGCCCGCGCCGTCCGCCGCTTCGAACCGGTGACGGTGGTGTGCGGACCCGGCCAGTCGGCCGGCGCCCGGGCCCTGCTCGGCCCCGGCGTGGACACCGTCGAGCGCGACCTCGACGACGCCTGGATGCGCGACATCGGGCCCACCTTCCTGACCAACGACGCCGGTGAACTGGCCGCGGTGGACTGGACGTTCAATGGCTGGGGCGCCCAGCACTGGGCCCGCTGGGAGCACGACGCGAAGATCGCCGCCCAGGTGTCCGACCTCGCCGGGGCGAGGACGTACGCCTCGAAGCTGGTCAACGAGGGCGGCGCCCTCCACGTCGACGGCGAGGGCACGGTGCTGCTGACCGAGACGGTCCAGCTCGGCCCCGAGCGCAATCCGCACTGGACGCGGGAGCGGGTCGAGGCGGAGATCCACGCCCACCTCGGCACCCGCAAGGCCATCTGGCTGCCCCGGGGCCTGACCGGCGACTACCCCCCGCACGGCTACGGCACCCTCGGGCACGTCGACATCGTCGCCGCCTTCGCCCGCCCCGGCCTGGTCGTCGCCCACCACCAGCCGGACCCGGCCCACCCCGACCACGAGGTGACCAAGGAGGTGATCGGCATCCTCAGGTCGGCCACCGACGCCCGCGGCCGCCGCCTGGAGGTCGTGGAGGTCGCCGCCCCCACCGCCCTGGAGGCCGACGGCCACTGGGCCGACTACTCCTACATCAACCACTACCTGTGCAACGGCGGCGTCGTCCTGTGCGCCTTCGACGACCCGCGCGACGAGAACGCCGCCCGCATCTTCCGCCGGCTGTTCCCCGAGCGGACGGTGATCCCGGTGGACGCCCGCGCGATCTTCGCGGGCGGAGGCGGCATCCACTGCGTCACGCAGCAGCAGCCGAGGACCCGGTGACGGCCGGGGTCGGGTAGAACAGACGCGTGAACGTCCTGGTCTGCGCGGCCCGCGGCCGCCGTCTCAGCGATCCGCCGCGTCCGCTCCCCGTGCCGCCCGAGCTGTGCCCGGGGTGGGGGGCGCGGGTGGCGACGCTGTTCGCCGACTGCTCGGGGCCGTACGAGACCCACTTCCTGCCCGGCGCCGTACGGACGGTCCCGGCATGAGCGCGACCTCCTCGTCCCGCCGCCGGACCCCCGCCCCGCCGCGCGAGGACGTCCTCGCCACCGCCATGGAGATGATCGCCGAGCGCGGTCTGGAGAAGCTCACCATGGCGGCGCTCGGCCGCGCGGTCGGGATGAGCAGCGGCCATCTGCTGTACTACTTCGGCTCCAAGGACGAACTGCTGCTGCGCACCCTGGAGTGGAGCGAGAGCCGGCTCGGCGCCGAGCGGGCGCGGCTGCTCACCCGCGGCGGCACCGCCCGCGAGCGCCTCGACGCCTACGTCGGCCTGTACGTCCCGCACGGCCACCGCGACCCGCACTGGACGCTGTGGCTGGAGGTGTGGAACCGCTCGCAGAACGCCGGCGACGACGCCCGCGACCGGCAGGCCGCGATCGAGGGCGCCTGGCACCGCGACCTGGTCGCCCTGATCGCCGAGGGCGTCTCGCGCGGCGAGTTCCGGCCCGTGGACCCCGACCGCTTCGCCGCCCGGCTGCGCGCCCTGCTCGACGGCTTCTCCATCCATGTCGCCATCGGGCTGCGCGGCACCGGCCGCGCCCAGGTGCTCGGCCATGTGCGCGACTTCCTCGACGACGCGCTCGCCCCCGGGACGGACCCCGCGGACGCCTGACCGCCCGCCCCGGCCGCCGTCCGGCCGGCCGGACGTCCAGGCCGGCGTTCGCATCCTGAGACGGCGGGGAGGGCGGGGAGCGGTTTGTGCCAGACTGCCCCCGTGCTCTCGTTCGCCATGATTATGGGCAGCAGGCGCGCCGGTCCGCAGTGACCGCCACGTACGACCAGGTACGGGCGGCCACCGTGTCCTCGACCCGCGCGCAGACCTCTCGCACCCGCGAGGGGTCTTTCGCTTTCCTGGCCCACCTTCAGCCGGGAGCCGAAGCGCGAGGGATGATGGGGGGACGGTGGAGCCGGTCATTCCGGTAAGACCGAGATTCACCAACAGGAGTCCTGAGACCATGACCGAAACCAGCCAGCCGGCCGATTCCTTCCACGTCTTCGACACCACCCTGCGCGACGGGGCCCAGCGCGAGGGCATCAACCTCACCGTTGCCGACAAGCTGGCCATCGCCCGGCACCTGGACGACTTCGGCGTGGGCTTCATCGAGGGCGGCTGGCCGGGGGCCAACCCGCGGGACACCGAGTTCTTCGCCCGCGCGCGACAGGAGATCGACTTCCGGCACGCCCGGCTGGTCGCCTTCGGCGCCACCCGCCGGGCCGGTGCCAAGGCGGCCGACGACCCCCAGGTCAGGGCGCTGCTGGACTCCGGCGCCGAGGTGATCACCCTGGTCGCCAAGGCGCACGACCGGCATGTGGAGCTGGCGCTGCGCACCACGCTGGAGGAGAACCTGGAGATGGTCCGGGACACCGTCTCCCATCTGCGCTGCGAGGGCCGGCGGGTGTTCGTCGACTGCGAGCACTTCTTCGACGGCTACCGCGCCAACCCCGAGTACGCCAAGGCCGTCGTACGGGCCGCCGCGGAGGCCGGCGCCGAGGTGGTGATCCTGTGCGACACCAACGGCGGCATGCTGCCCGCGCAGGTGCACGCGGTGGTCGCCACGGTCCTCGCGGACACCGGCGCCCGGCTCGGCATCCACGCCCAGGACGACACCGGCTGCGCGGTCGCCAACACCCTGGCCGCCGTCGACGCCGGCGCCACCCATGTGCAGTGCACCGCCAACGGCTACGGCGAGCGCGTCGGCAACGCCAACCTCTTCCCGGTGGTCGCGGCCCTGGAACTGAAGTACGGCAAGAAGGTGCTCCCCGAGGGACGGCTGCGCGAGATGACCCGCATCTCCCACGCCATCGCCGAGGTGGTCAACCTCACCCCCTCCACCCACCAGCCCTACGTGGGCGTGTCCGCCTTCGCCCACAAGGCCGGACTGCACGCCTCCGCCATCAAGGTGGACCCGGACCTGTACCAGCACATCGACCCCGAGCTGGTCGGCAACACCATGCGGATGCTGGTCTCCGACATGGCGGGCCGCGCCTCGGTCGAGCTCAAGGGCAAGGAACTGGGCATCGACCTCGGCGGGGACCGGGAGCTCGTCGGCCGGGTGGTCGAGCGCGTCAAGGAGCGCGAACTCCAGGGCTACACCTACGAGGCGGCCGACGCGAGCTTCGAACTGCTGCTGCGGGCGGAGGCCGAGGGCCGGCCGCTGAAGTACTTCGAGGTGGAGTCCTGGCGGGCCATCGTCGAGGACCGGCCCGACGGCACCCACGCCAACGAGGCCACGGTCAAGCTGTGGGCCAAGAGCGAGCGCATCGTGGCCACCGCCGAGGGCAACGGCCCCGTCAACGCCCTCGACCGCGCCCTGCGGGTGGCCCTGGAGCGGATCTACCCCGAGCTGGCCGCGCTGGAGCTGGTCGACTACAAGGTCCGCATCCTGGAGGGCAAGCACGGCACCCAGTCCACCACCCGGGTCCTGATCTCCACCTCGGACGGCACGGGCGAGTGGTCCACGGTCGGCGTCGCCGAGAACGTGATCGCCGCCTCCTGGCAGGCCCTGGAGGACGCGTACACCTACGGCCTGCTGCGCGCGGGCGTGGCACCGGCGAAGTAGCCGACCCACCACCGCGGACACGCGTCCGCCCGGCGTCGGCGGGCGTCCGCCCGCTCGCGCCCGCCTGCCGCCGACGGCCGCCCGGCGCCGGCGGGCGGCCGCCGTCCGCGTGCGCCCGGCCCGACGTCCGCCCGCGCCCGCCTGCCGCGGCCTGCCGCCGACGGCCACCCGGCGCCCGCTCGCGCCCGCCTGCCGCCGACGGCCGCCCGGCGCCGGCGGGCGGCCGCGTCCGCGCGCGCCTGGCCCGCCGTCCGCGCGCACCCGCCCGCCGTCGCCAACCGTCCGCGCCCGCCGGGCGTCGGCGGGCGTCCGCCCGTGCGCGGCGGTGGGCGGCCGTCCGCGTGCGCCCGGCCCGACGTCCGCCGGCGCCCGCCTGCCGCGGCCTGCCGCCGACGGCCGCCCGGCGTCGGCAGGCGTCCGTTCAGGTATGGCGGGGACGGCCGCCCGCGGGCCCCGGCGCGGAGGTCCGCCCGCGCACGGGCCGGTCGGCAGCCCGCGACCACCCGGCGCCAACAGGCGCCCGCCTGCCGCGGCCTGCCGCCGACGGCCGCCCGGCGCCGGCAGGCGTCCGTTCACGTACGGCGGTGGGCCGTCGCCCGCGCGCCCCGGCGCGGACGGCCGCCCGCACACGGCGGCCGGGCGGCCGTCCGCCCCTGCGGGCCCGCGGGCCACAGGCCACGCGCGGGTCACGGGTCGCGCCCGCGGGCCACAGGTCTGGCGCGCGGGCCACGGGCCGGGCATGCGGGCACGGGCCGGGCATGCGGGCTACGGGTCGGGCGCGCGGGTCACCGGCCGGCATGCGGACCACAGGTGGGCACGCGGGCCACCGTCCGGGCGCGGGCCGCGGGCGGGCAGGTCACGGGTCGCGCCCGCGGGGCGCCGGTCGGGGGCGGCGGCGCGGGGCGCTGTCCGGGGGCGGCGGCGTGCCGGGTCCGGACGGTGCACGCGGCTAAGGCCCGGGCGTCACGGCGCACGCGGCCACGGCCGCGTCCGTCACGGTGCCCGCCAGATGTTGTCGAAGGCCGCGTCCTCGATCCGCCGGCGCTGCCGCACGGCCTCCAGCTCCGTCACCGCGTCGTTGACGGCGGCGACCACGGTCACCAGGGCGTCGTCGTCCGGCTGGTCGACCTCCTCGCCCGGCTCCGCCCCGACACCCACCGCCGCGGCCAGCGAGACCAGCACCGGCTCGCGGGCCGCCCAGCGGTCTGCCGCCGCGCGCCGGGCGGGCGAGTCGGCCGGCTCCCGCCGGGCGGCGCGCCGGGGCATCCAGCGGTGGCGCCGGCCGGTGAACAGCCCCTCGGCGTCGAGACCGGAGACGTACGCCTCGGCCAGCCCGCGGCCCCGCCGCCACAGCCACTCCTCCACCGTCTCGTAGGGAGCCAGGCGGACCAGCGCCGCCCCCGCCTCGTCCAGCAGCGGGTCGCCCGTGGCCGGCCGCGCACCCGGCACGATGCGCTCGCCGTCGAGGACGACGTGCCCGCCCGCCAGCAGATCGGCCAGCTCGGCCCCGGCGAGCGCGAGCGACAGGTCGCCCTGCTCGACGGGGCGCGCGGCCGGCACGTCCAGGGTGACGATCAACAGGTCCCGCGGTGTGCTCATGCGGCCTGACGTTACGTCACCTCAGCTGCCACTTCTGGTTGGCCGCTCCGGTGCACGACCAGATCTGCGCCCGGGCGCCGTCGGCCGGGGAGTTGCCGGTCACGTCCAGGCACTTGTCGGCGGCGAGGTTCACCACGTCACCGGTGGAGGCGTTGTACGACCACTGCTGGGCGCCGGTGCCGTTGCACTCGTAGAGCTGCACCTTCGCGCCGTCGCCCGTCGCGCCCGAGGTCACGTCCAGGCACTTGCCCAGCGCCCGGACCGGCCCGTCGTCCTGCACGGTCCACTGCTGGGCCGCCGTGCCGTTGCAGTCGTACAGCTGCACGGCCGTGCCGTTCGCGGACGAACCGCCCGCCACGTCCAGGCACTTGCCCGCGAGCCCGGTGAACGCCCCCGAGCGGCTGCCGCCGCCCGACTGCGTCCCGGACCAGGTGAAGGTGGCCGACGTCCGGGCCGGAAGGGTGTAAGTGGCGTGCTGCGCGCCCCAGTCGATGGTGAGGGTCCTGGCCGCGGTCGCGCCGTTGTACGCGATCAGCGCCTTGCCGCCGTCCGGGTTGCGCCAGGCCACGTTCGGCAGCGAGGCGGACGCGGTGGAGGCGATGCGCCGCGCGCCCGGGCGCACGAACTTCGTCAGATGTCCCATGTCGTAGTACTCGACGGTGTAGTCCACCTGGCCGGAGCGCGCGTCGCCGTTGTGCACGGTGATCAGCCCGGTGCAGGTGCCGCAGCCGCCGTTGTGCGGCCCCCTGTCCTGGTCCACGGCCAGGGACCACTTGGTCACCGACTTCGCCCAGTTGCGGGTGAAGTCGACGATGTCCAGCATGTCCTGGCGCTGCTGGTCGGCGATCCAGGTACCGCCGGAGTGCTCGGTGCCGAAGGCGTCCAGCCGCGGGTACTGGTTGTGCACGCCCGTCTGCCGGGTCACGTCGCCGCCGTAGCCGTGCCAGGCGACGCCGCCGAAGTCGGGGTGGGTGCGGATCGCCGCGTCGTCCACCGTCTGCGCGGCGTAGGAGTCGTAGGTGTCCCAGTTCCAGTCGTGGGCCAGCACCTTGGCCGGCAGGCCCGCGGCCTGCAGCCTGGGCAGCAGCTCGCTCCTGGTGAAGTAGGCGAGCCCGGAGGCGTTCCAGCTCATCGACGGGTAGCCGGAGCAGCACGTCGGCTCGTTCTGCGCGGTCACGTACGACACGGGCACGCCCTGGTCCCGGTAGGCCTGGAGGTACTTCACGAAGTACGCGGCGTAGGCCCCGTAGTACTCGGCCTTCAGCCGGCCGCCGTTCAGCTGACCGCTGTCCTTCATCCAGGCCGGGGCGGTCCACGGCGAGGCCATCACGGTCAGGGACGGGTTCAGCGCGAGCGCCTGCCTGGTCAGCGGCACCACGTCCGCGAGGTCGTGCGCGATGGAGAACCTCGCCAGGGCGGGATCGCTCTGCCCGGCCGGCACGTCGTCGTAGGTGTAGCCGTAGCGCGCCAGGTCCGAGGCGCCCATCGGGTTGCGCAGGAACGACAGCCCGATGCCGTCGGTGGGGGAGAACAGCTTGCGCAGCGTGGCGTCGCGGGTGGCCGGGGACAGCGCGCCGCTGCTGTTCATCAGCCAGGCGGCGGTGTCGGTGAAGGAGGCGCCGGCACCGGTGAAGGTCTGGTAGCGGGTGTTCTCGTCGACGGTGATGTGCTCGCCGCCGCCCGTGCCCGAGGAGCCGAAGGCGAACGGCGCCTGGGGCTCGAGGCCGCGGACCACATGGCGTCCGCCGGAGTCGTCGGTGGTGGTCAGCCAGACCGTGACCTGTTCGCCGGCCGCGTGCGCCGGCGTCGGGCCGTAGACGCTCAGTCCGGCCGTGGTCAGCAGCCCGGCCAGCAGCAGCCGGGCCGCGCGCAGGGGTCTTCTCATGGAACGCCGCCCTTCATGAGGTGGGGGATGGGGGCGTGCGAGCCGTGAGTAAAGGACGGCTTCGTGTACGCGTCAAGGGGGTTCGCGTTCAGAAGCCGAAAGGACGGCGGGCTCGATCCGGCCGTCGTACGCCTGTGTACCGCTTCCGGCGTGAACTCTTGACGGGTCGTCGGGGCGCCAGTTAACTCACGGCGTGATCTAAGTCATGAGATGAGTGCGCGTCGTCCATGAGCCACAGCGTCCACGAGCCGCCGCGTCCACGAGCCCGCCGCGTTCACAGAGTCGAGGGAAGGTCCATGCGAAGAACCGCCCTGCTCGCCTCCGCCACCCTGCTCACCGCCCTGATCCCGCTCGCCTCCGCCGCACCGGCCGCCGGCACCGGCACCGGCACCGGCACCGGCGCCGGCGCCGCGGACCCGGCCCCGGCACCCCTCGACCGCTTCGAGGGGGAGGTGCCCTTCGCGAACCAGCCCGCGGAGGGCATCTTCACCTGGGGCGGCGACGCCGACGACCCGCCCGCCCTCCGCCTGGCCGGCCGCGCCGACGCCCCCGAGGGCGCCAAGGTCCTCGAGGGCACCTACGACATCAGCGGATACGGCGGCTTCACCCACGACTTCGCCGCCGGCCTGCCGGCCCACGACTGGTCCGGCCGCAAGGGCATCCGCTTCTGGTGGGAGGGCCAGGACAACGGCCGGAAGGTCGCCTTCGAGATCAAGGACGGCGGCGCGAACGGCGAGGCGTCCGAGCTGTGGACGACCTCCTTCACCGACGACTTCAGCGGCTGGAAACAGATCGAGATCCCCTTCACCGACTTCACCTATCGCACGGACTACCAGCCGGTCGGCGGCATCGACCACGTCCTCGGCCTCACCGGGATGTGGGGGTACGCCATCACCCTCCCGGCCGGCACCAAGGGCCGCTTCGCCATGGACGGCGTGGAGCTGTACGGCAGGGCCGATCAGTCGGCACGGGCCTTCGTCACCACCGACGCGCCCGTCCACGCCGTGCGGGAGGGCGCCACCGCCGCCGTCCGGATCACCCTCGCCACCACCGGCGCGGCCCCCGTCGACGAGCCGGTCACCGTCGCCTACGGGACGGCCGCGACCGGCACCGCGCGGCCCGGCGAGGACTACACCCCGGTCTCCGGCACGCTCACCTTCCCCGCGGGCACCGCCTCCGGCGCCTCGCGCACCGTCCGGGTCCCGACCCTGCGGGACCGGTCCGCGGAGCCCGCCGAGACGATCCCGCTCCGGCTCACCGTCACCGGCGCCAAGGCCCCGGCCGAGACCCCGCAGATCGTCGTCGACGCCCACGGCCTGCCGTACCTGGACACCAGGCTGCCGGTGAGGAAGCGGGTCGCCGACCTCCTCGCGCGCATGACCCTGGAGGAGAAGGCAGGCCAGATGACCCAGGCCGAGCGCGGCGCGATGTCCGCGCCCGGCGACATCACGGCGTACGCCCTGGGCTCGCTGCTGTCCGGCGGCGGCTCGACGCCGACGCCCAACACCCCGCAGGCGTGGGCGCGGATGATCGACGACTTCCAGCTGCGGACCCGGGCCACCCGCTTCCAGATCCCGCTGATCTACGGCGTGGACGCGGTGCACGGGCACAACAACCTGGCCGGCGCGACGATCATGCCGCACAACATCGGCATCGGCGCGACCCGCGACCCGGACCTGGCGCGGCGCACCGGCGCGGTGACCGCGGCCGAGGTCCGGGCCACCGGCGTGCCCTGGGACTTCGCCCCCTGCCTGTGCGTGTCCCGCGACGAACGCTGGGGCCGCGCCTACGAGTCCTTCGGCGAGGACCCCGCCCTGGTCCAGTCCATGGAGACGGTGATCCAGGGCCTCCAGGGCCGCGCGGACGGACGCGACCTGAGCCGCCACGACAAGGTGCTCGCCACCGCCAAGCACTACGCCGGCGACGGCGGCACCCGGTACGGCTCGTCCACGACCGGCACGTACACCGTCGACCAGGGCGTCACCGAGGTCACCCGGCGGCAGCTGGAGGCCGTCCACCTCGCGCCGTTCCGGACGGCCGTCGACCGGGGCGTCGGCTCGGTCATGCCGTCGTACTCCTCGCTCGACATCGCGGGCGACGGGCAGGGCCCGGTGCGGATGCACGCCCGCGCCGACATGATCAGCGGCGTGCTCAAGGGGCGGATGGGCTTCGACGGCTTCGTCGTCAGCGACTGGAACGCCATCGACCAGCTTCCCGGCGACTACGCGAGCCACGTCCGCACGGCGGTGAACGCGGGCCTGGACATGATGATGGTGCCGTACGGCTACAAGGACTTCAGCACCACGCTCGTCGACGAGGTGAGGGCCGGCCGTATCGGCACGAAGCGGATCGACGACGCGGTCGGGCGCGTCCTGACGCAGAAGTTCCGGCTCGGTCTGTTCGAGCACCCGTACGCGGACACCCGCGGCGCCGCGGGCATCGGCTCCGCCGCGCACCGGGCGGTGGCCCGGCAGGCCGCCGCCGAGTCCCAGGTGCTGCTGAAGAACGCGGGCGGCGTGCTCCCGCTGCGCAAGAGCCAGAAGGTCTACGTCGCCGGGTCCAACGCGGACGACCTCGGCAACCAGACCGGCGGCTGGACCATCACCTGGCAGGGCGCCTCCGGCACCCACACGCGGGGCACGACCATCCTGCGCGGGCTGCGCAACGCCGGGGGAGACGTCACCTACTCCAAGGACGCCTCCGCGCCGACCGCCGGCCACGACGTCGGCGTGGTCGTCGTCGGCGAGACCCCGTACGCCGAGGGCGTCGGCGACGTCGGCAACGGCCACGACCTCCAGCTCCCGGCCGCCGACCGGGCCGCGGTGGACAAGGTGTGCGCGGCCATGAGGTGCGCGGTGCTGATCGTCTCCGGGCGGCCGCAGCTGATCGGCGACCGGCTGGGGCGGATCGACGCCCTGGTGGCCTCCTGGCTGCCGGGCACCGAGGGCGACGGCGTGGCCGACGTGCTCTACGGCCGGCGGCCCTTCACCGGCCAACTGCCCGTGACCTGGCCGAAGTCCGAGGCGCAGCTGCCCGTCAACGTCGGCGACCGGGTCTACGACCCGCAGTTCCCCTTCGGATGGGGCCTGACCACCCTGACCAGGGTCCCGGCCGGTGGCACGGCGACGCTCAAGGCGCTGGCCCGGGCCGCGGCCGCCGCTCAGCGGGCGCACGCCGGCCGGGCGGGCCGCGCCCTGGTCACCGAGGCCCGGCTGATCGTGCAGCGGAAGGCGGGCGAGCACATGAGCGCGGCGGTGGCCAAGCCCTTCGCCGACGCGGACCACCTGCTGCTCACCGGACGGTACGGGGCGGCGGTGGAACGGCTCACGGCGGCGTACCGGGCCGCCTGACCGGAGGCCGGCCGGGTGTGGGAGGCGCACCGCGCGGGGTACTCGCGGGGTGTGCCTCCCCTCGACACGAATGACCGCTTTCGCTCATATCCGGGTAGTTTTTCCTCATGACGGCCGTCGCCCCGACCCCGGCCTCCGGCGCCCCCCGGACCGCTCGGACCGCTCGGACTTCCCCGCCCACCCGCGTCTCCCGCGTTTCCCGCGTTTCCGGCGAGACGCGGGCCCGGCCGCGCACGGGGGCGCCGTGCGCGGCACGGACGGCCCGGACCGGACGGGCCCACCGGGCGTCCGCCGCCCTGCGGGGCCAGCGGGCGTCCACGGCCCTGCGGGGCTCCGTCCGGCTGCCGGCTGCCCTGAGGGGCTCCGCCCGGCTGCCGGCCGCCCTCGTGATCGCCGTCGTGATCGCCGTCGTGGCCCTGCTGTCGGCCGGCGTGCCGCGGGCACAGGCGCAGACCGGCATCGACACGGTCGCCGCGGCGCTGCGCAAGAGCCCCGTCTACGTCGATCCGGCAGCCTCCGGGCAGTTGTCCGCCGCCGACGCCGACACGTTGGCCCGGAGGATCAAGGACGCCGACAAGCCGCTGTTCATCGCCGTACTGCCCGCCGGCTACCCCACGAAGAACCTCTTCACCGACCTGCGCACCGCCACCGGCGTCACCGGCGCCTACGCCGTCCGCCTCGGTGACCGCTTCGACGCCCGCGCCGACTCCTCGGTGCTGCCCCGCACCGCCGTGCGCAACCTCGTCGGCAGCGTCCAGGGGGAGGACGCCAAGGCCCAGCTCACCGACTTCACCGACCGGGCCCTGGCCAACATGGGCGGCTCGGCGCCCGCATCCTGGGGCACCCCGGGCCACGGCAGCGGGGTGTCCGGCACGGCGCTGATCACCGCCGGGGCGGTGCTGGTGGCCGGCGGAGTGGGCGCCTACGCGCTGACCCGGCGCAGCCGGCGCCGCAGGGCGGCCGAGCAGCGCGCCGCCCTCGACCGGCTGCGGGTCGTCGTCGACGAGGACATCACCGCCTTCGGCGAGGAGCTGGACCGCCTCGACTTCCACCCGGCCGAGCCCGGCGCCGACGACGCGATGCGCGCCGACTACGAGCGGGCGCTGGACGCCTACGAACAGGCCAAGCAGTACATGGCGCAGGCCCGCCGGCCCGAGGACGTGCGCGCCGTCACCGAGGCGCTGGAGGACGGCCGCTTCTCGCTCGCCCAGCTCCGCGCCCGCCGGGAGGGCCGCCCGCTGCCCGAACGCCGCCCGCCCTGCTTCTTCGACCCGCGCCACGGCCCCTCGGTCGCCGACGTCACCTGGACCCCTCCGGGCGGCGCCCCGCGCCAGGTCCCGGTCTGCGCCGCCGACCGGGTCCGCATCGCCGAGGGACGCGAGCCGGCCGTCCGCGAGGTCGACACCGACCACGGCCGCCGCCCCTACTGGGACGCGGGCCCCGTCTACGGCCCGTGGGCCGGCGGCTACTTCGGCGGCGGCCTGCTGCCCGGTCTGCTGGTGGGCACCCTGCTGGGCAACGCCATGGCCGCCCCGGCCTACGGCGCCTACTACGGCGACGGCTACGGCGACTTCGGCGCCCAGGGCGGCTACGAGGGCGGGGACGTGTCGGGCGGCGACTTCGACCCGGGTGACTTCGGCGGCGGCTTCGGCGACTTCGGGGGCGGCGGCGACTTCGGCGGCGGGGGAGGTGACTTCGGCGGCGGGTTCTGACCCCGCCCGGCCGCACGGGCCCGGCCGCACCACCCGCACCGCGGTCCGTCCGCCCGGCGTCCGCCCGCCCCGCCGTACGCCCGCCCGTGCTCACATCCTGGTGCCGAAGTCCTGCGTCCACCACGGCCCGCCCGAGCCGTTGTGGACCCCCACGCCGATGTTCTTGAAGGCGCAGTTGAGGATGTTGGCGCGGTGGCCGGGGCTGTTCATCCAGGAGTCCATCACCGACTCGGGGGTCTGCTGGCCCTTGGCGATGTTCTCCCCGTACGTGGACCAGCGGTAGCCCGCGGCGGTGATGCGCTGCCCGGGGTCCTTGCCGTCGGGGTTGGTGTGCTCGAAGAAGTCGCGGGCGGCCATGTCGTCGGAGTGCGCCTGGGCGGCGGCCTCCAGCTGCGAGTCCTCCGTCAGCGGGCCGCAGCCGGCGTTCGCCCGCTCCTTGTTCACCAGCGCCACCACCTGCGCCACGGTGCCCGCGGGGGCGGACCGGCCCGGCGCGGTGGCGGACGGCCGCGGCGCCGGCCGGGACTGCCGCGCGACCGCGGGCGCGCTGCGCGCCGTGCGCGGACTCCTGGAGGCGGCCGGGCTCTTCGAGGGGGACGGCGAGGCGGACCTGGACGCGGAGGCGGAAGGGGACGCCGAGGCCGAGGGGGAGGGCGGCGCGGTGGAGGCGGGCGCCGCGAGGTCGGTGAGCGGCGTGTCGTCCGGGGAGGCGTCGGCCGTGGTCTCGCGCCCGTCTCCCGCGCCGGGACCGGTGCCGAAGTACCACACGCCGCCGGCCAGGCAGGCCGCCGCGACCGCACCGGCGGCCACCCGCCGCCGTACGCGCCGGCGCCTGCGCGCCGCCTCACGGGACCGGGCCCGTCCGCCGGCCGGGCGGTGCCGTGCCGCCCGCCCGGAACCGCCGGACCGGGACGCCGAGCCGGCCGGGGCCCAGCCGGACTCCGGCCGCACCGACGACAGCAGCGCGGCGGGCACCGGCACCAGCGCCAGGCCCGCGAGCAGCCCCTCGGCCGGCATCAGACCGCTCCACAGGCCCGCGCAGCGCACGCAGTCGCGGGCGTGCCGGGCTATGCGCTTGCGCCACAACGCGGAGGGCCGGCCGTCCCAGGCGGCGAGCGTCTCCCGCAGCTCCTCGCACGGCGGCCGGGCGTCCAGCGCGCGCACCACCACGCGGGCCGTCTCCAACTGCGCCTTCATCCGCTGCACCCGGACCGCGGTGTGCTGCGGCGACAGCTTCAGGGCGGTGGCCACCTCCGCGCGGGTCAGCTCACCGGCGCACTCCAGCCACCACAGCGACAGCAGGCCGCGGTCCTCCGGTTCCAGCCAGCGCGTCGCCCGGGCCGTCTCCTGACGCTGCCCCGACAGCTGCAGCCGCACCATGGTCAGGTCCACGAAGTCGGCGCCCGGGTCCGCGACCTCGCCCGCCTCCTCGACGGCGCCCGGTGCGGACCGCCGGTCCTGCCAGTGGGCCCGGACCCGGTTCACGGCGATGGCGACCAGCCAGGAGCGGAAGCTCTCCGGGGCGCGCAGACCGCCGAGCCCGTCCAGGGCGCGCAGCATGGTGTCCTGCACCACGTCGTCCACGTCCACCGAACCGTTCAGAGCCCTGCCCACGATGTTGTAGACGAGCGGGAGGTGCGCGCTGACCAGGGCGTCCTGAGCGGCCGGATCGCCCTCGCGGGCAGCGGTCACCAGGGCCGCCACGTCCACCGTGTGCTGTGTGCTCATAGGAGAGGTTCCCCGTCTCTTGACTCCGGTCGATGATGTCCGATGCCTGGGAGACCGCCGTAGGCACACCGGATAACAGTTCTTCGGACGCCCGATCGAAAAAACTGCCGCCGGGCATGGCGAAGCGCCCGCCCTTCCCGATACGGGGCGAAGGGCGGGCGCGTTCAGCGACGGGGGAGCCGCGGCGGGGCCGCGGACGGCTCACGCGTTCTTGATCGCGGAGATGTCGAAGTTCAGCTTGATCTTGTCGGAGATCAGCACGCCGCCCGTCTCCAGCGCGGCGTTCCAGGTCAGGCCCCACTCGGAGCGCAGGATCTCGGCCTTGCCCTCAAACCCCACGCGCTCGTTGCCGAAGGGGTCCTTGGCGGCGCCGTTGAACTCGAGGTCGATGGTGAGCGGCCTGGTCACCCCGAGGATGGTGAGGTCGCCGGTGATGCGGTAGTCGTCGCCGCCCAGCGCCTCCGCCTTGGTGGAGCGGAAGGTCATGGTCGGGAACTCCTCCGTCCGGAAGAAGTCCGCGCTCTTGAGGTGGCCGTCGCGGTCGGCGGAGCCCGTGTCGATGCTGTCCATCTTGACGTCGAGCGTGGCGGTGGACCTGGCCGGCTCGGCGCCGTCCAGGTGCAGGGCGCCGGTGAACTCGGCGAACGCGCCCTTGACGTTCGTGACCATCGCGTGGCGGGCGGTGAAGCCGAGGGTGGAGTGCGCCGGGTCGATGGTGTAGTCGCCGGTGAGCGCGGCGAGGTCGGGGGACACGGCGGCGGGGGCGGCGGTGGTCTCGGGGGTGTCGTTCTTGCGGCCGAAGATGCCCATGATGTGCTCCTTGAGGACGGACGGTCACCCGGCGCGGCGGTCGGCGCGCCGAGGATGTTGAATATTCAATCAGTACAACACCGACGACCGTAGACCTATTCCGTTCGACTTTCAACATCATGCGGGTGTGTCCCGCGACGCGCCCGCACTCTTCGCGTCCGCCCCCTTCCGGACGCGCGTAGACCTCGGGCACCATCTCCCGTGCACCACCTGCACAGCCGCCCCACAGGAAGCACGGCCAACCGCAGGAAGGGTTCCCCCATGCACGTAACGAAGGCCCGCGCCGCCCTCACCGCCCTCGCCCTCGTCGTCGCCCCCGGTGCCGCCGTACTCGGCACCGCCACCGACGCCTTCGCCGTCACCAAGATCAGCCACGCCACGGCGACCTCGATGTTCCGCCAGGTGGGCATCACCTGGTCCTCCTCCGGCAACTGCTCCGACCGCAACAACTCGACCTGTACGTCCTTCGAGCAGCTCAACCTCCCCACCGCCCAGGGCGCCCAGACCCTCAAGCGGGCCAGCGGCTGCGCGCTCAACATCACCGGCGGCACCGAGACCGGCCACGCCTCCGGCACCTACTCGCACTGGAACGGCTACAAGCTCGACTACGGCAAGAACACCTGCGTCACGAGCTACATCAAGAACAACTTCGCCTACATCGGCCTGCGCGGCGACGGCGCCCCGCAGTACCGGTCCGGCTCCGGCAACGTCTACGCCGACGAGGGCAACCACTGGGACGTCCTCTACTACAACTGCGGCGGCTGCTGACCCGCCCGCCCCGCCCGCCGGACGCCATGACGGGGCATCAGCCCGAGTGACGCGCCCGGCGGGCGGGCCCCCTGTGCGCCGTCCGGCGGACGGGCCCCGCCCGCCCCGCCCGCCGGCCCCTCGCGCATCCACCCGTCCGGCGGGCGGGTACGGTGGGACCGCTCCTCCGGGCTCCCGGGCTCCCCGGCCGTCCGTCCGGACGTGCCGGACGCGTTCGGGTGCCGCGCGCCGGCGACACCGCCGGGGTGGTGCCGCACACCGCCGTCCGGGTCTGTGTGTCACTCCGTGGAGGGCATGTGCCACCCGCGATTGTGCGCCGGCTCTCACCCGCTGACTTTGTGTGACTTCTACAACGCCGAAGCCCCCAGAGCAGTCGGAAAGGCTGCAAGGCCCTGTGGTTCTGTTCAGGGGTACCAGGAAAACGGGCCGGAGACTGTACGGAGTCGACGGCTCGCTTTCCTTGGTGTCCTTCGTAAGGTCACTACATGACCGTTTTGGAAGAGACGACGGGTGAGCCGACCGGCGAGCCGACGGACGCCCGCGGACGGGTCGCCGAACTGCACGGAATCCGTGCGCAGGCGGTGGCGGGTCCGAGCGAGAAGGCGACGGCGGCACAGCACGCCAAGGGCAAGCTGACCGCGCGGGAGCGGATCGAGCTGCTCCTGGACCCGGGGTCCTTCCAGGAGGTCGAGCAGCTGCGCCGGCACCGGGCGTCCGGTTTCGGGCTGGAGGCCCGCAAGCCGTACACCGACGGTGTGGTCACCGGATGGGGGACGGTGGAGGGCCGTACGGTCTTCGTGTACGCCCATGACTTCCGGATCTTCGGCGGTGCGCTGGGCGAGGCCCACGCGACGAAGATCCACAAGATCATGGACATGGCCATCGCGGCCGGTGCCCCGCTGGTGTCGCTCAACGACGGCGCCGGCGCCCGTATCCAGGAGGGCGTCAGCGCGCTGGCCGGCTACGGCGGCATCTTCCAGCGCAACACCAAGGCGTCCGGTGTCATCCCGCAGATCAGCGTGATGCTGGGCCCGTGCGCGGGCGGCGCGGCCTACAGCCCGGCGCTGACGGACTTCGTGTTCATGGTCCGCGAGACCTCGCAGATGTTCATCACCGGCCCGGACGTGGTCAAGGCGGTCACCGGCGAGGAGATCACGCAGAACGGGCTGGGCGGCGCGGACGTGCACGCCGAGACCTCCGGTGTCTGCCACTTCGCCTACGACGACGAGGAGACGTGCATCGCCGAGGTGCGCTACCTCCTGTCCCTCCTCCCGCAGAACAACCGCGAGAACCCGCCCCGGGTGGAGTGCTCCGACCCCGTCGACCGCCGCTCCGACGTCCTGCTGGACCTGGTTCCGGCGGACGGCAACCGGCCGTACGACATGGCCAAGGTCATCGAGGAGATCGTCGACGACGGGGAGTACCTCGAGGTCCACGAGCGCTGGGCGCGGAACATCATCTGCGCGCTCGCCCGTCTGGACGGCCAGGTCGTCGGCCTCATCGCCAACCAGCCGCAGGTGCTGGCCGGTGTCCTCGACATCGAGGCCAGCGAGAAGGCGGCCCGTTTCGTGCAGATGTGCGACGCCTTCAACATCCCGATCGTCACTCTGCTGGACGTACCCGGCTTCCTGCCCGGCGTGGATCAGGAGCACGGTGGGATCATCCGGCACGGCGCGAAGCTGCTGTACGCCTACTGCAACGCGACCGTGCCGCGGATCTCGCTGATCCTGCGCAAGGCGTACGGCGGTGCGTACATCGTGATGGACTCCCAGTCCATCGGTGCGGACCTGACCTATGCGTGGCCGACCAACGAGATCGCCGTGATGGGCGCGGAGGGCGCGGCCAACGTCATCTTCCGCCGGCAGATCGCCGACGCGGAGGACCCCGAGGCCATGCGCCAGAAGATGGTCAAGGAGTACAAGGCCGAGCTGATGCATCCGTACTACGCCGCCGAGCGCGGTCTGGTGGACGACGTGATCGACCCCGCGGACACCCGCGAGGTCCTGGTCAGGTCACTGGCGATGCTCCACAGCAAGCACGCCGACCTGCCCTCCCGCAAACACGGCAACCCCCCGCAGTAACCGCCGTAACCAGGCGGACGTGCCGCGGCAACCCCGCGGAACCCTCAGCGACGGAGACTGAACTCATGGACATGCCCGACATCCGCGTCGAGAAGGGCCACGCCGAGCCCGAGGAAGTGGCCGCCATCACGGCCGTCCTGCTGGCCCGCGCGGCGGCCCGCCCCGCCGACACCACCCCGTCCCACCGCGGCCGCGCCAAGGCCGGCTGGCGCCGTCTGGAGCGGGAGAACGGCTTCCGCGCTCCGCACAGCTGGCACTGACCCCGCGACCGCGAAGGGGGCCACCCACCCGGGTGGCCCCCTTCGTCGTCGCCCGTCCGCTGCCGTGCCCCGGTCGGCGCCCGGGCTCCGTCCGCTGGCCGTGCTGCGTCCGCTGCCGTGCCGAGTCCGGCCCTCCGGTCCGTACCCCGTCCGGCCCGACGGCGAAGGGCGCTCTCCCGGTCCGGCCGGGAGAGCGCCCTTCGAACTGTCCAGGAATGCCCCGGGGCGCGGCGGTCCGCCGCGCCGGCCGCGGGCGCCCTACCGCAGACGTGCCATCAGCGCGTGTTCCACCAGAGTGATCAACGCCGACTTGGCGTCGGCCCGGTGGCGGGCGTCGGTGGTGATGATCGGGGTGTCCGGGCCGATCTGCAGCGCCTCGCGGACCTCGTCCGGGGAGTAGGGCTGCTGGCCGTCGAAGCCGTTGAGGGCGATGACGAAGGGCAGCCCGCTGTTCTCGAAGTAGTCGACGGCCGGGAAACAGTCGGCCAGGCGCCGGGTGTCGACGAGCACCACCGCGCCGATGGCGCCGCGGACCAGGTCGTCCCACATGAACCAGAAGCGGTCCTGACCGGGCGTACCGAACAGGTACAGGATCAGGTCCTGGTCCAGGGTGATACGGCCGAAGTCCATGGCCACGGTCGTCGTGGTCTTGTCCCCGGTGTGGGTGAGGTCGTCGATGCCCGCCGAAGCAGACGTCATGACGGCCTCCGTGCGCAGCGGGTTGATCTCCGAGACGGCGCCGACGAACGTGGTCTTGCCCACGCCGAAGCCGCCCGCCACCACGATCTTCGCGGAGGTGGTGGAGCGGGAAGGACCGCCGCTAGAGCTTGCGAAGTCCACTGAGCACCCTTTCGAGCAGTGTCACGTCTGGCTGGCCACCGGCGTTCTCGTCGCCGCCGGGCTGATGGATGGCGACCAGGCCCGCCTCCGCCAAGTCGGCGACGAGGATCCTGGCCACGCCGAGAGGGATCGTCAGCAGGGCCGAGACCTCGGCCACCGACTTGATCTCGCGGCACAGATTGCAGATCCGCTGATGCTCGGGCAGCTGGCCCTGCATCTGGTGCGGCTGCGCCGTGGTGTGCACCAGCGCCTCGATGGCGAGCTGGTACCGCGGCCTGGTGCGGCCGCCCGTCATGGCGTACGGGCGGACCAGGGGATTGTTCGACGCCCCCGCGGGCGCCGGCTCAGGGGTGCGTCGCTGCGGCTGCACCGGCTGGATGCGCGGCGCCGGCGGCTGGTCGTACGGCGAGGGCCCGGGGCCCTGCGGCGCGTACGGCTGCCGGTGTCGGGGCGCGGAGGGGTAGCCGTAGCGGTTCGCCGAACCGTCGCCCTGACCCTGGGCAGGGCCGTACGACCAGTTGCCCGATGAACCGTTTGGGGGTGTTGCCACTTTCTCTCCTCCTCCGACTGCGCCGGGCACCCAACCCTGTGGAAGCCGCGTCCCGAAACCTTACGGCCCCGGGACGCCAAAACGCACCGTCTGTCTTCTAGTTGAGAAGGCTGCCCTGCAGTTCCGCACGGAGGTCCGGGGTGAGGACCGTACCCGCGCGGTCCACCAGAAGGGCCATCTCGTACCCAATGAGACCGATGTCCGCCTCGGGGTGTGCGAGAACCGCGAGCGAGGACCCGTCGGAGATGGACATGATGAACAGGAATCCCCGCTCCATCTCCACAACCGTCTGGTTCACGCTGCCGCCCTCGAAGATGCGCGAGGCGCCGGCGGTCAGCGAGGTCAGACCGGAGGCGACGGCCGCGAGCTGGTCGGCGCGGTCGCGGGGAAAGCCTTCGGACATCGCCAGAAGGAGTCCGTCGGCGGAGACCACCACCGTGTGGGACACCCCGGGGGTGTTGTCCACGAAGTTGGTGATCAACCAGTTCAGGTTCTGTGCCGCCTGGCTCATCGGGCTCACACTAACGCTCCTGGTTGTAGGTGCTGTCAGGACCGAAGCCCTGGCCGTTCTTTTCACTTCCTGCGCTGCGTCCCCGCTGGACGCCCCGGCGCAGGTTGCTCAGCCTGCCCCTGACGTCCTCGGGGGCGCGGGAGACCTGTGGGCCGCCCTGCGGGGTCGATTCCGCGGTGCCCTCGACCAGATTGGCCTTGGGTACCCGCCGCGGCAGGCCGGAGGAGGTCACTCCGCCCGCCTTGGGCTTCCGGAGCTGCGCGGCCTGCTGCCAGCGCTCGTCGTTGGCCGAGCGCCAGCCGCTGTCGCCGTTGCTCTCCGGAGAGTGGGCCGCCGCTTCCCGGTTCACGGGCTGCGCGCCGTTCGAACCGCCCGCGAGGGGTCCGCGGCGGGGCAGCCCGGCGTCGGTCAGCTCGTGGTCTGCGGAGGAGGCCGGACCCGGATGGTCGAAGCCTACGCTTTCCCCGCCGGTCGCGTCAGCGGCCCGGGCGGATTCCGCTTGCGGAGCGTACTGGTCCGGGTAACCGCCCCGGTAGCCGTCGCCCTGCGGCCAGTCGTCCTGGTAGGGCTGCTCCTGGAAACCGGCGTAGGTGTCCGTCGCCGCGGCGTGCGCCGACGCGGGCTCCTCCTGGGCCGGCTCCGCATACGCGGGGTCGGGGTAGCCGCCGTTGGACGAGTAGGCGCCGTTCTGCGGCAGGCCGGCGTCCGGGGCGTAGTACGACTCCTCGTACGACTGCTGTTGCTGCTGGTCGTACGACGCCTGCTGCGGCTCCTCGTACGCGGACTGCCGGTCGTACCCGCCGTTGTGCTCCGGGTAGGCGCCCCGGCCGTCGTCGTAGGCCGGAGACTGCCCCTCGGGGGCGTCGGTGTACGCGGGCATCTCGGAGGTCTCGGCGGCGCCGGGCTGGCCGTGCGACTGCGCCTCCAGCGCGGCCCGGCGCTCCTCGCGCTTGAGGGAGCGGCCGACGGGGTCCAGCTCCCGGATGTCGTCGGGGACCTCGTAGCGGCTGTCGTCGAAACCGAGCTCCGCGGCCGTGCGCATCGGCTGGCCGAAGTTCTCGCCCGGGAACTGCTGCTCCGGGATGATCTGCGAGACCGTGAACTCGTCGCGGTCCAGCGCCTGCTCGCCGCCGCCGCCGTGGGTGATCGCGTCCGGCAGCATGACCAGCGAGGTGGTGCCGGCCTGCTCGCCGGAGGGCCGCAGCTGGACGCGGATGCCGTGCCGGTCGGCCAGCCGGCCGACCACGAACAGGCCCATGCGCTGGGAGATCGCCACGTCCACGGTGGGCGGGTTGGCCAGCTTGTGGTTGATGTCCGCGAAGTCCTCGGCGGTCAGGCCGATGCCCTTGTCGTGGATCTCGATCATGACGCGGCCGTCGGGCAGACGGGTCGCGGTGACCCGGACCTTGGTCTGCGGCGAGGAGAACGTGGTGGCGTTCTCCAGCAGCTCGGCCAGCAGGTGCACGAGGTCGGTGACGGCCCGGCCGTGGATCTCGGCCTCGGGGACGCCGGAGAGCTCGATGCGCTCGTACTGCTCCACCTCGGAGGAGGCGGCGCGCAGCACGTCGACCAGCGGGACCGGCTGGTCCCAGCGGCGGCCCGGCTCCTCGCCCGCGAGGACCAGGAGGTTCTCGCCGTTGCGGCGCATACGGGTCGCCAGGTGGTCCAGGCGGAAGAGGTTCTCCAGCTGGTCCGGGTCGGCCTCGTTGTTCTCCAGGTCGGTGATCAGGGTCAGCTGGCCCTCGATCAGCGACTGGTTGCGGCGCGAGAGGTTGGTGAAGATCGCGTTGATGTTGCCCCGCAGCAGGGCCTGCTCGGCGGCGAGCCGGACGGCCTCGCGGTGGACCTGGTCGAAGGCGCGGGCGACTTCGCCGATCTCGTCGGTGGAGGTGATCGGGATCGGCGCGACCCGGGTGTCGACCCGGCCCGGGTCGGTGCGCGAGAGCTGGTCGACCAGCATCGGCAGGCGCTGCTCGGCGATGCCGAAGGCGGCGTTGCGCAGCTGGCGCATCGAGCGGCTCATCTGGCGGGCCACCAGGCCGGCCAGGATGAACGCGGCGAGCAGGGCGACCAGGACGACGGCGCCGGTGATGATCGCGGACTGCTTGGCGTCGTCGGCGATGCCGGAGGCCTCGCTCACCGCCTTGTCCGCCATGTCCGACTCGATGGTGCGGTAGGCGTTGAACTTGAGGGTGTTGACCGCCCACCAGTTCTCCGGGGTGACGCCCTTGCGGGCGAGCGCGGCGCGGTAGGCCGGGTCCGTGCCCTGCAGCCTCGCCACGGCGCCGATCATCTTGGTCGGGTCGGACGGCGGGGCCACGTAATCGGGGTTCTTGGCCTTGGCCTGCTGCACCATCGCCGCGGCCTGGGCCTGGATGTCCTTCTTCTGCGCGTCCAGCTTGTCCGCGTCGCCCTGGGTGCCGCCGCCGATGTACTCCTCGGAGGCGATGCCCTCCAGGTAGGCGTAGGAGGACAGGGCCACCCGCTGGCTGGCCAGGTTGCCGTCGTCCGGGCCGGGCTTGACCAGGATGTGCATGCCGATGGACCGCTCCAGCGACAGCGCCGCCTTGGTCAGCGACATCGCGTAGACGGTACGGCCGTAGGAGGTGATGTTTCCGGTGCCCAGGCCCAGCTCGTTGGCGAACTCCATCAGCGGGTGGGCGACCTGGACGTAGCCCTCCTCGGTCTGCACGCCGGTCAGCTTGGAGCTGTAGGCGGCGGCCCGCAGGTTCTGCAGCCCGGGCTCGGCCTCGCGGAACAGCTTCAGCCGGCGCTGCAGGCCGGGCTTCTGCGGCATGCTCTGCGCGGCCTGGTCGAAGGCGTCGGCGGCCTTGTCGGTCTCCCGCCGGACCTGGGTGACGGTCGGGTCGTTCTGGCCCTTGCCCTGCAGCAGCGGTGCCGCCGAGACGTCCCGCTCGTTGTAGAGGGCGTCGGCGTAGGTCAGCGAGGCCCGCACCAGACGCGCGGTGTTCTCGGCGTCCTGGGCGTCCTGCCAGGTGTCGATCGAGCTCTTCACCTGGAAGCCGCCCATGACCAGGCCGACCAGCACGGGTATGAGCAGAATCGCGTTCAGCCTGGTCGGCACCCGCCAGTTGCGCGGGGAGAGGCGGCCACCGCTCGGGGCGGGAGCGGCCGTCGTCTCCGAACCGGGCACATGTGCGGGCGCCGCGCCGCGCGGCGGCGGGGTGAAGTTGCCCCGGGCCGACGGCTCGGGGCCGTTCTTGCTTCGCCTCACTCGACCAACAACCTCTCGGCGGTCGGCACCAACGTTGTGCCGCAGTGTCTCAGAGCCCAGTACGCCTCGACTGTGGAGTACGTCTTTGACTAATGGGCAGTTCAGGCATTCCAGCACGTCAGCATGCGCTCTTCCAAACACTGGAAACCGCTGGATCCCAGGGATGTAAGCCCCAGATAAAACGGTCATAAAGAGCGAGCCGCGTCAAATGGCGGGCGGATTGTGCGCGCAGCGACACCGGGTGTGCGCGACGCGTGGCCGCCCCACCCGACTTCTCTGCCGAAACGTTATGAACACCGAGGCCGGCCGTGTCAAAGGACACAGCCGGCTCCGGTGCATCTACGACAACTGCCGTATGGCATTGCCGACTTGGGTGCTATGTGCAACGTCTCCGGGGAATTACCGCAGACGTGCCATCAGCGCGTGTTCCACCAGAGTGATCAACGCCGACTTGGCGTCGGCCCGGTGGCGGGCGTCGGTGGTGATGATCGGGGCGTCCGGGCCGATCTGCAGCGCCTCGCGGACCTCGTCCGGGGTGTACGGCTGCTGGCCGTCGAAGCCGTTGAGGGCGATGACGAAGGGCAGCCCGCTGTTCTCGAAGTAGTCGACGGCCGGGAAGCAGTCGGCCAGGCGCCGGGTGTCGACGAGCACCACCGCGCCGATGGCGCCGCGGACCAGGTCGTCCCACATGAACCAGAAGCGGTCCTGACCGGGCGTACCGAACAGGTACAGGATCAGGTCCTGGTCCAGGGTGATACGGCCGAAGTCCATGGCCACGGTCGTCGTGGTCTTGTCCCCGGTGTGGGTGAGGTCGTCGATGCCCGCCGAAGCGGACGTCATGACGGCCTCCGTGCGCAGCGGGTTGATCTCCGAGACGGCGCCCACGAACGTGGTCTTGCCCACGCCGAAGCCGCCCGCCACCACGATCTTCGCGGAGGTGGTCGCCCGGCCTCCGTCAGAGCTTGCGAAGTCCACTGAGCACCCTTTCGAGCAGCGTCACGTCCGGTGCGCCGCCGTTGTTCTCGTCGCCGCCCGGCTGGTGGATGGCCACCAGGCCGGCCTCGGCGAGGTCCGCGACGAGGATCCGCGCCACGCCGAGCGGCATGGCGAGCAGGGCCGACACCTCGGCCACCGACTTCACCTCACGGCACAGATGGCAGATCCGCTGGTGCTCCGGTAGCAGTCCCATCAGCGCTGCCGGGTCGGCCGTCGTGCTGATCAGCGCCTCTATGGCGAGCTGGTAGCGCGGCCGGGTCCGGCCGCCGGTCATCGCGTACGGACGGACCAGCGGCTGGTCGCCCTCGTCCCCGTACGGCTCGGCGTACGGATCATGAGAGGCGGTGGGCGGGGTCATGAATCCTCCGGGCGGGACAGCAAGTCGTTCGGGCTAGCCGTCTGACGGGGCCGGTGGGGGGATTGTGGCGGCCGGACGGTGATTTGGTGAGACGGGTGGTACCGGGGCCTGTCAGTGGAGCAGACTGCCTTGTAGTTCGGCGCGCAGGTCGGGAGTGAGCACCGCGCCCGCGCGGTCGACCAGCAGCGCCATCTCGTAGCCGACGAGGCCGATGTCGCACTCGGGATGGGCGAGGACCGCGAGGGACGACCCGTCCGAGACGGACATCAGGAAGAGAAAGCCGCGCTCCATCTCGACGACCGTCTGCGCCACGTCGCCGCCCTCGAAGATCCGGGAGGCCCCGGCGGTCAGCGAGGTCAGACCGGACGCGACGGCCGCGAGCTGGTCGGCGCGGTCGCGGGGAAAGCCTTCGGACATCGCCAGAAGGAGTCCGTCCGCGGACACCACGACGGTGTGGGACACCCCCGGGGTGTTGTCCACGAAGTTGGTGATCAACCAGTTGAGGTTCTGTGCCGCCTGGCTCATCGGGCTCAACTAACGCTCCTGCTGGTGAGTGGGGCTGGGGAAACTGCCCGTCTGGCCTGTACCGGCCTGACGACCCTGTGCGATGCCCCGACGGAGATTGGTCAGCCGGCCGCGTACGTCATCGGGCGCACGCGAGACCTGCGGACCGCTCTGGTGCTGTTGCTGCTGAGCCGTGCCCGGGACGAGGTTCGCCCTGGGCACCCGGCGCGGCAGGCCGGAGGTGGTGACGCCGCCCGCCGCCGGCTGCCGTACGCGCTCGGCCTGCCGGACGAGTTCGTCGTTCGGCGAGCTGCGCCAGGCGGGGGCGGTGGACTGGGCGCTGCGCTGGGGAGCCGGAGGCTGCGAAGCCGCGGGGGGCTGCGGCTGCTGCTGGGCCGGAGCCGAGCCGCCCGCCTGGTTCCGGCCACCGCGGAACCAGTTGGTCTCGAGGGTGTCGTACAGCGGCGTCCGTCCGTCGCCCGGGCCCGTGGCCGGCGGCAGCGCCTCCGGCTCGTGCCGGACGGGACGCTGCTGCGGCTGCTGCTGCGGCTGCTGCGGCACCGGCCGGCGCGCGGCGCCGAAGTCCGCCGGCCCGCCTGCCTGCGGCCGCTCGAACTGCCCGGTGGACGACGGGTCCTGACGGCCCGGCAGGGCGTGCCGGCCGGTGCTGGACTGGTCGTGCCCGGGCTGCGCGAACTGGCCGGTGGAGCCGTTGTCGTAGCCCTGCGGAACCGGGAACTGGCCGGTGGAGCCGTTGTCGTAGGCCTGCGGGGCCGCGTACTGGCCCGGGTGCGCCGGGCCGCCCTGCGTGCCCGGACCGAAGACGTCCGGGCGGGCGAACTGGCCCGTGTTCTGGCCGGCGCCCGCGCCGGAGCCCGGGTACTGGCCGTTGTCCCGGCCGCCGCCCGCGCCCGTGCGCGGGGCGTCGAAGCCGGACCGCGGGTGGGCCGGGCCGTCCGCCGCCGGGATGGCCGGCATCTCCGCCGTCGCTCCGGGGCCCTGGTGCTCGTCGATCCGCGGCATGCGCGAGGTCTGCGTGGCGTCCCGCTCGTCGTGGCCGCGCGGGGCGTCCATTCCGGAGCGGCCCGCCGCGTTCTCGTCGCCCCAGCCGGAGTTGCCGCCCGGCAGCTCCGCCCGGGCCCCGCCGCGCGGCGACAGCTGGGCCTGCCGGCCCTGCTCGCTGCCGTTCGCCCGCTGCGGGGGCACGGCGCCGCGCGCCCCGCCGAAGGTGTCCTGACGCCGGCCGTCGCCGAAGTTCTGCTGGGGGGCCTGGCGCGGGCCGTCGTTGAAGCCCTGCGGGGCGCCCGCCCCGGCCTGGAAGCCGCCCGGCGCACCCGGCGCCTGGCCGCCGAAGCCGGCGCCCGCGCCGGCCGGGGCCTGCCGGCCCTGCTGCTGCGCCGGACCCTGCGGCCCGCGTGCGGCGCCCGGACCGGCCGGACGGCCGCCGTTGCCGGGCAGCGCGGCCCGCGGACCCTGGCCGGCGCCGACCTGGCCGCGCGCGGCGGAACCGGCGCCGAGCCGGTTGGCCCCGCCCTGCGGGGAGCCGGCGCCGAGGGCGCCGCCCGCCTGGCCGGCCTGACGGCGCGCCGCGGCCGCGCCCGCGGCGGCGGCGGCCGCCGCCGGACCGCCCGCGGAGGGGGCGCCGGGCTTGCCGGCCGTCGGCTTCTTGCCGCCCTGGGCGACGTCCACCGGCAGCATGACGAGGGCCGTCGTACCGCCGGAGTCCGACGGGCGCAGCTGGATGCGGATGCCGTGGCGCTGCGAGAGGCGGCCGACCACGAACAGACCCATGCGCCGGGAGACGGAGACGTCCACGGTGGGCGGCGAGGCGAGCCGCTCGTTGATCGCCGCGAGGTCCTCGGGGGACAGACCGATACCGGTGTCGTGGATCTCGATCAGCACCCGGCCGTCCGGCAGGGCGTGACCGGTGACCTTGACCTTGGTCTGCGGCGAGGAGAAGGAGGTGGCGTTCTCGAGCAGCTCGGCGAGCAGGTGCACGAGGTCGTTGACGACGCGGCCGGCGACCTCGGTGCTCGGCACGGCGGCCAGCTCGATGCGCTCGTACTGCTCCACCTCGGACGCGGCGGCGCGGAGCACGTCGACCAGCGGGACCGGGCGGGTCCAGCGCCGGCCGGGCTCCTCACCCGCGAGGACGAGGAGGTTCTCACCGTTACGGCGCATACGCGTCGCGAGGTGGTCGAGCTTGAACAGCGAGGACAGCTGGTCCGGGTCGGCCTCGCGGGACTCCAGTTCGGAGATCAGCGACAGCTGGCGCTGGATCAGACCCTGGGAGCGGCGCGAGAGGTTGGTGAACATCGCGTTGACGTTGCCCCGCAGCAGGGCCTGCTCGGCGGCGAGGCGGACCGCCTCGCGGTGCACGTCGTCGAAGGCCGCGGCCACCTGGCCGATCTCGTCCCGGGAGTGCACACCGACCGACTCCACGGAGGTGTCCACGTCCTGCGGGTCGGACTCCGACAGCTGCTTGACCAGCTCGGGCAGGCGGTCGGAGGCGACCTTGGTGGCGGTCTCCTGGAGCCGGCGCAGCGAGCGGATCATGGAGCGGGCCACGACGAAGGCGCCGACCAGCGACACGCCGAGGACGATCAGGATCAGCGCACCGGAGATGATGGCGTCGCGCTCGGTGGCGTTGCGCAGCTGGCGGGCCTTCTGCTCCATCTCCTCCAGCAGCGTGTGCTCGATGCGCTTCATCTGCTCGAGCTTGGTGGAGCTGTCGTCGACCCAGTCGCGGTAGGAGCGCTTGTCCAGGGACGCCAGACCGTTCGGGCTGTCCAGGACGCGCTTGGCGTAGGTGTCCGCCGCCAGGATGGTCGGGTTGCCCTCCTCGATGGGCTTGATCAGCTCCTCGGCGCCGTCGCCGTAGATGTTGCGGAAGCTGCTGAGCTCGGAGGTCTGGCTCTCCTGCGCCGAGTCGGCGTACAGGCGGTCGTTCTCGGAGAGGCGGCCCGGCGAGGTGTTGTTGGCGGGCAGCGCCGCGGCGATCACGGCACGCTGCACCGAGGCGTACTCCTTGGCGGCGGAGAAGGCCGACAGGGCGCGGGTGCGCTGGATCATCTCCGGGTTGCTGGTCGCCTCGGCCATGTCCTGGGAGAGGCTGAGCAGCTCGGTGATGAGGCGGTGGTAGGCCTCGACCGTCTGGGTCGAGTTGTCCTTGGACTCGTACGCGTTCTTGCGTATCTTGCCGAGGCCGTTGATCTCGCTGGCGAGGCCGACGAGGGTGTCGCGGACGCCCTGGAGGTTGCCGTCCTTGCTCGCCGCGTCGATTTCCTCGGACGTGTTGAGGAAGTTCTCCTTGGCCCGGTCCGTCTTGTCCCGGTAGCCCTTGACCGTGATGGCGCTGGCGCTGGAGGGGTGCGCCAGCGGGCCGGCCGACTGGTCGCGCTCCTCCTGGAGCGCGGCGGCCAGCTCGGTGGCCTGCTTGGTCATGTCCGTCAGCAGCTTCATGTTGTCGAGCTGCTGGATGTCGTCCATGTTCTGGTTGATGCGCAGCGCGCCGAGCGAGGTCGCGGCGACCACCGGGAGCGCGAGCAGCGACACCAGACGCGTGGAGATGCGCCAGTTGCGCAGGGCCATGCGCGAGCCGGGACCCAACGGGGCCGGATGCCTGGGCGGCCTGGCCGCCGGAGCGGAGCCCGGCGACGCCGCGGCGCCGGCCGTGCCCGGGCGCCCGGAGCGGTCCGCGCCGTCACCGGACGCGGCCGGGCCCGGGTTCTGGGCGTGCTGGGGCGAGGAGCTGACGGCCATCGGGCCAGTCCCGCCGTGCGGCTCCGGCTCCGCCGAAGCGCTGCCATCCCTCTTGAAACGTCCCTGCACTAGCGTCGCAACCTCTGGACCAGGCGCCCCTCCGCGTGAACGGAAGGACGGTGTCGGCGTAGTGGGAAACGTCCTGAAACACGCTTCCCGTGGTGGTCGTGAGTGACCGGCGCTGGTTCCCCCTATCTCGCCGCCACTCGGCGCTGCGTTGCGCCCCCTGCGCGCCGGCTCGATCCTGCGGCGGTCCGTGGCATTCCAGCACAGTGCCGGATCTCCAACAAGGCATGCGGGCCAGGCTGTGACGTCTGTTACAGCCTGTGATTAACGCGTTACCAGTTGTGGAAGGGGATCTCGTCCATAGCGGACAAATGGCCGCGAGACGGTGAGCTGCAAAGACTGTCCCAGTCGCCATGATCAGGAGCGGAATGGTGGCTTCAGGGGGTCAATGTCCGTTTCGGCGGAACGTGAGGGGGCCGAAAATTGTCCGGATTGTCGAAGCGGCCGTGAGCAAACTCACACCCGGATCACGCGCTCTTCACGTCTTCGGCCGGGAATTGAATGTTTAGCCTGACGCTTTACAGGGATGGCAAATCCGACAACCTGCGCCCACCAGGGGCCTTGACGGCCCGCCCGGCGCCCGCACACGACAAGGTCTCGTACAACCGTGAAGACGACGATGATGTTCCGCAACATAGCCAACCCCCGGCGCACGACGCTGGCGCACCTCGAGGACACCGAGGCGCTGAGCACGCCGGAGCAGCAGGAGCACTCCGTCTCCCTCCCCACCCAGACCGCCAACCCCCGGCGGACCGTTCTCATGGAGGCCCCGGTCACGGCCTCCGTCGCGGAGTAGTACGCAGACCGGCCGCCGGATGCTCACGGCGACCGCCCCGCACACGGAAGAGGATCAAGGGGCGCCCCTGGACGGGCGCCCCTTCTTCATGCCCCGCTCGGCCCGCGGGGTGCCGCCGCTCGGCCCGCGGGGTGCCCCCGCTCGGCGCCCGGGGTGCCGCTCCCTCCGCGGGGCCCCGCTCCCGCCCGAGGAGGGGACCGGGCCGCCCGGCCCGGCGTCCCCCGCGGGTGTCCGGGCCGCCCGGCCCGGCGGGAATGGGCGAGGTCCGGGGCCCCCGCCGCGTTAGCCTGGAGCGTCAGACCCGACTCACATCAGTCAAGGGGCCAAGCATCCCGTGCGCATCGCCAGGTTCTCCATCGACGGCAACGTCGCCTTCGGCGCGGTCGAGGGCGACAAGCCGGACGAGCTCGTCCTGGACATCATCAAGGGCATCCCGTTCGCGGACTTCGAGCTCTCCGGCACCAAGGTGCCGCTGAGCAAGGTAAGGCTGCTGCCGCCGGTGCTCCCCAACAAGGTCGTGGCCTTCGGCCGCAACTACGCCGAGCACGCCCGCGAACTGGGCAACGAGGTGCCCGACGCGCCGTTCGCCTTCTTCAAGCCCTCCACCTCCGTCATCGGCCCCGGCGACGAGATCGCCTACCCCTCCTTCTCCGAGGAACTGCACCATGAGGCCGAGCTGGCCGTGGTCATCGGCCGGATGTGCCGCGAGGTCCCGCGCGAGCGCGTCAAGGACGTGATCTTCGGCTACACCTGCGCCAACGACGTCACCGCCCGCGACGTCCAGCGGCGCGAGAAGCAGTGGGCCCGGGCCAAGGGCTTCGACACCTCCTGCCCGCTGGGCCCCTGGGTGGAGACGGACATCGGCCTCGCGGCCGCGTCCGACCTGACCATCCAGCTCACCGTCAACGGCGAGCAGCGGCAGCTGGGCCGCACCAGCGAGATGATCCACCCCATCGAGGACCTGATCGTCAACATCTCCGAGGCCATGACGCTGCTCCCCGGCGACGTGATCCTCACGGGCACCCCGGCAGGGGTCGGCCCCCTCAACGTCGGCGACGAGGTCGCCGTCACCATCGAAGGCATCGGCACTCTCACCAACAAGGTTGTCAAGCGTGGCTAGCGCATCCTCCCCCAAGCCCCCGGCTTCGTCCGGGCAGGGGGTTCCCGCATCTTCCGTACGCGTCCGTTTCTGCCCCTCGCCCACCGGCAACCCCCACGTGGGCCTGGTCCGCACCGCCCTGTTCAACTGGGCGTTCGCCCGGCACCACCAGGGCACCCTGGTGTTCCGCATCGAGGACACCGACGCGGCCCGCGACTCCGAGGAGTCCTACCAGCAGCTGCTCGAGGCGATGCGCTGGCTGGGCTTCGACTGGGACGAGGGGCCGGAGGTCGGCGGTCCGCACGCGCCGTACCGCCAGTCGCAGCGCATGGACATCTACCAGGACGTCGCCCGGAAGCTGCTCGACGCCGGCCACGCCTACCACTGCTACTGCTCCCAGGAGGAGCTGGACAGCCGCCGCGAGGCCGCCCGCGCCGCAGGCCGGCCGTCCGGCTACGACGGCCACTGCCGCGACCTGACCGCCGCCCAGGTCGAGGAGTACAAGGCCCAGGGCCGCGCCCCGATCGTCCGCTTCCGCATGCCCGACGAGGCGATCACCTTCACGGACCTGGTCCGCGGCGAGATCACCTACCTCCCGGAGAACGTCCCGGACTACGGCATCGTCCGCGCCAACGGCGCCCCGCTGTACACCCTGGTCAACCCGGTCGACGACGCCCTGATGGAGATCACCCACGTCCTGCGCGGCGAGGACCTGCTCTCCTCCACCCCGCGCCAGATCGCCCTGTACAAGGCGCTGACCGAGCTGGGGATCGCCAAGGGCACGCCCGAGTTCGGCCACTTGCCGTACGTGATGGGCGAGGGCAACAAGAAGCTGTCCAAGCGCGACCCGCAGTCCTCGCTGAACCTCTACCGCGAGCGCGGCTTCCTGCCCGAGGGCCTGCTCAACTACCTCTCCCTGCTCGGCTGGTCGCTCTCCGCCGACCGGGACGTCTTCTCGGTCGAGGAGATGGTCGCGGCCTTCGACATCAGGGACGTGAATCCGAACCCGGCGCGCTTCGACCTGAAGAAGTGCGAGGCGATCAACGCCGACCACATCCGGATGCTGGACGTGAAGGACTTCACCGAGCGCTGCGCGCCGTGGCTGAAGGCCCCCTTCGCGCCCTGGGCCCCGGAGGACTTCGACGAGGCCAAGTGGCAGGCGATCGCGCCGCACGCGCAGACCCGCCTGAAGGTCCTGTCGGAGATCACGGACAACGTCGACTTCCTGTTCCTGCCGGAGCCGGTCATGGACGAGGCGAGCTGGCAGAAGGCCATGAAGGAGGGCTCCGACGCCCTGCTGCGCACGGCCCGCGAGAAGCTCGAGGCGGCCGACTGGACCTCGGCGGAGTCCCTGAAGGAGGCCGTCCTGGCCGCCGGCGAGGCGCACGGCCTCAAGCTCGGCAAGGCCCAGGCCCCGGTCCGCGTCGCCGTCACCGGCCGCACCGTCGGCCTGCCCCTGTTCGAGTCCCTGCAGATCCTGGGCAAGGAGAAGACCCTGAAGAGGATCGACGCGGCGCTGGCGAAGCTGGCCGCGTAGCCGGTCGCACCCCACCCGCCGAGGGGCGGCACCCGGACCTCCGGGCGCCGCCCCTTTCCCGTGCGCCGTAGCGGGCTCCCTGCCGCGCGCCGTCCGCCGCCCGCCCGCCCGCGTGCGTCCGCCCGCGCGCCGCGCGCCGTCCGCCGCCCGCGCGCCGTCCGCTCCCGGCCGCGGCCCGGGGGCGCGCAAGGCGGCCCGCGCGCCACGCTCCGGCGTTACCGTCTGGGTATGACGATCGCAGCCGTCCTGTGGGACGTCGACGACACCCTCTTCGACTACACCACCGCCGACCGCACCGGCATGCGCGCGCACCTGGTCGCCGAGGGGCTGCTGGAGGGGTACGGGACCGTGGAGGAGGCCCTGGCCCACTGGCGGCGGATCACCGACGAGCAGTGGGCGCGGTTCTCGGCCGGGGAGGCCACCTTCGACGGGCAGCGGCGCGACCGGGTGCGGGTCTTCCTGGACCGGCCGGAGCTGACCGACGCGGAGGCGGACGCCTGGTTCGAGCGCTACCTGGGGCACTACGAGGCCGCCTGGGCCCTCTTCCCCGACGTGCTGCCCGCCCTGGACGCCCTCTCCGCCACCCACCGGCACGCGGTGCTGTCCAACTCCAGCGCCCACGTCCAGGAGCGCAAGCTGCGCGTGCTCGGGGTGCGCGACCGCTTCGAGGCCCTGCTGTGCGCGGCGGAACTCGGGGTGTCCAAGCCGGAGCCCCGGGCCTTCCACGCGGCCTGCGACGTCCTGGAACTCGCCCCGCACCAGGTGGCGTACGTCGGCGATCATCCGGAGATCGACGCGCGGGGCGCCGCGGAGGCCGGCCTGATGGCGGTGTGGATCGACCGTGACGGGGTGCACACCGGCGGCCCGGCGGGCCCCGGGCCGCACCGGATCGCCAGCCTCGCCGAACTGCCCGCCGTCCTCGGCGCGGATAGTCGTTTTGGAGCCCCGTCCACCTTCGGGTAATGTTCTTCCTGCGCCGCGGGGAGCGGGCCGGAAGCCCCGAGCCCTCAGGCGCAGTACTAGAACAAGGACCCCTCAGGGGCTTGCGTTCCAGTGGCCTATGGTGTAATTGGCAGCACGACTGATTCTGGTTCAGTTAGTCTTGGTTCGAGTCCAGGTAGGCCAGCTCGCAGAGCTCATCTGCACCGCGGATCACATCCGCAAGCCCCCGTTGTGTAGCGGCCTAGCACGCTGCCCTCTCAAGGCAGTAGCGCCGGTTCGAATCCGGTCGGGGGTACGGATTCCGGGAGCGATTCCGGGATCAAGGCCCCCGTTGTGTAGCGGCCTAGCACGCCGCCCTCTCAAGGCGGTAGCGCCGGTTCGAATCCGGTCGGGGGTACTGACTGGTCTAAACCATCATTGGTCTATGGTGTAATTGGCAGCACGACTGATTCTGGTTCAGTTAGTCTTGGTTCGAGTCCAGGTAGACCAGCTCGGACCTGCGGAAACGCAGGGTCCACGCCCCCGTTGTGTAGCGGCCTAGCACGCCGCCCTCTCAAGGCGGTAGCGCCGGTTCGAATCCGGTCGGGGGTACGACGTCGGAAGGGCCCTCCCTCGGGAGGGCCCTTCGGCGTTCCCGCGCCGGCGCTCCTGCGCCGACATCCCCACGCCGATGTCCCCGCGCGTGCTCGCCGGGTGCTCGCCGGTGTGCTCACTCGAAGCCGTAGCGCCGCGCCGACTCCTCCTCCTGCGCCAGCCGGCGCAGGGCGAGCAGCAGCGGCTCGGCGAGGACCGTGCCGAGCACGGCGATCTCCACCCGCTCCGCCTCCGTGGGGCGCGTCTCCACGAAGTCCAGGTCCAGCACGGCGGCCCGGTGCATCAACCGCGCGTACGGCGCCATCCGTTCGGCACCCCAGCCGTGGCCGAGCCGCAGGAACGCCGCCACCGCCACCACCAGGGAGCGGTAGGCGGGGGAGATGGTCACCAGCGCCTGGGCGTTGGACCAGCCCAGCGTCTCCAGCAGCGCGTCCACCTCGTGCCGCGCGGCCCGCACGTGCTCGTCCTCCGCGTCCGGCTCCGGCACCTGCGGCAGCGCCCACAGGGCCGCCCCCATCCGGATCGTGCGGCCCAGGGAGTCGTCGTCCACGTGCCCCAGCACCTCGCGGACGGTGGCCACCGGCAGCCGTCCCACCTGGATCAGCGCGCGCACCAGCCGCAGCCGCCGCAGATGCTCCTCGTCGTACTCGGCGGTCGTCGCGTTGACCTGGCGGCCCGGGGCCAACAGCCCCTCCCGCAGGTAGTACTTGATCGTCGCGGTGGACACACCGCTGCGCTCGCTCAGCTCGGCCAGCCGCATCCCTTGCGCCCTCCTTCGGATACCGGCACTATCCAAGCATGCGACGCTTGGACAGCGCCGCTCACCCAGGGAGGGACGACATGGCCGCGAACCGGATCGTGTCCGGCCGCACCACCGCGGACGCCGAGGGCGACGTCGTGGTCCTGCTGATCGGCATGCGCGTCAACCGCTTCTGGGCGGTGCACCAGTGGGTGCCGGTGATGCTCGCGATGTTCCGGATGCTCGCCGAACTGGCCAGGGCCCCCGAGCGCGGGCTGCTCGGCCGCGTCCTGCTGACGGCGTCGCCGCGCACGTACTACGTCGTGCAGTACTGGGAGTCCAAGGAGAAGCTCTACGCCTACGCGAGCGCGCCCGACGCCTTCCACCACCGGGTGTGGGCGCTGATCAACCGCAGGGAGCGGGCGGGGAAGGTGCGCGGCCACGTGGGCATCTGGCACGAGACGTACGTGGTCCCCGAGGGCCGCTACGAGGCGATCTACGGCGACATGCCGCCCTTCGGCCTCGCGGCGGCGCACGGCCAGGTGCCGCTGGAGCGCCGCGGCCGCACCGCGAAGGACCGCTTCGCCCACCGCTCGACGGCGGTCCCTGCTGACCCTGCGGCCCCGGGTGCCCCGGCCGTCCCGGAAGCCCCGGCCGGCCCTGCAACACCGGCGGCCCCCACGACCCCGCCGGCCCCCGCGGCCCCGTCCCGGCAGTCCGGCTGAACGAGGACGGGAACCGCGTCCGGCCCCGTACCCGCGCCGGGCGGGGGTCGACTCCGGCCCGCACGCGAGGCGCGGCCCTGGCGGTCCACCGCGCCGGGCGCGGACTCGGGAAGGGCCCGCAGGCCGAGGACCGGACTCGCGGAGGCCGGTGCCGGCGTACGGGGAGCCCAGGGAAAAGGTGAAGGGGAGGGGCAGGGGGCGGGCCGGTCGGGGCGCCGGTGACCCGGCTGCGTGGTGACTGCCGGCCGCGTGGTGACCCGGACCGCGTGGTGACCCGGACCGCGTGGTGACCGGGACCGCCTGGTGACCCGGACCAACGTGCCGGTCGGTGTCCCTGCGTGCTCGGTGTCCGTACTGCCGTCGTGTCGGTACGGCGATCGGCGCACCCGTGGCGCCGTGCGCGGCACCGGCCGGGGCGCTGCATGCGCGGCGCGGGTCCGCGGTCGTGCCCGCGGCCGGGGCGCGGGGGCACGGGGCACTGCGCGCGGGGCCGGGCGCGGGGAAGAGGGGACGGCCGTCCCGCGCCCCGCGCAGGCATGGGCGGGCATGGGCGGGCGCGAAGGGGCGGTACGGACCCGCGGACCGGCGCGAAGCGGCCCCACGGGCCCGGACCCGGCACGAAGCGGCGCCCGGCACGAAGCGGCGCCCGGCACGGGTGAGGTGCCGGGCGCCGGAGGGCGGGACCGGGGAGGGCGCGCCGCGGCGTTGAGGCGGCTCTCCCCGGTGGTGGACGGGGTTCAGCCGGAGCGGCGCAGCGCCTCGGAGAGGCGCGCGGCGGCGTCGATGACGGCCTGCGCGTGCATACGGCCGGGGTGGCGGGTCAGGCGCTCGATGGGGCCGGAGACGGAGACGGCGGCGACCACGCGGTTGGAGGGGCCGCGCACCGGCGCGGACACGGACGCCACGCCCGGCTCGCGCTCGCCGATCGACTGCGCCCAGCCGCGCCGCCGTACGCCGGACAGGGCCGTCGCCGTGAAACGGGCGCCCTGGAGCCCGCGGTGGAGCCGCTCCGGCTCCTCCCAGGCCATCAGGACCTGCGCCGAGGAGCCCGCCTTCATCGTCAGCGTCGAGCCGACCGGGACCGTGTCCCGCAGGCCGGACAGACGCTCCGCCGCGGCGACGCAGATACGCATGTCGCCCTGGCGGCGGTAGAGCTGCGCGCTCTCGCCCGTGACGTCACGGAGGTGGGTGAGCACCGGCCCGGCGGTCGCGAGGAGCCGGTCCTCACCGGCCGCCGCGGCCAGTTCCGCCAGGCGCGGGCCGAGAATGAACCGGCCCTGCATGTCGCGCGCCACCATGCGGTGGTGTTCCAGGGCCACGGCCAGCCGGTGAGCCGTGGGCCGTGCCAGTCCGGTCGCCGCGACCAGACCCGCGAGGGTGGCCGGACCGGACTCCAGGGCGCTCAGGACAAGGGCTGCCTTGTCCAGAACGCCGACGCCGCTACTGTTGTCCATGAAACGATACTCGCGTCTCACTCTGTGAAACGCAAGTTCAATTTTCCGTGGAACACGCCACCCTTGTAGGCACAGCGGCCCGTGGACCGGCGGGCCCGGCGGCGGACGTCCGGCTGGGGGGTGCGGGCGTCGCTTCCTCAAGATCTCTAGTTGGGTCGGCACTTCGTGCCGGCCGGAGGGAAAGCGATGGGTAGGACACTCGCGGAGAAGGTCTGGGACGACCATGTCGTCCGGCGCGCCGAGGGCGAGCCCGACCTCCTCTTCATCGATCTGCACCTGCTGCACGAGGTGACCAGCCCCCAGGCCTTCGACGGCCTCCGCAAGAGCGGGCGCGGTGTGCGCCGGCTCGACCTGACCATCGCCACCGAGGATCACAACACCCCGACCCTGGACATCGACAAGCCGATCGCGGACCCGGTCTCCCGCGCCCAGCTGGAGACGCTGCGCAAGAACTGCGCCGACTTCGGGGTGCGGCTGCACCCGCTGGGCGACGTCGAGCAGGGCGTGGTGCACGTGGTCGGCCCCCAGCTGGGCCTGACCCAGCCGGGCACCACCGTCGTGTGCGGCGACTCGCACACCTCCACGCACGGCGCGTTCGGCGCGCTGGCGTTCGGCATCGGCACCTCCCAGGTCGAGCACGTGCTGGCCACCCAGACGCTGCCGATGGCCCGCCCGAAGACCATGGCGATCACGGTCGACGGCGAGCTGCCCGCGGGCGTCACCGCCAAGGACCTGATCCTCGCGATCATCGCGCGGATCGGCACCGGCGGCGGCCAGGGCTACATCCTGGAGTACCGCGGCCCGGCCATCGAGAAGCTGTCGATGGAGGCCCGGATGACCATCTGCAACATGTCGATCGAGGCCGGCGCCCGCGCGGGCATGATCGCCCCCGACGAGACCACCTTCGAATACCTCAAGGGCCGCCCGCACGCCCCCCAGGGCGAGGACTGGGACGCCGCGGTCGCGTACTGGAAGACCCTCAGGAGCGACGAGGACGCCGAGTTCGACGCGGAGGTCGTCATCGACGCCGCCGAGCTGTCCCCGTTCGTCACCTGGGGCACCAACCCCGGCCAGGGCGCGCCGCTTTCGGCGTCCGTCCCCGACCCGGCTTCGTACGAAGACGCCTCGGAGCGGCTGGCCGCCGAAAAGGCCCTGGAGTACATGGGGTTGGAGGCCGGGCAGCCGCTGCGCTCCATCACCGTGGACACCGTCTTCGTAGGGTCGTGCACCAACGGCCGCATCGAGGACCTGCGCGCCGCCGCCGCGGTTCTGAAGGACCGCAAAGTCGCCGACGGCGTACGGATGCTGGTCGTGCCCGGCTCCGCGCGGGTGGGGCTGCAGGCCGTCTCCGAGGGCCTGGACGTGGTCTTCAAGGAGGCCGGCGCCGAATGGCGGCACGCGGGCTGCTCGATGTGCCTGGGCATGAACCCCGACCAGCTGGCCCCCGGCGAGCGTTCCGCCTCCACCTCCAACCGCAACTTCGAGGGCCGGCAGGGCAAGGGCGGCCGTACCCACCTGGTCTCCCCGCAGGTCGCCGCCGCCACCGCGGTCCTGGGCCACCTCGCCTCCCCGGCCGACCTGACCGACGCCCCCACGCCCGCTGGAGTCTGAAAGATCATGGAAGCCTTCACCACCCACACCGGCCGGGCCGTGCCGCTGCGCCGCTCCAACGTCGACACCGACCAGATCATCCCCGCCCACTGGCTCAAGAAGGTCACCCGCGACGGGTTCGAGGACGGGCTGTTCGAGGCCTGGCGCAAGGACCCCGCCTTCGTCCTCAACCGCCCCGAGCGGCAGGGCGCCACCGTGCTGGTCGCCGGACCCGACTTCGGCACCGGCTCCTCCCGCGAGCACGCCGTGTGGGCCCTGCAGAACTACGGCTTCAAGACCGTGATCTCCTCGCGCTTCGCCGACATCTTCCGCGGCAACTCGCTGAAGAACGGGCTGCTCACGGTGGTCCTGGAGCAGAAGACCGTGGACGCCCTGTGGGAGCTGACCGAGCGGGACCCGCAGGCTGAGATCACCGTCGACCTGGTCGCCCGCGAGGTACGCGCGGAGGGGATCACCGCCTCCTTCGAGCTGGACGAGAACTCCCGCTGGCGGCTGCTGAACGGCCTGGACGACATCTCCATCACCCTGCGGAACGAGGCCGACATCGCCGCGTACGAGGCCCGGCGCCCGTCGTTCAAGCCGCGCACCCTGCCGGTCTGATCCCGCCCGGCGGCCGTTGATCGACTGCCGGGCGGGCCCGCCCCTCCGGCGGCCTGGCAAGTCGAGTTTCGGCCACCGTGGAACCCGCTGTACCCCCGATCGCCACGATCGGGGGTACAGCCGTTTTCCGGGCCGTTCGCCGCGGCGCGCCGCCGTGCGCGGAGCCAATTCCCCACGTTAGGACGGTTGTTGCCGGGGTACGCGAGTCGCGGGGCCCCGGCCGCGGGGCGCCCCCGCGACGCCGCCGGAGGCGGCGAGTTGCCCCCTGCGCAGGCGACAACTCGCCCCAGATGGCACAATCTGTGCATGGACAACGACGGCCAACTCGAGCTCTATGCGGCGGTCGCGGCCCAACTCAAGGAAGCGCACTCCCGGGTGCGCGCACTGCAAGTCCCGGAGGGCGTACGGATGGCGCTGACCCGGAAGCTGCTGGTCATTACGGCCGCGGCCAAGCACGATCTCGCCGGTGCGACAAGGCGTCTGGAGCGGTTCACGGCGGACCTCGACGAGGGCCGAATCCCCGGCGAGGAAGGCTGAACACCCCGGGGCCGTCGAGTCGGTTGCGGCACAAGGGTGATTAGCCCGTTTCGTGTTTGATTTGCGGTATATATCTGCCTAACGTGCGAAAAAGCTTGAACAGTTTCGTTCTGGCAAGGTCTCCGAAGGGGAAGACGTGAACAAGGCGCAGCTCGTAGAAGCGATTGCCGACAAGATGGGCGGCCGGCAGCAGGCCGCCGACGCCGTCGACGCGGTACTGGACGCCATCGTCCGCGCGGTCGTCGGGGGAGACCGGGTCTCGGTCACCGGCTTCGGGTCCTTCGAGAAGGTGGACCGCCCCGCCCGCTACGCCCGCAACCCGCAGACGGGCGAGCGGGTGCGGGTGAAGAAGACCTCCGTTCCCCGCTTCCGGGCCGGCCAGGGCTTCAAGGACCTGGTGAGCGGCTCCAAGAAGCTCCCCAAGAACGACATCGCGGTCAAGAAGGCCCCCAAGGGCAGCCTGTCCGGCCCGCCCGCCACCATCGCCAAGGCCGTCGGGAAGAAGGCCGCCGCGAAGAAGACCACCGCGGCGGCGAAGAAGACGGCGGCCAAGAAGACCACCGGAGCGGCGAAGAAGACCACCGCCAAGAAGACCACGGCGACCGCGAAGAAGACCCCGGCCGCCGCGAAGAAGACGACGGCCACGAAGGCCGCCGCCAAGAAGACCGCGGCCAAGAAGGCCCCGGCGAAGAAGGCCACGGCCAAGAAGGCCCCCGCCAAGAAGTCGACCGCCCGCAAGACCACCGCGAAGAAGACCACCGCCCGCGGCAAGTAGCGGCACAGCGGTACTCACGCGCAGGGCCGGGCCCCCCAGGGAGCCCGGCCCGCGGCGTGTCCGCCTCCAGGGGACGGTCCGGCCCCCTCAGAGGGTCTTCTCAGAAGGCCTGGAAGGTCTCCTCAGAAGGTCTGCAGCGTCACCAGGGTGATCCGCAGACCGCTTCCCTCGCCCTCGGTCTCGATCCGCACCCGCTGTCCCGGGCGCAGCAGCCGCAGACCGCCCGCCTCGAACGCCGGCGCGTCGAAGGGCACCGGGGTGCCGTCGTCCAGCAGCACCTGCCCGCTGCGGCTTTCGGGGTCGTACGTGTATGCGGTCGCCTGCATGACGGCAGCCTACTGCCCGCCGCCCGCCCGCCCCCCGCCGCTCGGCAGCCGGGCCACCGCGGCCGCCGTCCACGCCCCCACCCCGAGGGCCAGCGCCGCCCGCAGATCGTCGCCGGTGTCCACGTCCTGGCGCACCGAGTCCACCGCGCCGAGCCGGAGTTCCACCGCCCCCGAGCCCCGGTGCCGGTTCCGGGAGGCGATACCGAAAGCGGGCCGCAATTCCCGCCCGCCGGCCGCCGACAGCAACGTCGTGCCCACTCCCGCCGCGTCCGCCAGAAAAGCCCGCGGGAATTCGGCCGCCGCATCCAGGACCCGCGCCAATTCCAGGGGCCGTAGCGCCGGGAGATCGGCGTTCAGCGCCGCCACGGGACTTTCGGGACGCGACGCCCGCACGGTCGCCGCCCCGTGCGCCAGCGCGGCGTTCAGTCCCGCGCGCGGTTCGTCCGGCACGATCCGGGCGCCCAGCGCCGCCAGCCGCCGCCCGGCCGGCCCGTCGTCCGTGACGACCGCCACACCCGTGACCCCGGGGCAGGCCAGCGCCGCCGCCACGGTGTCCTGCGCGAAGGCGAGGGCGAGGCCCGGCCGTACCCCCTCCCCGGCGGTGTCCGCCAGCCTGCTCTTGGCCCGGGCCAGGGGCTTCAGGGGAATGACCAAGGTCCACTGCACGGGCGTACGTCCCTTCCTCGTCGCGGACATTCTCCCCGGGCCGGCCGGTGCCGCTCAGGTCGGGGCGTACCGTGTTCTCGACAGACAGGCGGCCTGGGGCGACACTTGTGCGGCCCCCGGTCCAGGTGGCAGCCCTAGAGGAAGGTGTCCCGCGTGCCCCGCCGCAGAATCGGCTTCTGGTACCGCTTCGCAGCGGTGATCTGCAAACCGCCGCTGGTGGTTCTGATCAAGCGGGACTGGCGTGGAATGGAGAACATTCCGGCCGACGGCGGATTTATCACCGTGGTGAACCACAATTCGCACATCGACCCGTTCGCCTATGCCCACTTTCAGTACAACACCGGGCGCGTGCCGCGATTTCTCGCGAAGAGCGGCCTTTTCAAGAAGGGATTCGTGGGCGCCGCGATGCGCGGCACCGGCCAGATCCCCGTCTACCGCGAGAGCACGGACGCGCTGAGCGCCTTCCGCGCCGCCATCGACGCCGTGGAGCGCGGCGAGTGCGTCGCCTTCTACCCCGAGGGCACCCTGACCCGCGACCCGAACGGCTGGCCGATGACCGGCAAGACGGGCGCGGCGCGCGTGGCCCTGCAGACCAAGTGCCCGGTGATCCCGGTCGCCCAGTGGGGCGCCAACGAACTGCTGCCGCCCTACGCGAAGAAGCCCCACCTGCTGCCCCGCAAGACCCACCACGTGCTGGCCGGCCCGCCCGTGGACCTGTCCCGCTTCTACGACCGGGAGATGACCCCGGAGCTGCTCAAGGAGGCGACCGAGGTCATCATGGCGGCCATCACCCGGCAGCTGGAGCGGATCCGCGGCGAGAAGGCGCCCGCCGTGCCCTACGACCCGCGCCGGGAGCGGATCGAGCAGCGCCGCCGGACCGAGGCGCAGAACCGGGCCCGCCGCCAGGGCGCGGGCGACGGCGCCGGGCTGCCACAGCAGCAGGCCGTGCCGGGGGCCGTACAGGAAGAGGGGCAGGGCACGTGAGCGAGCCGGTCAGGGCGGCCGTCTTCGGAACGGGATCGTGGGGCACCGCCTTCGGCATGGTCCTCGCCGACGCGGGCTGCGAGGTGACGCTGTGGGCCCGCCGCCCCGAACTCGCCGACGCTGTCAACTCCACCCGCACCAACCCCGACTATCTGCCCGGCGTCGAACTCCCGCAGAACCTGCGGGCCACCGCCGACGCCGCCGAGGCCGCCCGCGGCGCCGACTTCACCGTCCTCGCCGTCCCCTCGCAGACGCTGCGCGGCAACCTCGCCGAGTGGACCCCCCTGCTGGCGCCCGGCACGGTCCTCGTCTCCCTGATGAAGGGCGTCGAACTCGGCTCCGCGATGCGGATGAGCGAGGTCATCGAGGACGTCGCCAAGGTGCCCGCCGAGCGCGTCGCCGTGGTCACCGGACCCAACCTGGCCCGGGAGATCGCCGCCCGGATGCCGGCCGCCGCCGTGGTGGCCTGCGCCGACGAGGCGGTCGCCCAGCGGCTTCAGGCCGTCAGCCACACCCCCTACTTCCGCCCCTACACCAACACCGACGTGGTCGGCTGCGAGCTGGGCGGCGCCGTGAAGAACGTGATCGGGCTGGCCGTGGGCATCGCGGACGGCATGGGCCTCGGCGACAACGCCAAGGGCTCGCTCATCACCCGCGGGCTCGCCGAGACCACCCGGCTCGGCATGGCGCTCGGCGCCGACCCGCTGACCTTCTCCGGACTCGCCGGCCTCGGCGACCTCGTCGCCACCTGCTCCTCGCCGCTGTCGCGCAACCACACCTTCGGCACCAACCTGGGCAGGGGCATGACCCTGGAGGAGACCATCGCGGTCACCAAACAGACCGCCGAGGGCGTCAAGTCCTGCGAGTCGGTGCTGGATCTGGCCCGCCGGCACGGTGTCGACATGCCCATCACGGAGACGGTCGTCCACATCGTGCACGAGGGCAAGTCCCCGGTGGTCGCCGTGAAGGAGCTGATGTCGCGCAGCGCGAAGCCCGAGCGACGCTGAGCGACCCGCGTCCGCGACGCTGTCTCCCGGTTCTGCCAGCAGGTACTCTCATCGCGATATGAGCACCGAGAACCTCCCCCAGAGCCCCGAGCAGCCGCCGCGCAAGCCCCGCGTGGCCGTCGTGTTCGGCGGGCGCAGCTCCGAACACGGGATCTCCGTGGTCACCGCCGGCGCGGTGCTGCGCGCCATCGACCGGACCAAGTACGAGGTGCTGCCGATCGGCATCACCCGGGACGGGCGCTGGGCGCTCACCGCCGACGAGCCGGAGCGCATGGCGATCACCGACCGCCGCACGCCCAGCGTCGAGGAGCTCGCCGAGTCCGGCGAGGGCGGCGTGGTGCTCCCCGTCGACCCGGCCAGCCGCGAAGTCGTCTACAGCGAGCCGGGTTCGGTGCCCAAGGCGCTGGGCGAGGTCGACGTCGTCTTCCCGGTGCTGCACGGCCCCTACGGCGAGGACGGCACCCTCCAGGGCCTGCTGGAGCTTTCCGGGGTGCCCTACGTCGGCTCCGGCGTGCTCGCCTCGGCGGTCGGCCAGGACAAGGAGTACATGAAGCGGGTGTTCACCTCCTTCGGGCTGAAGGTCGGCCCGTACGTGGTGATCCGGCCGCGCGAGTGGGAGCGGGACGAGGCGGGCGCCCGCAGGAAGGTCGCCGGACTCGCCGCCGAGCACGGCTGGCCGCTGTTCGTGAAGCCCGCCCGCGCGGGCTCCTCCATCGGCATCACCAAGGTGGAGGACCCCTCCGGTCTGGAGGAGGCGATCGAGGAGGCCCGGCGGCACGACCCCAAGGTCCTCGTGGAGGCCGCGCTGCGCGGCCGTGAGATCGAGTGCGGGGTACTGGAGTTCGAGGACGGCCCGCGGGCCTCCGTGCCGGCCGAGATCCCGCCGCCCGAGACGCACGCCTACTACGACTTCGAGGCCAAGTACATCGACTCCACCCCCGGCATCGTGCCCGCCCCGCTCACCGAGGAGGAGACGGCCGAGGTGCGGCGGCTCGCGGTGGACGCCTTCGAGGCGGCCTCCTGCGAGGGCCTGGTGCGCGCGGACTTCTTCCTCACCGAGGACGGCGAGTTCGTGATCAACGAGATCAACACCATGCCCGGCTTCACCCCCATCTCGATGTACCCGCAGATGTGGCAGGCGACGGGGATCGGTTACGGCGAACTCGTCGACCGGCTCCTCCAGGCGGCCCTGCGCCGCCCGACCGGCCTGCGCTGAGTTCCGGCCTGCGCTGAGTCCCGGCCTGCGCCGAGGACCGCGCGCCGGAACACCACCGCTGCCGGAAGGTTCCTGCGCACGGCGCGGAGTTCCGCGGCGGCGGAGTTCCGGCGCCGCCGGGCTCAGGCGATCCCTTCGGGGATCGCCTTCTTCACCGCCCCGGCCAGGTCCACCAGCGGCGCCACCCCGTCCTCGGTACGGCCGGCGGGGAGGGTGACCTCGACATACGCCCTGCGCAGCGTGGTGGTGAAGCGGAACGAGCCGTCCTCCCGCTTCTCCAGCAGCCATCCGACGCCGTTCACCTCCGCGCCGTCCGCCTCCGGATCCGCCATCCTCGCGGGCCGTTCCACGCCGCAGCGCAGTATGATCGCCGGGCTTCCCCAGCCCGCGGTCAGCGCGGAGGCGGGCCGCGGGTCCCGACGGTCCAGTCCGTCCACCGTCCGCGGCAGCGCCCGGTCGAGGTTCCGGCACAGCCCGGCCACCGCCGCGTCCGGACTGGGAACCGCGGCGGTGGCGCTGTCGTCGCTTGAGGAGCAGCCCGCGGCGCCGAACAGCAGGGCGAGCAGGGGCAGACCGAGGAGCCGGTGACGGAGGAAGCTCACCGGCCCAGGGTAGACGGGGGCTACAGATGCACGACGGGGCAGGTCAGGGTGCGCGTGATGCCGTCCACTTGCTGGACCTTCGCGACCACCATCCGTCCCAGCTCGTCCACGGTGTCCGCCTGGGCCCGCACGATGACGTCGTACGGTCCCGTCACGTCCTCGGCCTGGATCACCCCAGGGATCTTGCTGATCGTCTCGGCGACGGTCGACGCCTTGCCGACCTCCGTCTGGATCAGGATGTACGCCTGTACCACGGAACCTCCAGGGCGGCCACGAGGATCATGTGGGGAAAAGGAACGCCACGGTATCGCGTCGCCGCACGCCGCGGGGAGACCCGCGAAGGCCGTGACGCGCGTGCCGGGGTGCAGGTAGGACAGAAGTTGACGGTCACGACGACCGTAACGAGGACCGCGTGCACGCGCGACCGGGAACGGACAGGTACAGAAGGGGCGCAAGGGCAATGAAGGGCACTGTTGGTGAGCTCGGGGAGTTCGGGCTCATCAGGGAGCTCACCTCCCGTCTCACCACCACCCCGGCGGTCCGGGTCGGCCCCGGCGACGACGCCGCGGTGGTCGCCGCCCCGGACCGCAGGGTCGTGGCGAGCACCGACATACTCGTGGAGGGGCGGCACTTCCGCCGGGACTGGTCCACGGCCTACGACGTGGGCCGCAAGGCCGCCGCCCAGAACCTGGCGGACATCGCCGCCATGGGCGCGGTGCCGACCGCGCTGCTGCTCGGCCTGGTCGTCCCCGCCGAGCTGCCCGTCACCTGGCCCACCGAGCTGATGGACGGCCTGCGCGACGAGTGCCAGGTCGCCGGCGCCTGTGTGGTGGGCGGCGACGTGGTCCGCGGCGACACCATCACCGTGTCGATCACGGCCCTGGGGGATCTGCGCAACCACGAGCCGGTCACCCGCGCCGGCGCCCAGCCCGGCGACCTCGTGGCCGTCACCGGCTGGCTGGGCTGGTCCGCCGCCGGGTACGCGGTGCTCTCCCGCGGCTTCCGCTCCCCGCGCGCCTTCGTCGAGGCCCACCGCCGCCCCGAACCGCCCTACCACGCGGGCCCCGCCGCGGCCGGGCTGGGCGCCACCGCGATGTGCGACGTCAGCGACGGGCTGATCGCCGACCTCGGGCACATCGCGGAGGCCAGCAAGGTCCGCATCGACATCCGCTCCGGCGCCATCGACATCCCCTCGCAGATGAACGACATCGGGCAGGCCGTGGGCGTCGACCCGCTCCAGTGGGTGCTCACCGGCGGTGAGGACCACGCGATCGTGGCGACCTTCCCGCCGGACGTGAAGCTGCCGGCCCGCTGGAAGGTGATCGGCGAGGTGCTCAACCCCTCGGCGCTGCCGCAGGTCACGGTCGACGGGGCGCCGTGGACCAGCAAGGGCGGCTGGGACCACTTCGGGGACATCGAGTCGTGAGCCCCGCGCCCGCCCGGGTCCTGACGGTCGCGGGCTCGGACTCCGGCGGCGGCGCCGGCGTCCAGGCGGACCTGAAGACCATGCTCGCGCTGGGGGTGCACGGCATGAGCGTGATCACCGCGGTGACCGCGCAGAACTCCCTGGGCGTGCAGGGCGTCTGGGAGCTGCCGGCGGACGCGGTGCGCGCCCAGTACCGCAGCGTCGTCGACGACATCGGCGTGCAGGCGGTCAAGACCGGCATGCTGTCCTCGGCGGAACTGGTCGAGGAGGTGGCCGGGTTGCTCGCCGGGACGGACGCGCCCGCGGTCGTGGACCCGGTCGGCGTCTCCAAGCACGGCGACCCGCTGCTGGCGGCGTCCGCCCTGGACGCCGTGCGCACCCGGCTGCTTCCGGCGGCGACCGTCGCCACCCCCAACCTCGACGAGGTGGCCCAGCTCACCGGCGTACGGGTGGTCCGCGAGGAGCAGCTGCGCGAGGCGGCGCGGGCCGTACTGGCGTACGGCCCGACGTGGGTGCTCGTCAAGGGCGGCCACCTGCCCGCCCGGGAGGACCGGGCCGGCCCCGGCGAGGCCGTCGACCTGCTGACCGACGGCGCCGAGGAGCACTGGCTGCGCGCCCCGCGACACGACAACCGGCACACCCACGGCACGGGCTGCACCCTCGCCTCGGCGATCGCCGCGCACCTCGCGCGGGGGCTTGCGGTGCCGGAGGCCGTGGCGGCGGCCAAGCGCTACGTCACCGGGGCGATCGCGGCCGGCTTCGCGCTCGGCGGCGGGATCGGACCGGTGCACCACGGCTGGACGTTCCGCGACTGAGAGCGGACCGGCCGCGGGTGGCCGGCCGTGGGCCCGGCGGGGCGGGCGCGCCGTCCCTCCGGCGACGTGCGCGGGTACGGCAGAAAGCCGGTCCACCCCGAGGTGGACCGGCTTGGTGCAGCGAACCAGCGGTGGCCGCGCGCTTAGCTGTTGCTGTGCGTCAGCGCGAGACCTTGCCGGCCTTGATGCACGAGGTGCAGGCGTTCACGCGCTTCGGCGTCCCGCCGACCACGGTACGCACACGCTGGATGTTGGGGTTCCAGCGACGGGACGTACGGCGGTGCGAGTGCGAGATGTTGTTGCCGAAGCCCGGCCCCTTGCCGCAGACGTCGCAGTTGGCAGCCACGGGTCACTCCAAAGACTTCAGATGCACTTACGGTGGATCCCGGCATGCCGGGATCCGGAACCCGGGCTTCAGGAGCGTCCGGGGTCCGAGTGGCGGTGCCAGGGGGAAAGCCCGATCGGATCGGGCAACCGGAGCAGCATACAACGGCTGCGCCCGTACAGCGAAACTACCATGGTGGCCGCGGGACCCGCTCCCGCCCTCTTCCGGCGCGCACGGCTCCTGGGTCTACGCTGCGTCCAGTCCAGCAGCCGCAGCTCAGGGAGGCGCAGGTGGCCCAGGTGCCGCAGACGTTCGACGCGCTGGCGGTGCGCACCTGGTGCGGTCTGGCACTGCGGGCGCTGGGACGCGCCCGCGAGGAGATCGACGCGATCAACGTCTATCCCGTGGCCGACGGGGACACCGGCACCAATCTGTATCTGACCGTGGAGTCCGCCGTCGCGGCCGTGGAGGCGGTGTTCGCCGCCCACGAGCTGGACGGCGCCGCCGACGGCAGCGACGACGGCGGCGCGACGGGCGCCCCGCGGGAGAGCGGCGGCACGGCGGACGGCGGCGTCCTCGGCGGCCCCTCCCTGGCGGACGCCGCGCGGGCCATGGCGCACGGGGCGCTCATCGGGGCCCGGGGCAACTCCGGGACGATCCTCGCCCAGCTGCTGCGGGGCATGGCGCAGGTGTTCGCCGGCGACGAGGCCGGCGCCCGCACCGACGGGCACGGCCTGCGGCTCGCGCTGCGGCGCGCGGCCGACTCCGCCCGGCAGGCCGTGGCGCACCCGGTCGAGGGAACCGTCCTGTCGGTCGCCTCGGCCGCCGCCGACGCGGCCACCGGAGCCGAGGGCGACTGCGCGGCGGTGGCGCGGGCGGCCTACGAGGGAGCGCGCGCGGCGCTCGCCGCGACCCCCGGGCAGCTGGCGGTCCTTCAGCGGGCCGGGGTGGTCGACGCGGGCGGGCGGGGCCTGGTGGCGGTGCTCGCGGCGCTGGTGGAGACGTTCACCGGACGGACGCCGCCCGCGGGACCGGTCGCCTCGGCGACGGGCGCGGCGGCGCGGGGGGAGCGGCCCGGCGTCCCCCACGCGCGGGTGGAGCCCGGCGGGCGGCCGCCCGTGCCCGCCGGTGAGCGGCGCGCGGAGGCGCACGAGGGGTACGAGGGGGACGCGCGGCCCGGTGAGGTGCCGGCGGCGTCCGGTGGGCACGGACGGCCCGCGGGCTGCGGTGAGCCGGAGGCGCCGGGCGCCTGCGGACCGTCCGGGAGCGGACCCGCCTTCGAGGTGACCTACCTGCTGGAGGCCGGGGACACGGCCGTGGCCAGGCTGCGGGAGCGGCTCGACGCGCTCGGGGACTCGCTCGTCGTGGTCGGCGGCGACGGCCTGTGGAACGTGCATGTGCACGTCGACGACGCGGGCGCCGCCGTGGAGGCGGGCGTCGAGGCCGGGCGGCCGTACCGGATCCGCATCACCCACTTCGGCGCCGGCGACGTGCACACCGCCGGCGCCGGCCGGCCGCCCCGCGAGCGGGCCCAGCGCGCCGTGGTGGCCGTCGTCCCCGGCGAGGGACTGGCGGCGCTGTGCACCGAGGCGGGGGCGACCACGGTGCTGGCCCGCCCCGGGGAGCCGCCCGCGAGCGGCGAGCTCGTCGAGGCCGTACGGCGGGCCCACGCCCACGAGGTGGTTCTGCTGCCCAACGACCCCGAGCTGCACGACACCGCCGCGGCGGCGGCCGAGCAGGCCCGCGGGGAAGGCGTGCGCGTCGCCCTCATCCCGACCCGCTCGGCGGTCCAGGGCATCGCCGCGCTCGCGGTGCACGAGCCCGGCCGCCGCTTCGACGAGGACGTGGTCGCCATGACCTCGGCGGCCGGCGCCACCCGCCACGGCGAGGTCACCGTCGCCGAGCACCGCTCCTGGACGACGGCCGGCATCTGCCAGGCCGGCGACGTCCTCGGCCTCATCGACGGCGACGTGGCCGTGATCGGCTCGGAGGTGGCGGCCACCGCCGCCACCGTCCTGGACCGCATGCTCGCGGCCGGCGGTGAACTGGTGACCCTGGTCCTCGCCGACCGGACGCCCGCCGAGGTCGCCGACCACCTCCAGGCCCGGGTCCGCGAGTCCTACCTGGCCGTGGACACCGTGGTCTACCACGGCGGCCGGCAGAAACCCCTGCTCCTCATCGGCGTGGAGTAACCCCCGCCCCCCGCCCCGCGACCGCCCCTGGCCCGCGACCGCCGCCGTCCGGTGACGGCCGCCGGCCCGCGACCGACGCCCGGCCTGCGCTCGACCCCGGCCTGCGCTCGACCCCGGCCCGCGCTCACCCCGGCCCGTGACCGACCCCGGCCTGCGCTCGACCCCGGCCTGTGCTCGACCCCGGCCTGTGCTCGACCCCGGCCTGCGATCGACGTCGGCCCGTGACCGACGCCCGGCCTGCGCTCGACCCCGGCCTGCGCTCGACGCCCGGCCCGCGCCCGCCGCCGTCCGGTGACCACCTTCCGGCCCGTGACCGACCCCGGCCCGCCAGAGCGCCTGGGCTGCCACGCTGACTGGCTCTCCACGGCGCACGGCAGCCGCCGGGCCTTCGCACACGGCCGTTCCCGTCCGCGCGTGCGGTGGGGGCGGCTGGTGGAGGTGCTGTTGCGTCGGCCGGGTGGCCTGGCTCGGCCTCCGGGTGGCTGACCGTGGGGTCGGCGCCGGTGCCGGTGCGGTCGTGCGCCCGGCGTCGGTGGTCCGCCGTGCGCCGGTTCGTCAGGCGGCCAGTAGTCGCCGGGCGTGCGTGTGCGCGGGCCTCCGAGCGCGGCCGTTCCCGTCCGCGCGGGCGGTGGGGGCGGCTCGTGCGGGTGCCGTCGCGTCGGCGGGGCGGTCCGGACCGGCTTCCGGCCGGCCGACGGCGAGCTCGGCGCCGATGTCGGCGTCCAGCCCTTGCACTGGTCCTTCACGGCGGCCAGTAGTGGCCGGGCCTGCGTGTGCCGGGGTCTGCGTGTGCCGGGCGCTGTCCGGGCCGTCGCCGTCCGCGCGGGCGGTGGGGGCGGCCCGGGCGTGTGCCGTCGCGTCGGCGGGGCGGCTTGGCTCGGTCTCCGGCCGGCCGTCGGCGGGTTGGGCGCCGGTGCCGATCCGGTGGTGCGCCGGCGCCGGCGCGGTCCCTGCGCCGGCGCCGGTGCTCAGCCCTGGGCCCCGTCCGTCACGGCGGCCAGTAGCCGTCGGGCCTCCGCGCGCCGGGTGCCGGCCGGGCCGTTCTCGTCGTCCGGGGCGTCCGCGCAGGCGGTGAGGACGGCCCGGGCGCGTGCCGCCGCCTCGGCGGGGCGGCCCAGTTCGGCCTCCAGCCGGGCGGCGGCGAGTTCGGCGCCGGTGCGGTCGTGCACCGCGTCCGGCCCGAGCCGCGCGAACGCGGCGACCGCCCGCTCCGTCCAGGACAGCGCCTCCTCCAGCGCGGCGACCCGTGCCGCGTCCCCGGGGTCCTGTGCCGCCTCCTGCGGCTCCTCCGCGTCCCCGGGGCCGTCCAGCGTGGCCGAGCGGGCGATCAGGTCGCCGAACTGCTGGTGGCTGTGGCCGAGTTCGGCGACCAGCCGGCGCCGTGCCTCCGCGTCGGCGGCCTCCTCCAGCGCCGTCTCGCACTCCCGCACCGCGCCCGCCATCAGCTCCCGCGCCGCGTCCACGCCCGCCTCGCCGCGCAGGGCGAGCCAGGCGCGGGCGCGCTGGGCACGGACCAGCCCGTGCACACTGCCCAGGGAGCGCCACAGCTCGCCCGCGCGCGCGTAGGCCCCGTCCGCCTCGGCGAGCAGCCCCGCCCGGCCGAGCGACTCGGCGGCGAGGTGCGCGAGGGTCGCGTGGTCCTGCTGCTCCGGCCAGTGCCGGGCGATCTCGGCGGCCTCCAGGCGCCGTTCGGCCGCCGCGCGGTGCTCCCCGAGCTCGCTCAGGCAGTCACCGAGCCACCACTGCGTCTGCACCACCGCCCCGTCGCCGTGCGTCCCGGCGGACAGGTCGGCCAGCGCCGACTCCAGCACCTCGGCCGCCTCGGCCCACCGCCCCAGCCGCAGCAGCAGCCCGCCGAGCTGCTGGCGCGCCCAGGCCCCGAGCCCTCGTCCCTCGCCCGCCTCGTCGGCCCAGTGCGCCGCCTCCAGGGCGTGCCCCGCGGCCTCCTCGGCCCGTCCGGTGCCGCCGAGCACCTCCGCGAGCTGGAGGTGCAGCTGCGCCCGGCCCACGGGCTCCAGGTGCTCCCCGCCGTGCTCCAGGGCCGCCCGCAGCGCCCGCTCGGCCCGGTCCGGCTCGCCCAGCCCGTGCGCGAGGGCGGCCAGCCGGGCCTCGTACTCCACCGCGAACCACGGCAGCCCCGCCCGCGCGTACTCCTCGGCGGCCCGCTCGAACAGCGCGGCGGCCCGGCCGGGGTCCCCGGACCGCGCGGCGATCTCCGCGAGCATGGCCCGCGCCTCGGCCGACCGCGACTTCAGCCGCACGTCGTCCCCGGTGCGGCCCTCCACGAGCGCCAGCACCTCGTGCGCCGCGTCCCCGGCGGCGGCCCGGGCCCCGGGGGCCACCGGCCCGTCCGCCTCGTGCACCGGCCGCATCAGGATCCGTGCCCGCGCCATCACCACGGACGCCGTCTGCGGCAGCCCGGTGCCGCCCTCGGCGTACAGCGCGCGGACGCGCTCGTACGGCCCGGCGACGGCCGCGAGCGCCCCGTCCACGTCACCCGTCAGCGCCCGTACGTACGCCGCCCGCGCGTGCGCGGCCAGCGCCTCCCCGGGGTCGCCCGCCTCGGCGTACAGCGCGGCGGCCCGCTCGAACAGCGCGGCGCCCCCGGGACCGGCGACCATCGCCTCGTGGTCGGCGATCTCCGCCCGGTCCCGGGCGTCCAGTTCCACGCCCTGAGCGGCCCGGGCCACCGCCGCCCACGCCTCCACCGCCTCCGGCCGGAGCGTGTCCGACAGTCGCCGCGCCCGCGCCAGCAGCTCCTCCAGCCCGTCCGGCCCGGTGGGCCCGGCCGGCCCGCCGTCCTGCGCGGCCGGTACGGCGGCGGGCCGCACCGGGGCGGTGGGCCCGGCCGCGGCCGGGCGCCCGCTGCGCACGCCCAGCGGCAGCCGGTCCACCAGCGGACGCCGGGCCATGCGCGCGCGGGTCCGCTCGCTCACATGGGTGGTGCCGTTGCGCGCGTCGAAGCGGGCGGCCAGCGCCTCGGCCTCGGCGCGCGCGTGCGCGGCCAGCTCGCCGGCCGTCCACGAGCGCCCGGCCGGCCCGGGCACCGGCCGCCCGGCCATGCCCAGCTCGGCCAGCCGGTCCATCAGCAGGGCCACCACGGCCAGGAAGTCCAGCTTGCTGCGCGGCTGCCCGGAGTCGGTGAAGTACGCCGGACGCTCGGCCAGGAGCTCCAGGGCGCGCGCCTCGTTCCCGCTCAGCGCGCAGAACTCCACGTGGTCGGCGTACGCGGCGCGCATGCTCTCCATCGGCCGCACCAGGCGCAGGCCCCGCAGATGGTGGGCGCGCGCCTCGTCCGGGCGGCCCAGCCGCAGCAGCGGCAGCAGGGAGGCGGCCAGCACGGCGTGCGGCTCGTGGGCGCAGGAGAACTCGCCCTCCAGCACCGGCCGCCACAGTTCGAGCGCCTCGGCGTCCCGGCCGCGCTCGGCCTGCCACCAGCCCTGCGCGTGCAGCTCGCACGCGTGGCAGTCGGCCATGCGGTCCCGGTCGGCGGCCAGCCACGCCGCGTACGCCCGCTCCGCCCGCCCGATGTCCCCGATGTGCGCGGCGACGCTGAACTCGCAGCTGCGCACGGCCCGTTCGGTGTACCCGGCGAGCCGGTGGCGGTGCTCCATCTCACCCAGCCACTTCTCCACGGAGGCCAGCGGGATGTGCGGCTGGTCCAGCATGCCGGCCGACATCCACTTGAACACCCAGTGCAGCGTGTGGGCCTCGTACTCGTCGAAGTCCTCGGGGTGTTCGTCCCACAGGCGCAGCAGCCGCGCGAAGGGCACGAACATCTTGTCCTTCTCGGAGCTGTAGTTGTAGACCTTCAGCTGGTGCCCGAGCGCCTCGATCACGGCGAGCGGGATGTTCAGCCGCTCGGCCTCGGCGAGCAGGTGCTCCGCGCGCGCGTTGCGGGCGGGACCCTCCGGCCGCGCGCCGTTCTCGGCCATCGCCCGGCGCAGTGCGTCGAAGTCCGTGATGCCGGTCACCGTCGGCCGTCCTCCCCGTGAGTGGCCCACTCCAGCAGGCCGATGAACGCCCGGTTCAGCAGCGCCGAGTCGGCCGGCCGCAGCGGGCGCTGCGCCATCAGCAGCGCCTGCCCGTACAGCGACTCGGTCGCGGTGCCGATCAGCTCCGGGTCGGCGAGCGAACTGATCCTGCGGACCAGCGGGTTGAGATGGTTGAGCACCAGACGCGCGCGGGGCGCGCCGCCCCGCAGCGAGCCGAGGATGCCCGCCCACAGGTCGTCGGCCTGCGCCTCGGCCTCCGCGCGGGCCTGCTCGTGCCGCGCCGCCCGGTCGTCCAGGTGCAGCGCGGGCACCGACAGCGGGTGGAAGGCGCGCAGCGACACGTCGCAGCCCAGCGGGTCCAGGGCGGCCCGCGCCGCCGCGAGGAAGCCCGACAGGGCCAGTTCCTCGGCGGGGTCGACGTCGTCCAGGTGCGCGGTGACCGTGTCCGCGTCCAGTTCGGCGACCACCGTCCCCGGGCGCACCGACGGCAGCGCCTCGACCAGTTCGCTGTCGTACGTGTAGCCGCCGTTGACGACGCCGACGCCCTGCGCGGCGGCGATCGGCGCGACCTGCCGGTACTCCTCGACCGTCCGGGTGAAGTGCACCACCGCGTGGCGCTGCGCGAACTCCTCCAGGGACACCCGCCCGTCGGTGGTCTCGAAGGGCAGCCACGGCAGCATGGTGCGCAGCATCTCCGGGTCGTGCCGCGCCAGCGACTTCACCCCGAGGTGGTGCACCGACAGGAACGCGGCCAGCCGCTGCGGGTCGCCGGCCGCCAGAGAGGTCAGCCAGGAGCGGATCCGCTCGCCCAGCGCCTCGCGCACACCGGCCAGCGTCTCGTCCTCGTACAGCGCCTCCCGCGAGGCCGTCGGGCGCAGGCTGTCGGTGTCGAGCACGCAGCGCACGAAGAACGCCCAGTCGGGCAGCAGCTGTTCGGCCCGCTCGGTCAGCAGCATGCCCTTCAGGTGCACGCGGTGACCCGCCCGCTGCGCGGGGCTGACCGCCGACGGCAGCACGTACGCCACCCCGCGGACCCCCGCCAGCGGCACGTCCAGGTCGATCGAGTCCAGCGGGGTGAACCCGAACAGCGCGTGGCAGTGCCGGGCCAGCGCGACCCGGCGGGCCGCGGGGGAGGGGTGGGGACGGTCCCAGGGCGCGGGCAGTGCTGTGACGGCCTCCTCGCCGACCCGGACGTCGTACGGCAGCAGCGAGCCGAAGTCCCGTGCCAGCGCGAGCACCCGCTCCTCGGCGAGCCACTCGCCCGCCCCGGCCCGCGCCGTCAGGTGCACGGTGGTGCCCGGCTCCGGACGGGCGTCGTCCGGCAGGGTGCGCACGGTGTACGAGCCGTCGTCGCGCGCCGTCCACTCCACGGGCGGCGCACCGGGCGTCCGCGCGCTGCGGCTGACCACCCGGATCCGCTCCGCGACCACGAAGCAGGCCAGCAGGCCGATGCCGAACTGCCCGAGGAAGCCGGAGCGGGTCTCCTGCAGCCCCTCGGCGCGCTTGGAGCTGCGGCCGATGGTCGCCAGCAGTTCGTGCAGGTCGGACTCGGTGAGGCCGACTCCGGTGTCCTCCACGCGCAGGGTCGTGCCGTCGGCGTGCAACCGCACCCGGGCCGGCGCGCCGGGATCCTCGGCCCGGCGGGCGGTGATGGCGTCCACGGCGTTCTGCAGCAGCTCGCGCAGATAGACCTTCGGACTGGAGTACAGGTGGTGCGAGAGCAGGTCCACCAGGCCGCGAAGGTCGACCTGGAAGGTGTGGGCGGGACGGGAGGCGGAGGCTGATGACTGTGATGCCTGTGATGGCTGTGAGGTCTGGGAGTCCATCGTCGCAGCGCCGGTGGGGGGACTTCGGGACGGCGCGGGGTAGGGCGGTCCCGAGGTGGGGGCGGTGACCGCGGGGGATGGCCGGAGCGCGTCATCCTAGGGCTCGCACGCCCCGTCCCACCAGGGGTTTTCCGGCACGGATACGGCATTGTCGGTGCGGTGGTGTGCAATGGATCCCGTGCCCGCACTGCTCGAACCACTGCACCAGCCGCTGAAGTCGGTGCTCGGCCCCGCCACCGCGAAGGTGATGGCCGAGCACCTCGGCCTGCGCACCGTCGGCGACCTCCTGCACCACTACCCGCGCCGCTACGAGGAGCGCGGGCAGCTCACCCACCTCGCCGACCTGCCCATGGACGAGCACGTCACGGTGGTCGCCCAGGTCGCCGACGCCCGCCTGCACACCTTCGCCTCCTCCAGGGCGCCCCGCGGCAAGGGCCAGCGCCTGGAGGTCACGATCACCGACGGCAGCGGCCGGCTCCAGCTGGTCTTCTTCGGCAACGGCGTGCACAAGCCGCACAAGGAGCTGCTGCCGGGCACCCGCGCGCTGTTCGCCGGCAAGGTCTCCGTCTTCAACCGCCGGCTCCAGCTCGCCCACCCGGCCTACGAGTTGCTGAGGGGTGACGCCGAGGAGACCGTCGAGTCCTTCGCCGGCGCCCTGATCCCGCTCTACCCGGCCACCGCCAAGCTCGAGTCCTGGAAGATCGCCAAGGCGGTGCAGACCGTCCTGCCCAGCGCCCGGGAGGCCGCCGACCCGCTGCCCGCCTCCCTGCGCGCCGGCCGCGGCCTGGTCAACCTCCCCGAGGCGCTGGAGAAGATCCACCGGCCGCGGACCAAGGCGGACATCGCCGAGGCCCGCGCCCGCCTGAAGTGGGACGAGGCCTTCGTCCTCCAGGTCGCCCTCGCCCGCCGCCGCCACGCCGACGCCCAGCTCCCGGCGGCGCCCCGCAGACCCGCCCCCGACGGCCTCCTCGCCGCCTTCGACGACCGCCTCCCCTTCACCCTCACCGAGGGCCAGCGGAAGGTCTCCCGGGAGATCTTCGCCGACCTGGCCACCGAGCACCCGATGCACCGGCTGCTCCAGGGCGAGGTCGGCAGCGGCAAGACGCTCGTCGCGCTGCGCGCCATGCTCGCCGTCGTCGACGCCGGCGGGCAGGCCGCGATGCTCGCGCCCACCGAGGTGCTGGCCCAGCAGCACCACCGGTCGGTCACCGAGATGATGGGGGAACTCGCCGAGGGCGGCATGCTGGGCGGCGCCGAGCACGCCACCAAGGTGGTGCTGCTCACCGGCTCCATGGGCACCGCGGCCCGCCGCCAGGCCCTGCTCGACCTGGCCACCGGCGAGGCCGGCATCGTCATCGGCACCCACGCGCTGATCGAGGACAAGGTCCAGTTCCACGACCTGGGCCTGGTCGTCGTCGACGAGCAGCACCGCTTCGGCGTGGAGCAGCGCGACGCCCTGCGCGGCAAGGGCAAGCAGCCCCCGCACCTGCTCGTCATGACCGCCACCCCCATTCCGCGCACGGTCGCGATGACGGTCTTCGGCGACCTGGAGACCTCCGTCCTCGACCAGCTCCCCGCCGGGCGCTCGCCCATCGCCAGCCATGTCGTCCCGGCCGCCGACAAGCCCCACTTCCTGGCGCGCGCCTGGGAGCGGGTGCGCGAGGAGGTGGCCAAGGGCCACCAGGCGTACGTCGTCTGCCCGCGCATCGGGGACGACGCCGACGAGCCGGGCGGCCCGAAGAAGTCCGCCCGGGCCGCGTCCCCCGAGGACGAGGCCGAGAAGCGCCCGCCGCTCGCCGTCCTGGACGTGGCCGGGCAGCTCGCCGAGGGCCCGCTGCGGGGCCTGCGGGTCGAGGTGCTGCACGGCAGGATGCAGCCCGACGACAAGGACGCGGTGATGCGCCGCTTCGCCGCCGGGGACACCGACGTGCTGGTCGCCACCACCGTCATCGAGGTCGGCGTCAACGTGCCGAACGCCACGGTGATGGTGATCATGGACGCCGACCGCTTCGGCGTCTCCCAGCTGCACCAGCTGCGCGGCCGGGTCGGCCGCGGCTCCGCGCCCGGTCTGTGCCTGCTGGTCAGTGAGATGCCCGAGGCGAGCCCGGCCCGCCGGCGACTGGACGCGGTGGCCTCCACCCTGGACGGCTTCGAGCTGTCCCGCATCGACCTCGAGGAGCGCCGCGAGGGCGACGTGCTCGGCCAGGCCCAGTCCGGGGTGCGCTCCAGCCTGCGGGTGCTCGCCGTCATCGACGACGAGGAGATCATCGCCGAGGCCCGCGAGGAGGCCACCGCGGTGGTGGCCGCCGACCCGGACCTGGAGCACCTGCCCGGCCTGCGCACGGCTCTGGACGCCCTGCTGGACGAGGAGCGGGAGCGGTACCTGGACAAGGGCTGACACACTGGTGGCGGCCGGCCGCCGGCCGCCACCGCCGAGGACGGCACGGACGGCACGGACGGCACGGGACGACAAGGGCGCCAAGGACGAGAAGGACAAGGACATGACCCGCGTGATCGCCGGCCGGGCCGGCGGACGCCGACTCGCCGTACCGCCGGGCCACGGCACCCGGCCCACCTCGGACCGGGCGCGCGAGGGGCTCTTCTCCACCTGGCAGTCCCTGCTCGGCGGCCCGCTGGAGGGCGAACGCGTCCTCGACCTGTACGCCGGCTCCGGCGCCGTGGGCCTGGAGGCGCTCTCCCGCGGCGCCGGGCACACCCTGCTCGTCGAGGCGGACGCCCGCGCGGCCCGCACCGTCCGGGAGAACGTGAGGGCACTCGGCCTGCCCGGCGCCGAGGTGCGGACGGGCAAAGCGGAACAGATCGTCCAGTCCCCGCCCCCGGGCGAGCCGTACGAGATCGCCTTCCTCGACCCGCCGTACGCCGTCTCCGACGACGATCTTCGGGAGATCCTGCTCACACTCCGCACCCAGGGCTGGCTCGCCGGGGAAGCCCTCGTCACCGTGGAGCGCAGCACCAGAGGCGGCGAGTTCCGGTGGCCGCCGGGGTTCGACGCGATCCGGGCCCGTCGCTACGGCGAGGGAACGTTTTGGTACGGTCGCGCCGCCTCCACGTGCGAAGACGCACGATGACCGGACCGGGAAGCGAGGGATCACAAGTGCGCCGCGCCGTCTGTCCCGGGTCGTTCGACCCGATCACCAACGGACACCTCGACATCATCGCCCGCGCCTCCCGCCTGTACGACGAGGTCTACGTCGCGGTGATGATCAACCAGTCGAAGAAGGGCCTGTTCGAGATCGACGAGCGGATCGACCTCATCCGCCAGGTCACCGCCGACTACGGCAACGTCCGCGTCGAGGCCTTCCACGGCCTCCTCGTCGACTTCTGCAAGCAGCGCGACATCCCCGCCATCGTCAAGGGCCTGCGCGCGGTCAGCGACTTCGACTACGAGCTGCAGATGGCCCAGATGAACAACGGCCTCTCCGGCGTCGAGACCCTCTTCGTGCCCACCAACCCCACCTACAGCTTCCTGTCCTCCTCGCTCGTCAAGGAGGTCGCGGCCTGGGGCGGGGACGTCTCCCACCTGGTGCCGCCGGTCGTCCTCGAGGCGCTCACCCGGCGGCTGAAGAAGGACTGAGCCGCCCCTCGGCTCAGGAGCGGCCCCTGACGGTGCGTCACCCGGTGTCGGTCGATCACCTCATGGCCGTACAGTCGTTCCGTCCGTCTCCAACACCGGTAGAGAGTGGCGAGCACACCGTGGACGTGCAGAAGAAGCTCGACGAGATCGTGGCCGCGGTCTCCAGCGCCCGGTCCATGCCCATGTCGGCGTCGTGCGTGATCAACCGCGCCGAACTGCTCGCGCTGCTCGACGAGGTCCGCCAGGCGCTGCCCGGCTCCCTGGCGCAGGCCCAGGAGCTGATCGGCGACCGCGAGCAGATGGTCGAGGAGGCCCGGCGCGAGGCCGAGCGGATCATCGAGAGCGCGCACGCCGAGCGCGGCTCGCTGATCTCCGGCACCGAGATCGCCCGCCGCTCCCAGGCCGAGGCCGACCGCATCCTCGCCGAGGCCCGCGCGGAGGCCGAGGAGGTCCGCGCCGAGGCCGACGACTACGTCGACTCCAAGCTCGCCAACTTCGAGGTCGTCCTCACCAAGACGCTCGGCTCCGTCGGCCGCGGCCGCGAGAAGCTGCTGGGCACCGGCCCCGGGCTGGACGAGGACGGCTACGAGGACGAGGACGCCCCCGAGCGCAGCCACGACCCGGAGACCCTGCGCCGCACCGCCGACGCCTACGTCGACGCCAAGCTCGGCGCCTTCGAGGCGGTCCTCGCCAAGACCCTGGAGGCCGTCGGCCGGGGCCGGCAGAAGCTGCACGGCCGCATCGCCACCGACGACCTCGGCGCCCTCGCCGACGACACCACGACCCGCCGGCACTCCAGCGACGCCGACTACCTCGCCGACCTCGCCGCGCTCGCGGACAGCCCGGCGCCCACCATCCCGGCCCAGGCGCAGCCGGTCGAGCCGCCCGCCCAGCCGGTCCAGCCGCCCCAGCCGCAGTACGAGCCCCAGCCCGCCTACGGCTACCAGCAGCCCGCGCAGGGCGATTCCTACGGCGGCTACCAGCAGGGATACGGCCAGGACGGCTATGGCCAGGACGCCTACGGCCAGGACGCCTACGGCCAGGACGGCTACGGCTACCAGCAGGCCGGCCCGTACGGCTACACCGGCTACGACGCCCAGCAGCCGCAGCAGGCCTACGACCCGAACCAGGAGCAGCAGGTCCAGCAGCCCCAGCAGCACCAGCAGCACCAGGACCAGCAGGGCTACGCGCTCGACGAGACCAGCCTGTTCGACACCAGCATGATCAGCGCGGAGCAGCTGCGGGCGTACGAGCAGGGCCGCGGCCTGTAGGACCGCGGCGGGACCGGCGACCACCGGATTGGGCCGAGAGCGAAAGGTCCAGTATCCTGGCTCTTCGGTCGCGCGTCCGTTCGCGCTGTCTTCGTACACGCCGCGTACGTCCGCGACCGACGCCGCCCGGAACACCCGCCGGGGAGGCGTCACGCCGAGCCCGGAAACCGAAAGCAGGAATGGCCCACAACGCGCGCCTCGACCACCGCAACCCTCTCGTGTTCGACACGCACGAGCTGGGGCGGCGTCCCGGTGCGCTGCAGCGCCTGACCCGCACGGTCCCGGCCCCCCAGGACCTCGGCATCCAGAAGGTCGTCGGAGTGCCGGAAGGCGCTCCGGTGGAGCTCGAACTCCGGCTCGAGTCGGTCATGGAAGGTGTGCTCGTCACAGGCACCGCCCGTGCACAGGCCGAGGGGGAGTGCGTAAGGTGTCTGGAGCCGCTTCAGCTCGACGTGGAAGCGGACTTCCAGGAGATGTTCTCGTACCCTGACGCCGACGACCGGGGCCGCGTGATCGCGGAACCCGGCGACGACGCCGAGGACGACGAGGACAGGGCCTTCCTCGAGGACGGACTCTTCGACCTCGAACCTCTGCTGCGCGATGCGGTGGTGCTCGCACTGCCGATGCAGCCGGTGTGCCAGGAAGACTGCCCGGGTCTGTGCTCCGAGTGCGGGGCGCGGCTCGCGGACGACCCGGACCACCACCACGACGCCGTCGACATCCGTTGGGCGGCTTTGCAGGGACTCGCCGACACCATGACGGACGGCGAGAAGGACGAGATGAGCGGCGCCGAAGCGGGCGTCGACGAGAAGCAGGAGAAGTAGCCGTGGCTGTTCCGAAGCGGAAGATGTCGCGCAGCAACACGCGCCACCGCCGGTCGCAGTGGAAGGCTGCGGTCCCCACCCTGGTTGCGTGCGAGCGCTGCCACGAGCCCAAGCAGCAGCACATCGCGTGCCCGTCTTGCGGCACCTACAACAAGCGCCAGGTCCTCGAGGTCTGAGCGGCTGGTGAGAGGCACCGTGTCCACTGCCAAGAAGGCGGCTGACGCCAAGGCGGAATCGACCGCCAGGAAGAAGTCGGACAACACGGCCTCGTCCCACACGCTTCTGGAAGGGCGGCTCGGCTACCAGCTCGAGTCCGCCCTTCTGGTGCGTGCGCTGACCCACCGTTCCTACGCGTACGAGAACGGCGGCCTGCCGACGAACGAGCGGCTGGAGTTCCTCGGAGACTCCGTCCTCGGCCTCGTCGTCACGGACACGCTGTACCGCACCCACCCCGACCTGCCCGAGGGCCAGCTGGCCAAGCTGCGGGCCGCGGTGGTCAACTCTCGTGCGCTGGCGGAGGTGGGCCGCGGGCTCGACCTGGGTTCCTTCATCCGGCTCGGCCGCGGTGAAGAGGGCACGGGCGGCCGGGACAAGGCGTCCATCCTCGCCGACACCCTGGAAGCGGTGATCGGCGCGGTCTATCTCGACCAGGGCCTGGAGGCGGCGTCCGAGCTGGTGCACCGCCTGTTCGACCCACTGATCGAGAAGTCCTCCAACCTCGGAGCCGGCCTGGACTGGAAGACCAGCCTCCAGGAGCTCACCGCGACCGAGGGGCTCGGCGTTCCCGAGTACCTGGTCACGGAGACCGGTCCCGACCACGAGAAGACCTTCACTGCTGCCGCTCGCGTCGGAGGCGTCTCGTACGGCACCGGCACCGGCCGCAGCAAGAAGGAGGCGGAGCAGCAGGCCGCGGAGTCCGCCTGGCGGGCCATCCGGGCCGCGGCGGACGAGCGCGCGAAGGCGGCGGCCCAGGCCGCGGCGGACGCCGCCGCCACCGGGAAGGCCGAGGACGCCGAGGCCGCCGAGAAGGCGGACGAGGCCCCGACCTCCGCCTGACACCCGCCCCCGCACGGTACGACCGGGCGCCCGCCCCCGCCCGGGGCCGGCCGCCCGGTCCAGGCCGGCCGCCCGCGGGGGTGGCCCCGTCGGGCCACCCCCGCGGGCGGCCGGGTCCGGTGCCCGTGACCCTTCAGTGCCCGTGATCCTTCATGTCCGGGCGGGCGGCAGCGGCCGCCCGGACGCCACGACGGCCCGCGCGGCCGTCGACACGCGGACGGAAACAGCCATGCCCGAGTTGCCCGAGGTCGAGGTCGTCCGGCGCGGTCTCGAGCGGTGGGTCGCCCACCGCAGCGTCGGCGAGGTCGAGGTGCTGCACCCGCGTGCGGTACGGCGCCACCTGGCGGGCGCGGAGGACTTCGCGCACCGGCTCGAGGGACACCGCGTGGGCACGCCGAGCCGCCGCGGCAAGTACCTCTGGCTCCCCCTGGAGGACACCGGCGAGGCAGTCCTGGCCCATCTGGGCATGAGCGGCCAGCTGCTGGTCCGGCCGCACCAGGCCCCCACCGAGAAGCACCTGCGCATCCGCGTCCGGTTCACCGACGCCCTCGGCACCGAGCTCCGCTTCGTCGACCAGCGCACCTTCGGCGGCCTGTCGCTGCACGAGACCGGCCCCGACGGGCTGCCGGACGTCATCGCGCACATCGCCCGCGACCCCCTCGACCCGCTGTTCGACGACGAGGCCTTCCACCAGGCCCTGCGCCGCAAGCGGACCACCATCAAACGCGCCCTGCTCGACCAGTCGCTGATCAGCGGCGTCGGCAACATCTACGCCGACGAGGCGCTGTGGCGCGCCCGCGTCCACTACGAGCGGCCCACCGCCGCCTTCACCCGCCCGCGCACGGCCGAACTCCTCGCGCACGTCCGGGACGTGATGAACGCCGCCCTCGCCGTCGGCGGCACCAGCTTCGACAGCCTGTACGTGAACGTCAACGGCGAGTCCGGGTACTTCGACCGCTCCCTGGACGCCTACGGCCGCGAGGGCCTGCCCTGCCGCCGCTGCGCCACCCCGATGCGCCGCCGCCCCTGGATGAACCGCTCGAGCTACTACTGCCCGAAGTGCCAGCGCCCGCCGCGCCCCTCGGGCGCGCCGGCCGCCTGACCGCCGTGCCCCTCGGGCGCGCGGGTCGCCTGACCGCCGTGCCCCTCGGGCGCGCGGGCCGCCTGACCGGGCCGCCTGCCCTGCCGCCGTCCCGGCCCGCCCCGGGTCAGCCCTGACGGGCGTCGTACGCCTCGCGCGCCGCGAGGACGTCGTCCATCCGGCCCTCCACGCAGTGGATGAGGTCCAGCAGACGCCCGGCCACCTCGTGGCCCAGGGGAGTCAGCTCGTAGTCCACGCGCGGCGGGTTCGTCGGCTGCGCCTCGCGGTGCACCAGCCCGTCCCGCTCCAGCGCGTGCAGGGTCTGGGACAGCATCTTCTCGCTCACGCCGTCCACCCGGCGCCGCAGCTCGTTGAAGCGGAGAGAACCCTCGTGCAGGGCGCCCAGCGTCAGCGCGCCCCACCGGCCGGTGACGTGCTCCAGCGTGCCGCGCGAGGGGCAGGCCCGGGCGAACACGTTGTACGGGAGGTCGCGCTCCTGGGGGCACTCCTGCGTGCTGCTCATGATGAGAGCGTACGCGAACACAGCGCCAACCCGCAGTTTGCGCTAACCAAAAGTTAGTGCTTTCCTTTCCTCATCATCGCCGAGCTGCCGAGATACCGCGGCTGCCGTGCGGTGCCGTACCCGACCCCTGCCCATCCCCAGGAGAACACCCGTGACCACCCCCGTTGTCTCCATCGCCTACCACTCCGCCCACGGCCACACCGCCGTCCTCGCCGAGGCCGTCCGCGCGGGCGCCGTCGAGGCGGGCGCCGAGGTGCACCTGATCGAGGTGGACGAGATCACCGACGAGCAGTGGGCGACGCTCGACGCCTCCGACGCGGTCGTCTTCGGCTCGCCGACCTACATGGGCACCGCCTCGGGCGCCTTCCACGCCTTCGCCGAGGCGTCCTCCAAGCGCTGGTTCGGGCAGGACTGGAGGGACAAGCTGGCCGCCGGCTTCACCGCCTCGGGCTCCAAGAGCGGCGACAAGCTGCACACCCTGCAGTTCTTCCAGATCCTCGCCGCCCAGCACGGCATGCACTGGGTCAACCTCGGCCTGCACCCGGGCTGGAACAGCAGCGCCGGTTCCGAGAACGACCTCAACCGCCTCGGTTTCTTCGCCGGCGCGGCGGCCCAGGCCAACGTCGACGAGGGCCCGGAGGCCGTCCACAAGTCCGACATCGCCACCGCCGAACACCTCGGCCGCCGTGTCGCCGAGACCGCCCGGACCCTCCTGCAGGGCCGCGCGGCGGCCTGACGATCGGCCGCCGACGCGCGCGGGGCGGCCCGGGACTCAAGCCGAGGGCGCGATGGGGGACCACCGGCCGAACCACTGCTCGGCGCCGAACTCCTCGAACCGCTCCACCTCGGTGAACCCCAGCTTCGCCGCCAGGCGCACCGAGCGGTCGTTGGCGGTCTGGGTGCAGAGCACCACCGGCTCGCCGGGAAACGCGCCGGCGAACCAGCCGAGGGCCGCCGCGCACGCCTCGGCGGCGTACCCGCGTCCCCATGCCTCGGGCAGGAACATGTACCCGAGTTCGGCCTCCCCGGCCTCCGGACGCAGATGCCCGGGACGCTCGGCGTCGCGCCGGTCGAGCCCGACCGTGCCGATCATCACTCCGCCGAGATCGACCACAAAGGTGCCGGGACGCCGCCCGGGGACCTCGGGCACCACCCGCTCGAGCTCCTCACGCGGCCGGGGCCCGCCGAGATAGGTGCGCACCCGAGCCGAGGCGAGCAACTCGATGAACACCGCCCGGTCCCGGGCCGCGCCCTCGCGCAGCACCAGCCGCTCGGTCCTGATCGGCGCGGGCGGCCAGGCAACGCCTCCGAGTCCGCTCATGCCGGGCAACCTACCCCACGCCCGTCACCGTGCGCCGCGGCACTCGACCCCGGCCCGCGGTTGTCTCAGTAGCCGAAGTCCTGTGTCCACCACGGCCCCCCGGAGCCGAAGTGGACGCCGACGCCCAGGGTCTTGAAGTCGCAGTTCAGGATGTTGGCGCGGTGGCCGGGGCTGTTCATCCAGGCTTCCATGACCGCCTCCGCGTCGGCCTGGCCGCGGGCTATGTTCTCGCCGCCGAGGTTGGAGATGCCGAGTTCGGCCGCGCGGTCCCACGGCGAGGCGCCGCTGGGGTCGGTGTGGTCGAAGAAGTCCTGAGTGGCCATGGCCCTGCTGAACTTCTCCGCCAGGCCGGTCAGCGCGCTGCTGGCCGCGACCGGGCTGCAGCCCACCTTGGCCCGCTCCTCGTTGACGAGTGCCAGGACCTGCGCCTCGGCCGCGGCCTGGGCGGGAAGCGCCGCCGGGTCCTTGGACCGGCCCGGCGCCTTCGGGGCCGCCCGGGTCGGCTCGGACCCCGGCTTCTTCGTCGCGGCCGGCGCGGACGTCGGCTCGGTGGCGGCCGGCTCCGTGGCGGCCGGCTCGGAGGGCGCGGCCGTCGGGGCCTCGGCGGCCGGGGCGGAGGAGGAGGCGGGGGCGGACTGCGAGGGCACGGCCGGGCGGCCGGTGTCGCGGCCGGCGGGGGAGCCCGCCGAACGGCCGCTGCCGGGCTCCGCGCTGCCGGACGTACCGCCCTGCTGGCTCTCGCTGTTCGTCGGCGAGCCCGCGGCCTGCACCTTGTCCGCGCCGCTGCTGCCGCCGCCGCCCAGCTTGTAGTTCTCCAGGCCGGGCACGGCACCCGTGGCGACCGCGACCGTGCCGAGGGCGACCGCGGCGGAGACGCCGAGCAGTCCGGTGCGGACCGGCGTGGCCGCCTTCCGCTTGCGGTGGCCGCCGCCGCGGCGCGGGCCCATCGAGGGGTTGAAGCCCTCGGCCGGGAAGACCACGGTGTCGGTGGCCCGGGCGTAGTCGTCGTCCGTGGCGAACAGGTACTCCTCGGCCCTCGTATAGGAGTCGGCGTACCGTTCCGGGTTGAGGTAGGGAGCGATGCCCAAGCCGTCCTCGGCGTACGAGTCCCTCGGGCCGCGGCCCTGCGCGTACGAGCCCTGCGCTTGTGCAACCCCCGTGGCGCGGCCCGTGGCGGCGCGGCCGGCGTCCGAGCGTCGGTGGCGTCCCATGTCCTGGCCTTCCTCGTCCCAGCGGCCGACACGCGCCGCACTCTCGGCCGACGCGGTCAACCAGACTCACTCGATCGAGTGAGTTTCATATGAGATTCATTGGGTGGGGACGGTACCGCATGGCGCGAGGGGAGGAAGTGCCCCGAGTGACATTGGCCGGTTAGGTTGCAGCCATGAGCGATGATGTTCGACTGGTCGCCTGGGTCCGCGGGCGGGTGCAGGGTGTCGGTTTCCGCTGGTTCACCCGGGCAAGGGCCCTGGAGATCGGCGGCCTGAGTGGTTTTGCTCTCAATCTGGGCGACGGACGCGTCCAGGTGGTCGCCGAGGGCGCCCGCGAGCGCTGCCAGAAGCTCCTCGACTGGCTCCAGGGCGGCGACACGCCCGGACATGTGGACGGTGTCACCGAGATCTGGGACACACCCCGCGGGGGCTACGAGGGCTTCGCGATCCGCTGAGCCGGCCGCGCCCCGCCGCCCGGAGCGGGACCGCGCACCTGCCACCGGCATCTGCCCGGAGGGAAAAGGAGCAGGTGGTTGCCAAGGAGCGCTTGTCGTGGGAGGCTCCGCACGGCAGGATGATCGGCACACCCCGAAGGTCCCGCAGGAGTCGCAGCGCCACCGTTTCCGGTCGCGCGCCCCCGGGACGCCCATGGATACGGGGCGTGATCGTGTTGACCGTCAAACTTTTTGGTGAGACGCTGAAAGCCCGCGCACCTTAGCTGTTTGGCATGGATGAACGGCAGCACAAACTCAACAGTGCCAAGCACCACGGGTGCGAATCCCTCACGACCCACACCGCTTCGGTCGGTCACTCAGTGTGGAGGACCATCCATCATGGCAAAGGCGCTTCTCGGTTACGTCGGCGGCTCCGACCCTCGACTCCTCGCCGAGATGCGACGGCTCCAGCAGCGCGTCCAGGACCTGGAATCCGAGCTCGTACGGATCCAGGAGGAGAACGACGCGCTGGCGGCTGCCGCTTCTCGCGACAGGATCATGGAGCGTGTTGACGCACACCAGGCGGAGCCTGCGCTCACCTGATCACTGAATCGCACAACGACACAGTGGTTGGGCTGCCCGTATCAACCGCTCAGCTGTCAGAGTTGCAAGGGACGCTTCGGCGTCCCTTCTTTCTTGGCCCCCGTCTTCTTTGCCCCCGCGCACTTTTCACCTTCTTCAACGTCTGGTGTGCCCTGCATGTTCATGCGTGAAACCGGACGGTCCCGAGGGTTCATGGAGTGAGACGGCCGTGCCGGGTAGAGTCCGACGCCGTGCACCTCAAGGCCCTGACCCTCCGCGGGTTCAAGTCGTTCGCCTCGGCGACCACGCTCCGGTTCGAACCGGGGATCACGTGCGTCGTCGGCCCGAACGGCTCGGGCAAGTCCAACGTCGTGGACGCGCTCAGCTGGGTCATGGGCGAACAGGGCGCCAAGTCGCTGCGCGGCGGCAAGATGGAGGACGTCATCTTCGCCGGCACCACCGGGCGCCCGCCGCTCGGCCGCGCCGAGGTGTCCCTGACCATCGACAACTCCGACGGCGCGCTGCCCATCGAGTACGCCGAGGTCACCATCACGCGGATCATGTTCCGCAACGGCGGCAGCGAGTACCAGATCAACGGCGACACCTGCCGCCTCCTCGACATCCAGGAACTCCTGTCCGACTCCGGCATCGGCCGGGAGATGCACGTCATCGTCGGCCAGGGCCAGCTGGACTCCGTGCTGCACGCCGACCCGACGGGCCGCCGCGCCTTCATCGAGGAGGCCGCGGGCGTCCTCAAGCACCGCAAGCGCAAGGAGAAGGCGCTCAGGAAACTGGACGCGATGCAGGCCAACCTCGCCCGGGTGCAGGACCTGACCGACGAACTGCGCCGCCAGCTCAAGCCGCTCGGCCGCCAGGCGGCGGTCGCGCGCAGGGCGGCCGTCATCCAGGCCGACCTGCGCGACGCACGGCTCAGGCTGCTGGCGGACGATCTCGTACGGCTGCGCGAGGCGCTCAAGGCCGAGGTCGCCGACGAGGCGGCCCTCAAGGAGCGCAAGGAGGCCGCCGAGCAGGAGCTGCGCGGGGCGCTCCAGCGCGAGGCCGCCCTCGAGGACGAGGTGCGCCGGCTCACCCCGCGCCTGCAGAACGCCCAGCAGACCTGGTACGAACTCTCCCAGCTGGCCGAACGCGTCCGCGGCACCGTCTCCCTCGCCGACGCCCGGGTCAAGAGCGCCACCTCCGCGCCGCTCGACGAGCGGCGCGGCCGCGACCCCGAGGACCTGGAGCGCGAGGCGGCCCGCGTCCGCGAGCAGGAGGCCGAACTGGAGGCGGCCCTGGAGGCCGCCCAGCGGGCGCTCGACGACACCGTGGCCCACCGCGCCGAACTGGAACGCGAACTCGCCGTCGAGGAACGCCGTCTGAAGGACGTCGCCCGCGCCATCGCCGACCGCCGCGAGGGCCTGGCCCGGCTCAGCGGCCAGGTGGGCGCGGCCCGTTCCCGCGCCGCCTCCGCCCAGGCCGAGATCGACCGGCTGGCCGCCGCCCGGGACGAGGCCCAGGAGCGGGCGGTGCGCGCCCAGGAGGAGTACGAGGCGCTGAAGGCCGAGGTCGACGGCCTCGACGCCGACGACCACGAACTCGCCGAGCGGCACGAGGCGGCGAAAAAGGCGCTGGCCGAGGCGGAGAGCGCCCTGACCTCGGCCCGTGAGGCGGCCACCGCCACGGAGCGCAGACGCGCGGCGACCCAGGCGCGGCACGACGCGCTCGCCCTCGGGCTGCGCCGCAAGGACGGCACGGGCGCCCTGCTCGAGGCCCGGGAACGCCTCACCGGTCTCCTGGGTCCGGCGGCGGAACTGCTCACCGTCGCCCCCGGGCACGAGACCGCGCTGGCCGCCGCCTTCGGCGCGGCGGCCGACGCCCTCGCGGTCACCACTCCCGCCGTCGCGGCCGACGCCATCCGCCTGCTGCGCAAACAGGACGCGGGCCGCGCGGCCCTGCTGGTCACGACCGCCCCGGACGAGCCGGCGGCCCGGCCCTCGGACGACCCCGCGCCGTACGGTTCGGTACCGGCCGCCCCCGCCCCGCACCGTTCCCTGCCCGCCGGGCCGGCTCCCGGCGACGCCGCCCTTCCGCCCTTCGCCGCCGACCTCGTCCGTGGTCCCGCCGGGCTGATGCCCGCCGTGCGCACGCTGCTGCGCGGGATCGTCGTCGTCGGCACGCTGGAGGACGCCGAGGAACTGGTGCGCACGCACCCCCACCTCACCGCCGTCACCGCCGAGGGCGACCTGCTCGGGGCGCACTTCGCGCAGGGCGGATCCGCCGGAGCGCCCAGCCTGCTGGAGGTGCAGGCGTCCGTCGACGAGGCCGCCGCCGAGCTCGCGGAACTCGCCGTGCGGTGCGACGAGCTGGCCGAGGCGCAGGCCCGGGCCGCCGCGCGCCGCCAGGAGTGCGCCGCGCTGGTCGAGGAGCTGGGGGAGCGGCGGCGGGCCGCCGACCGGGAGAAATCGGCCGTCGCCCAGCAGCTCGGACGGCTCGCCGGCCAGGCCCGCGGCGCGGCCGGGGAGGCCGAGCGGTCCACGGCCGCCGCCGCCCGCGCCCAGGAGGCGCTGGAGAAGGCCCTGGCGGAGGTCGAGGAACTCGCCGAACGCCTCGCCGTGGCCGAGGAGATGCCGGTCGAGGAGGAACCCGACACCTCCGTGCGCGACCGGCTCGCCGCCGACGGCGCCAACGCCCGCCAGACCGAGATGGAGGCCCGCCTCCAGGTCCGTACGCACGAGGAACGGGTCAAGGGACTGGCCGGCCGGGCCGACTCGCTGGACCGGGCCGCCCGCGCCGAACGCGAGGCCCGCGCCCGGGCCGAGCAGCGGCGGGCCCGGCTGCGCCACGAGGCCGCCGTGGCCGGTGCCGTCGCCTCCGGCGCCCGCCAGCTGCTCGCGCACATCGAGGTCTCCCTGGCCCGCGCCGAGCGCGAGCGCACCGCCGCCGAGACCGCCAAGGCGCACCGGGAGCAGGAACTGTCCGCCGCCCGCGCCAGGGGCCGCGATCTGAAGGCCGAGCTGGACAAGCTGACCGACTCCGTGCACCGGGGCGAGGTGCTCGGTGCCGAGAAGCGGCTGCGGATCGAGCAGCTGGAGACCAGGGCGCTCGAGGAACTGGGCGTCGAGCCGGCCGGGCTGGTGTCGGAGTACGGCCCGCACCAGCCCGTACCCCCCTCGCCCCCCGCGGAGGGCGAGGAACTGCCGGAGGACCCCGACCACCCGCGCAACCGCCCCAGGCCCTTCGTCCGGGCCGAGCAGGAGAAGCGGCTCAAGGCCGCGGAGCGCGCCTACCAGCAGCTCGGCAAGGTCAACCCGCTGGCCCTGGAGGAGTTCGCGGCGCTGGAGGAGCGGCACAAGTTCCTCAGCGAGCAGCTGGAGGACCTGAAGAAGACCCGCGCCGACCTGCTCCAGGTCGTCAAGGAGGTCGACGAGCGGGTCGAGCAGGTCTTCACCGAGGCCTACCGGGACACCGCCCGCGAGTTCGAGGGCGTGTTCTCCCGGCTGTTCCCGGGCGGCGAGGGACGCCTGGTGCTGACCGACCCGGACAACATGCTCACCACGGGCGTCGACGTGGAGGCCCGCCCGCCGGGCAAGAAGGTCAAGCGGCTGTCCCTGCTCTCGGGCGGCGAGCGCTCGCTGACGGCGGTGGCGCTGCTGGTGTCGATCTTCAAGGCCCGTCCGAGCCCGTTCTACGTCATGGACGAGGTCGAGGCCGCCCTCGACGACACCAACCTGCAGCGGCTGATCCGGATCATGCAGGAGCTGCAGGAGACCTCACAGCTGATCGTGATCACGCACCAGAAGCGCACCATGGAGGTCGCCGACGCGCTCTACGGCGTCTCCATGCAGGGCGACGGCGTGTCGAAGGTCATCAGCCAGCGCCTGCGCTAGTGTCCTGCGCCGGTAGTCCGTCGTTAGATCTCGTATGAGTTCTTCTGCCGGGGTGCCGGTGCCGCGTCGTGGTCCGAAGTTGGAACCGCTG